>JAJZJD010000038.1 GCA_021828445.1 bacterium
AACCCTGAAAGCATAGTCGATTAAATTTGTAATCTCTTTTTTAGACATTACCGTATTTATTAAATCAAATGCGATTTCTTCAGGAATTATTTCATAAAGTATAACCCTGCCTACCGTGGTCGTCTCTATTTTATTGTTAATTCTAACCTTTATGCGGGCATGCAGACTGACATGTCCGTTATCGTAAGCAAATTTAACTTCGTCAGGGTCGGAAAAAATCTTATCCTCTCCTTTTACGTAAGGCATTTCGCGGGTCATATAATATAAACCTAAAACTATATCCTGGGACGGAACTATAATAGGCTTGCCGCTTGCGGGCGACAATATATTATTGGTGGCCATCATAAGCACTCTTGCTTCTACCTGCGCCTCTATCGAAAGCGGAACATGCACCGCCATCTGGTCTCCGTCAAAATCTGCGTTAAATGCGGCGCATACAAGAGGATGCAGATGTATCGCCTTCCCTTCTACCAATATTGGCTCAAATGCTTGGATTCCAAGCCTATGCAAAGTGGGTGCCCTATTTAACATTACCGGATGCTCTTTAATAACCTCTTCCAGCACGTCAAAAACTTCCGGCGCTTCTTTATCTACCAACTTTTTCGTGGTCTTAAGAGTATCGGTAACTCCTTTTTGCAATAACTTATTAAATATAAACGGCTTAAAAAGCTCTATGGCCATTTTTTTAGGAAGACCGCATTGATGAAGCTTCAATTCCGGACCGACCACTATAACCGACCTTCCTGAATAATCTACTCTTTTGCCGAGAAGATTAAGCCTGAATCTGCCGGTCTTGCCTTTTAACATATCGCTTAGGGATTTAAGCGGCCTTCTGTTCGACCCCATTATTACGCGGCCGCGCCTTCCGTTATCAAAAAGCGCATCTACCGCTTCCTGAAGCATTCTTTTTTCATTTTTAATAATAATTTCCGGCGCGGAAAGCTCCATTAACTTCTTCAGCCTGTTGTTTCTATTTATAACTCTCCTGTATAAATCATTCAGGTCGGAGCTTGCGAACCTTCCGCCCTCAAGAGGAACTAACGGGCGCAAATCCGGCGGAATTACCGGAATAACGTCTAAAATCATCCATTCGGGCTTATTTCCCGACGTCCTGAACGCTTCAATCAATTTAAGCTGTTTTGCCAGTTTTTTCTTTTTAATACCGTTAGGCAGACCGGCTATTTCTTCCTTAAGACTTTTGGACAAGGATTCCAGGTCTATGCCTTTAAGTAATTCTTTTAACGCTTCAGCGCCTATGCCCGCCTTAAAACTATAACCTTCTTTTTGAATTTTTTGATAATTTTCTTCGCTTATTAAATCCTTATACTTTAATCCTATCTTTAAGGCATCTCCAGGTTCAAGAACCACATATGCTTCAAAATAAAGAATTCTTTCTATATCTTTCAGGGTCATATCGAGAATACTTCCGATTCTCGACGGAAGACTTTTAAAAAACCATATATGAGCTACCGGAGAAGCAAGTTCGATGTGGCCGAGCCTTTCTCTCCTTACTTTGGACGAAATGACTTCAACGCCGCATTTTTCGCATACGATGCCGTGATGCTTCATTCTCTTATATTTTCCACAGTTGCACTCGTAATCTTTAATGGGACCAAAAATCCTTGCGCAAAAAAGTCCGTCTCTTTCCGGCTTTAATGTCCTATAGTTAATTGTCTCTGGTTTTTTAACCTCGCCGTGAGACCATTTTTTTATGGCGTCAGGAGAAGCTATGCCGAGTTTTATCGAATTAAAACTGAGAGGATCTTTAATTCCTTCACGGTCGTTTAAAAAGAAATCGCCTTTATTGGCGCCGTCGAACAACTTTTTAAGGTCTAATTCTTTTTCTCCGGCAGCTTCTATCTCTTCTTCATCCTCGGAAATATCGTTCAAGCTGACCGTAAGCGTATTATCGACGTCTTTATTATTATATTCTTCTAAATTTTCATCAAACGACATTTTATCCCTCCTTTAAAAGCTCTACGTTAAGGCAAAGGCTTTGTAATTCTTTAATAAGAACATTAAAAGATTCGGGCAATCCAACCTTGAATGATGTATCGCCTTTTACGATTGCTTCATACATTCTTGTTCTCCCGACCGAATCGTCGGACTTGACGGTAAGAAACTCTTGGAGGGTATGCGCCGCACCGTAAGCTTCCATCGCCCAGACCTCCATTTCTCCAAGCCTCTGTCCTCCAAACTGTGCTTTTCCGCCAAGAGGCTGCTGAGTGACTAAGGAATATGGACCTGTGGATCTCGCATGTATCTTATCATCGACTAAATGATGCAGTTTCAACATATACATAATACCGACGGTAACTTTCCTGTCGAACGGTTCCCCCGTCCTTCCGTCAAATAGCGTAACCTGCCCGGTTTCTTCTACGCCGGACAATTTTAGGTGATTTTTTATATCGCTTTCTTTGGCGCCGTCAAAAACCGGGGTCGCCATATAAACGCCTTTCTTATATTTTTTGGCGAATTCTATAATTTCTTCATCGTTTAATCCTTTAATAAAATGAATCATAGTAGGCTCGCTGAATATTTCAAGCAATTTACGCCTTATAGCTTCAGGACCGAAATTATCTTCTATGATTTTATTTATCTGAATACCAAGATTATGCGCAGCCCAGCCTAAATGCACTTCAAGCACCTGTCCGACGTTCATTCTGGACGGAACGCCTAACGGGTTCAATACCATATCTACTATTCTGCCGTCTTTCATGAACGGCATATCGTTAACAGGCAGTATTCTGGAAACGACGCCTTTATTTCCGTGCCTTCCTGCCATTTTGTCGCCTACAGACAGCCTTCTTTTAATGGCAATATAGACTTTTATAGTCTTAAGAACACCCGGGGGGAGTTCATCGCCTCTCTGTATCCTTTCTACTTTATCCTCGTAATAAGACCTTAATAAATCGATATCTTCTAATGATTCATCATCTATTTTCTTTAACTTATCATAAAGGCTTTTCGTATTTCCTTCGAATTCTATATTGAATATGTCGTCTTTAGATAATTTTGAGACTGTATTCTCGTTAAATACGTCGCCTTTTTTAATATAAACAGGCTTATGTCCGGAAGATAACGTTGCGTTAACTCTGCATTTTTTATTAATTATTAGATGCCTCATCTTCTGAAGAGCATTATTTAAAATAGCCTGCTGTTTTTCTTCCAATTCCCTCATGAAATTGGCGACTTCACTGTCTTCTATTTCTTTTTCTCTAAAATCTTTTTCGATTCCTTTCCTTGAAAAGATTCTTATATCCACGACGACGCCTGAAACTCCCGGCGGTACCCTTAAGGACGTATCTTTTACTTCTTTGGCTTTTTCTCCGAATATCGCTCTAAGAAGTTTTTCTTCGGGGGTAAGAACGGTTTCGCCTTTTGGCGTAACTTTTCCGACCATTATATCCTGCGCCTTAACCTCCGCGCCTATCCTAATTACGCCGTTCTCGTCAAGGTTCTTTAAGGCATCTTCGCTTATATTCGGAATATCGGATGTTATTTCTTCCTTGCCCGATTTTGTTTCTCTGCATGCTACTTCAAACTCCTCAATGTGAATGGAAGTAAAAGCATCTTCGTGCAATAAGTTTTCGCTTACCAATATAGAATCTTCAAAATTATAGCCGTTCCATGGCATAAAGGCTACTAGGACATTATGTCCGAGAGCTAATTCGCCGTCTTTGGTCGAAGTCCCGTCCGCAATGATTTGACCCAAAACAACTTTTTCTCCGACCTTGACTAAAGGTCTTTGATTTAGACATGTATTTTGATTAGATCTTTGAAATTTAACAAGGTCGTATTCATAATTGATTCCGCCGCCGCCGCTTAAATCGTCCGCATCAGACGTTAAGATAATTTTTGTGGAATCGACATAACTCACGATACCGGTTTGGTTTGCCGTGATGCAGACGCCGGAATCTTTAGCCACTATTCTTTCTATTCCGGTTCCTATAATAGGCGGATCCGGCATCAATAAAGGCACCGCTTGTCTTTGCATATTCGATCCCATAAGCGCGCGGTTGGCATCATCGTTTTCCAAAAAAGGAATTAAGGATGTCGCAACGGACACTAGTTGCATAGGAGAAACGTCTATATAATCCACTTCGTTCGGATAAACCATTACGGTTTCTCCGCTTCTTCTGACGGGAATCAACTCGTGCTTAAGATAGCCGTTTTTATCAATTTCCGCATTAGCCTGCGCTATTACATACTTTTCTTCTTCCATAGCCGTTAAAAAATCGACTTCGTCCGTCACTTCGGCGCCGTTTTCCGTTACATTTACTTTCCTGTAAGGCGTTTCGATAAAACCGTATTCATTAACTCTCGCATAAGAAGAAAGAGAAGCTATGAGACCTATGTTAGGACCTTCCGGCGTTTCTATCGGGCATATTCTCCCGTAGTGCGTAGGATGAACATCTCTGACTTCAAATCCCGCCCTTTCTCTGGTAAGACCGCCGGGACCTAGAGCAGAAAGTCTCCTTTTGTGCGTAACTTCCGAAAGGGGATTGGTCTGATCCATAAACTGGGACAACTGGCTCCTTCCGAAAAATTCTTTCATTAACGAATTTACCGGCTTGGGATTGATTAAGTCGTTAGGCATCAGCGAATCAAGCTTTTGAGCAGTCATTCTTTCTTTTATCGCTCTTTCCATTCTTACGAGTCCTATCCTGAACTGATTTTCCAGAAGCTCGCCTACCGATTTTACTCTCCTGTTACCGAGATGGTCTATATCGTCGATTGAACCCCTGCCGTCCTTTAACTCCATTAAATATTTTAAAACATTCAAAATATCATCCGGGGATAAAACTCTGTCGGTTAGATTCTTATCGAGATTTAGCTTATTGTTAATCTTGAGCCTTCCTACTTCCGAAAGATCGTATCTTTCCGCGTTAAAAAACATATTTTCAAAATAAGATGAAGCGGAAGAAATATTCGGAGGCTCTCCGGGTCTCATCCTTTTATAAATATCTATAATAGCCTCTTCTTTAGTATTAACCTTATCCGCCAGAATCGTATCGAGAACCGAAGAGGAAACATTTATATTATCTATAAAATAGACCTTAAACTCGTTAACCCCTATGCTGCTAAACGATTCTAAAAGCGCTTGGTTTACCGGATGCACCGACTTTGAAATAGTTTCTTTGCCATTGATTATATCGGCTGCAAGATATTTACCGATAATATCCGACTCGTCGCAGGGCAGGAATTCAATACCTGCTTCTTCAAGTTTATTTATGAGATGCTTCGTAATCCTTCTATTTTTTTTAATTAAAACTTCGCCTGTTTTTGGATTTACTATATCTTCGTATGCCCTTGTGAAAACAAGAAAATCTTTGGGCATTTTCCTGAAATATTTCCCGCCTTCGATTCTAAATGTTTCTACCTGGTAAAAACTTCCGAGAATATCTTCTTTAGAATATCCTACCGCTTTAAGCAATATTGTAGCGGGAAATTTTCTCTTCCTGTCTATCCTGACAAAAATCATGTCCCTCTGGTCAAATTCAAAATCCAGCCATGAACCTCTATACGGTATAATTCTTGCGGTATAAAAAGGCTTACCCTGGGCATGACTTCTTATTTTATCGCTGTCGTAAAAAACTCCGGGAGACCTTTGCAATTGACTCACGATTACCCTTTCAATTCCGTTTATAACAAAAGAACCGTTATGAGTCATTAAGGGAATTTCGCCGAAATATATCTCCTGCTCCTTAATATCTTTAATATCCCTTTGAGAATCGTTATCATTCGGATTGATATTAGGTTCAAACGTTACGAGATCAAAAAGGACCTTGAGGGAAGCGCTGTAGGTAAGCCCTTTCTGCTTGCATTCGAATATGCTGTATTTCGGCTCTCCGATAGTATAACCCTTAAATTCTAAAGAAAAATTTTTATTAAGCCCCTCTATAGGAAAGACTGATTTAAATACGCCCTCAAGCCCGTTATTAAGTCTTTTATTTTGGGATAAATCTTTTTGTAAAAATCTCTCGTACGATTTTCTCTGAACCTCAAGAAGGTTAGGATTATCTATTACCTTCTTGATTTTCGAGAAATTTTTTCTTATAATTATAGGGTTATTACTTTCTATATTTAATTCCGATTTTGCTTTTGACATTTAAATTTAAACTCCCGTTTTTCTAACTTAAATACAATTATATTTTAATTTATTTAACTTCAACGGTAGCGCCGACTTCCTCAAGTTTTACTTTCATTTTTTGCGCATCTTCTTTATTAACGCCTGTTTTTACAGGTTTAGGAGCTCCGTCAACTAAATCTTTAGCTTCTTTTAATCCCAGGCTTGTAAGTTCCCTGACTACTTTAATAACCTGAATTTTATTGGCTCCGGCATTTGCAAGAACAACATCGAATTCCGTTTTTTCTTCGGCTTGAGCAGGTGCTGCGGCTGCGCCGGCACCGCCGCCGGCAGGCGCCGCCATCGCGAACTGATCTGCCTTGACGCCGAATTTTTCTTCAATTGCTTTTATTAATTCGTTTAATTCGATTATGGAAACATTTTCTATGTAACTTAAAACATCTTCTTTTGTTATAGCCATTATTTTTCCTCCGATAATTATTAAAATAAAAGTTTAAAAAATTATTTAATTAATTTAAAATTTGATCTACATGGCAGATTTTGCGGCTTCTACTGCCTGAAGCGTTCTGATTAATTTTATTACAGGCGACCTCAAAGTGAAAACTAAGCGGATTTCGGGCGACTTGATAACAGACATAAATCTCGCAATTAAAACATCCTTGGAAGGCAATGTAGCAAGCGTAATGATTGCGACTTTATCAAGAACCGTTTGATAATAACCCGCCTTAATCTCAATGTTGTCCGGGTTTTCCTGCGCAAACTTAGACAGCACTTTTGAACCGGCAAGCGGATCGTTTGTAAATACTAAAAAATTAGGTCCGTCTAAAAATTCCGAAAGAGATTCGGCATAAGTCTGTTTAAAAGCAATTTTACTCAACGTATTTTTAAACACTTTGAGCAATGCCCCCGTACCGCGCATCTGCCTTCTTAAAAGACTGAATTTTTCCACGGTTAATCCTTGATATCTGCTTATAAAAACAGCCTGATTGACTTCAAGGTTATGTTTCAAAGATTCAATCTCTTGATTCTTCCTATCTTTTTTCAATTTTCTTCTCCCCTCCTTTCTTTTAAATTTTTTCTAATACGTCAACAAAGAAAACAAGAGCGATTTAAAAGAAAATCAGGACAATAAAGCTCTTTTTGTCTGGGCGGGATTTATTAACCTGCCGTCATTGACGATATTAAATTTTTATTTATTATTTTTATATCAAATTATTTTTTAATTTAAGAATATCTACGCTTACGCCTAAGCCCATAGTAGAAGATAAAGAAACCTTTTTAACATATACGCCCTTGCTTGAAGCCGGTTTCAATCTATTTACGATTTCAAGAAGCGCTATAAAATTTTCTTTAAGCTTGGTCGAACCAAAAGACACCTTACCTATAGAAGCCTGCAAAATTCCGTTTTTCTCAGCTTTAAATTCTATTTTACCTTCTTTCAGTTCTTTTACTATTTTGCCTACGTCAAAAGTAACCGTGCCTACTTTAGGGTTCGGCATTAAACCTCTCGGTCCCAGTATTTTGCCGAGCTTGCCTACGCTTGCCATAATATCCGGCGTTGCAACGACTCTGTTAAAATCCATAAACCCCTGCTGTACTTTTGTTATCATATCTTCCTGCCCTACATAATCGGCTCCCGCGGCCAGAGCTTCGCGTTCTTTTTCTCCTTTAGCAAAAACAAGAATCTTAACTGCCTTGCCTGTGCCGTGAGGCAGTAAAACAGCCCCCCTAACCTGCTGATCGTTTTTTTTAACGTCAATTCCGAGATTTATAGCGACATCGACCGGCTCATCGAATTTTACATGATGGGAATCGACTACGATTTTTAATGCATCGTCCAATGCGAAATACTTATTTTCAATCTGGACATTTTTCAATGCATCTATATATTTTTTCCCTCTTTTTTTCATATCGGTAGTCTCCTTTAATGTTTATATTTAATCGGTTATATCTATGCCCATGCTTCTCGCCGTCCCTTCAATGATTTTCATTGCCGGAGCGATTTCGTTAGCATTAAGGTCGGGCATTTTAAGTTTTGCGATATCCATTATTTTAGCTCTGTTTAAAACGGCAACTTTATTTTTATTCGGTTCTTTAGAACCCTTTTCTATGCCGGCTGCCTGTTTAAGCAAAACCGAAGCGGGCGGCGTTTTTAAAATAAAATCGAACGATCTGTCGGCATAAACCGTAAGAACTACAGGAATGACTGTTCCTTCCTGCGATTTAGTCTTCTCGTTAAACTGTTTACAGAACTCCATTATATTTACGCCGTGCTGACCGAGCGCAGGACCGACCGGCGGAGCCGGATTAGCCTTGCCGCCTACGATTTGCAGTTTTACCATAGCCTGAATTTTCTTTACCGCCATAATATTTATCCTCTTTTCTTGGGGACGGGCTTAAGTCTGTCCCCATTTTATTAAGTTTTAAGTTAATTCCTCTCTACCTGAGTAAAATCTAATTCGACCGGAGTAGCTCTGCCGAATATGGATACAAGAACTTCGAGCTTGCTCTTATCCGGTTTTATTTCGTTAATTACGCCGTTAAAACCTGAAAACGGACCTTCGGTAATTTTAACGCTGTCGCCCTTGGAAAATTCTATCTTTGCTTTTGGTCTCTTAATGCCTTCGGTTATTTGCGCCACTATCTTTTCCATTTCGGATTCGTCAACGGGCATAGGATTCAACTGGTCGCCCACAAATCCCGTAACCTTAGGAGTCGCCTTAAGCAAGTGCCATGAATCCGTATTTACGTTCATTCTAACAAAAATATAACCGGGGAAAAATTTTCTTTTAACTTTTTTCTTCCCCCCTTTAGCAGTTTTTTCTATAATATCTTCTTTAGGAACTATTATATCGCCGAAGTATTTCTTAAAGCCGCTCGAGTTAATTCTTTCTTCAAGCGCAAGTTTGACATTATCCTCAAAACCGGAATAAGTATGGACGGCATACCATTTTTTAGGAATCTCGTCGATTTCGACATAATCTCCTCCGTCTGCATCCGCCGCATTTATTTCTAAGCCGGATTCAATATTTTCTTCCGTTCTTTCTTGTTCTTCTTTGCTCATTAATTTTTTTTGTTTTTAATTTTAATTTATACTAAATTTGAAAAAAATATGAAAATATTTTAGAAAATAATACGTCTGCAAGACCCAGAAAAGCGGTAACAAGCACTATAAAAATGACGACGACATAAGTCGTCTTTGTCGCTTTATCCTTTTCCGGCCATACTATTTTACCGAGTTCCGCTCTAACTTCGTAAAGATATTGTTTTGTTTTTTTTATAAAATCCGAAACAGGATTGCTCTTCATTTTTATTATTCCCGTATTGATATTTTCTCTCATTAAATTATATGCATACTGGCAGGCCAGGAGGGATTCGAACCCCCAACACTCGGATTTGGAGTCCGATGCTCTAGCCGTTGGAGCTACTGGCCTATTATTTTAAAATTTTTATTTTGTTTCCTTGTGCGCCGTATGTGTTTTGCAAAATTTGCAATATTTTTTTACGGATAATTTTTCCGAAGAAAGCTTTTTGTTTTTTGTAGTAGTATAATTTCTTTGCTTGCATTCGCCGCATGCCAGCGTTATTATCTCTCTCATTATTTATATATTACCCCTTTATTAGGGGACAGAATTAATTCCATCCCCATTCTATGTTTTTCTATGTTTAAATTACTCTATAACCTCTGTTATAACTCCGGCTCCAACCGTGTGCCCGCCTTCTCTTATCGCG
>JAJZJD010000039.1 GCA_021828445.1 bacterium
TACCGCTTTCGGTAAGTTTTTTAACTGTACCTGCAATATTAGCGCCGCCTTCCATTTTAACGGCGTTTGCTCCGCTTTCTTTCAGTATTCTGCCTGCATTTGTCAAAGCCTGTTCGGAGTTTACCTGGTAAGACATAAAAGGCATATCGCATGCTAAAAAAGTATTTTTTAAACCTGCCCTCACTATTTTAGCATGGTAAATCATCTCGTCCAACGTAACGCTTATCGTATTATCTTTTCCCTGAACGGTAGTTGCAAGCGAATCGCCTACCAATACTATATCGACTCCCGCCTCTTCCGCTATTCCGGCTTGAACGTAATCATAAGCGGTTATCATTACGATTTTTTCGCCGTTTAATTTCATTTTAATAAAATCTTCGATCCCTTTTTGCATTTTATATTCTTATACCCATGATTTATATTCTAAAAATTTAGAATAGTTTTCTGAAACTATAGTAGCAAACGCCGCTGAGTAAAGTCTTGCTTCTGCGTTATCAGACCTTGAAGTAAGCACTACCGGCACTTTAAGACCGATTACTATTCCTGCCACTTTCGCTCCGGCAAGATATTCTAAATCTTTAAAAAGAATATTACCGGATTCTATATTTGGAACCAATATTATATCGGCATCGCCGGATACCTCGCTTTTGATTCCTTTTTCTTCCGCCGCTTTTTTTGAAATCACGTTATCGAAAGCCAGTGGTCCGTCAACAATGCCGCCCGTAATTTGACCCCTCTGCGCCATCTTGGAAATAATTGCGGCATCCATAGTAGAAGCTATCTTAGGATTGACTGTTTCCACCGCCGAAAGTATTGCCGCTTTAGGATGTTTGACGCCGATTATTTTGCATATATCGATGGCGTTTTGAAGTATCTGCGCTTTTTGAACGATATCGGGATTAATATTAATAGCAGCATCGGTTATAAAGATTAATTTCTTATAAGTTTTTATTTCCATGCAAAATATATGGGAAATAAACCTGTTAGTCCTTAATCCGCTATCCATGCGGATAAGCTGATGCATTAATATATCCGTATGGATATGGCCCTTTATTATTACGTCGGCTTTTTTATCGGAGGCTAATTTAACGGCAATAATAGACGCATCGACATCGTTATCCGCGCCGATTATTTCAAAATCATTCGCGGAAATACTTTTTTCTTTTTTTTTGAGGAGAGAAATTATTTTATTTTTGTTGCCTATGAGCTTTGGTATTATAATACCCTTTTTATAAGCTAAAACTACCCCTTCAATGACAAAATCGTCTTCGGCAACTACTACTGCCGCTCTTTTGGCTTTAAACGATTTCGCCAATATTATTAAATCGTCTAATTTTTTTTGCATTTAAAATAGTTCTAAACGATTTTACTCAATACGTTTCCGGTTTGATTGGTTCCTATAGTAACAGCCTGTCCGTTGTTATTATACTGATTTTGATTTGCGGCTTTTCCGCCGTTATTACCGGCAGCCTGAAGACCTTGAATATTCTGGTTAAGGTTTGCCGTAGTTTGAGTAAGCGCGTTTACCAAACCTTGATTTAAAGTTTTTACGGTATTTAACGTTAATGCGGCGGTTTTATCCGCAACGTCGTTAGGACCGGAAATATTCTGATATTGTCCTTTATTGGCATTTGCTTGATTGCTTTGAAATAGCTGAGATGCCGTAGGATTTGAATTAATTCCCTGTACCATTTTAATTACCCCCATTTTTATAATATTTACTTAATTAATACATAAATAATATCTATGTTTTTATAATACCACAAAAAATTATATTGTCAAATCTTATCGATAAGATTAACTGCAATCTTTAATATTAGCTATACAATTTAATACAAAGTTTATTTATGCGATATTACCATTTTATTATTTTATGCGCTGAATTTAATATATTTATCTTTACGGCATCCGCAAACAGGGCATTTGTCCGGAGCTTCCGGCCCTACGTGTGTATGTCCGCAAACTGGGCATATATAAACCGTTTCCCCGTCAAAATCTTTACCCGCGTCAAAAAGTTCTTTAGCTTTTTTATAAATATCCCTGTGAATTTTTTCCGCCTCTAAAGCGTAGTGCGTCGAGAGCTGGGCTTCTTTCTCATTTTGAAACTTAGCGGTTTCGTTGAATACGGGATACATCTCTTCAATTTCGTAATTCTCTCCATTATATGCAGCCAAAATGTTCTCGCCGCATTTTTTAATACCTCCGAGAGCCCTCAAATGATTTTTTGCATGTATCAGTTCCGCTTTAGCTACAGCCCTGAATATGTTGGCTAACCTTCGTTTTCCCTCTTTTTCCGCCTCTTCCGAAAAAATCATATATTTAACGTGTGCCTGGCTTTCTCCTGCAAAAGCCGCTTTTAAATCTTCTTCAGTCATGCTTCTCATAATTAAATCTCCTTAAATATGGATAATTAATAAAAATAAACGTTAGAAACCGCGATAAAGTAATTTTTCATATACTGTAAATACGACCTGATAATTTTTCTATATCTCTTATATTCTTCCTTAGAAACAGCCAGTTTTTCGGATTCAAATTTATATGAACAAATTAATTCTGCTTTGTTATTTAAAAATTTACATTTCGAATATGCGGAACTTGAATTTCCCTTTAGTTTTAGCTCTTTAGGAATATAGTATATATAAGATTTCGCCGGAAGTTTAATTACAATTAAGCCCTTATGTTCAAAAGGATAACCTATGATTAAATTATACCGTCTTTTTCCTTTTAAGACAAGGCCGAGCAATCCGGAATCGATAGGCAATACGGAATGAAACAGCAACTTGTCTGCATTTTTCGTTCCGTAGTTCTTATCTTTAATTTTGATTATCAATTTTAAATTTTTATTTATATTTCTTAAATTCTTAAAATTAAAATCTTTAATTTGCGCACCCGGTAAAAAATTATATAAAGAATTATAAACTTTGATTTTTTTTTCGTAATGATTTATATTTTTTAGCGAAGATCTTTCGTAATTGGAATAAACCCCTTTATACTTGACTGATACCGTTCCGCTTAGCATCCCGTTTTTGTTTATTTTTCCTTTAAACAAAAATATTTTTTCGTTTTGCTTCGGTTTTTCGGAAGGAGTTTTAATAAATTTAAATTTATTTTGACCTAAAATAGCGGCGCCGTTTCTGCCGGACAACTCGAAAGGAATATTAAAAGCTTTGTAAGAAGATGAATCGGGGTACAGATAACTGCGGACATAGCGTCCGTTTTCTTTAAAAGTCAAACCAACCAAAACCGAATCAAACTGCTTTGGAGAAATTGTTTTCTTATTAAAACTAGTAGTATTTAAAGATGCGATTAATATGGGATAAGCGTTTATTTTTGCCGTTTTCAGCATAGCTATAAGGAGAGCCGCCAAAGATTTGGAGTCGCCGTATCCGTCGTTAAAAACAACCGGAGCATCATCCGGCATGTAACCGTTTATTCCGTAACCGATTCCTGCATATCTGAAAGTTTTGACAAACTTATCGTATATAGCTGCAGCTTCTTTTCTTTCTTCTATAATACCGCCGTTATCTTTGTTTTTATATTTTTTAATTGCGGATTTAACGAACTTTACTATATTTTTATCCGGTTTTTCGGCTTTTTCAAACATTGCGTTTATTTTATTCAAAAGAATCCGCCATGAAGTATAAGTCGATATGGATATATATTTTCTTAAATTTTTTTCCGGAGGCATATTGGATTCTTTTTTTATAGCGGAAACATGATTTGCGGAAATGCTTAATTCCGTGAATTTTTTATTCTTAAGTAAAACGGTTTTTCTTAATAAATAAGATTTTTTTATATTATGCAGATATAGATTAAGCTTAAACCCCGAAGGATAAACGAGCGAAAAATTAATTTTTTTAACGGGAATATCGTAAGAAAAATAGTTCGTATAAAAAACGCCGTTTTTAATAAGCGGTTTAAAATTATTAATTTCATAAGAAAAGTTGATTATAGAGCCGTCTTCTACCGCCGGCATAGAAAGAGTCAGGTATTTTATATCCGAGTAAGCAGGATAATTAACCGCAAAACCTGGAGATACAATATTAATAGCATGTTTTCCTATAGGAATTTTAAACATTCCGTTAAGCAAAGTATAAGCATATAAAAATTTAATTTTTTGATATTTCGTCGAAAAAGGTATAACGACTTCCGAATATTTGTTTATACCCCTTTGGGAAAGTATTTTTAAAGACTCTGCGACATACTCGCGCAATTCGTAATTTTTATTAAGTTTTAAGACAACGTCTTTTTTTATTATATACGCTCCGTATTTTTTGTATACTTTTTCAATGTTTTTCCTTTTATTTTTTTTAACCGCAACGGACTTCTTATTTAAAGTTTTATAGGAAAAAGCAGGGTGCGTATTTGCTATATTCAAAAATGCCGTAAAAAATACCGTTATAAACATAAAAAACAAAACAGATTTTAATTTATTATTTTTCATCGATGGCAATCCTTTTTTAATTTAAAAATTTAGTTAGGTTAGTAAGCATATATGCATATATAATATATTGTATAAATATAAAATCAGTCTTTAAAATTACAAATCATATAAATACCGCATTTATCGCAATCCGACCTGCTGCCGCCTTTTTTGCATATATCCAATATTCCAAGCCTTGTAATAGCGAAATCGTATTTTATGGGGTCGTAGTAATCCAATTTCTTAAGATTGTCCGTTATTTCTTCCGCCATTTTAAAAGACGGATTTTTTCGTTTGGTTAAACCTATATATTTGCTTATCCTGCCTATATGCGTATCTACAGGCATAATTAGCTGATAAGGCTGAATGCCGTTATTCCAGATACCGAAATCAAGATTGTCCGAATTTCTGACCATCCACCTTAAATATAGATTTATCCTTTTGCAAGGACTGTTATCCTTTGGCGACGTAAAGAAAAAACGAACCATGGAATTTTCGGGAAGATTTTTTGTTCCGTAAATTGAGGAAAAATCGGCAATACGCAAAGCTCTTTCGCAAAAACTTTCGATAGCTTTTTTTAAATTTATATCGGACGGACTATATCCTATAAGGAAAAAATTTTCTATAGAACCGTATTGTCGTATTATTTCGCTTAAAATTAAAAAGAATGCGGCAATATCTTTTTCTTTTATAAAACGGTAATAAAAGCCTTTAAATAATTTTAATCCGTTTTTCGCATTATAATTTAAAGTAAATTCGTAAAATTTATGCTCTGTTATAACGTCTATTTTATCCAATGTTTTAAGAATCTGCTGGACGCCGCCGAAAGCAAATCCCGCCGCTATAAAACCTGCTATTTCTATATCTTTAGCGTCATCGAATTTATGAACGAATCCAAGAGGGTCGGAATAAAGATATGACTCTTCGAACTTGGAATACAAGTCTTCAAGACATTCTTTCAATTTTAGCATGTTACCGTCTTTATTAAACGATTCGACCTTGCTTATAATTCCGTTTTCATAAACAAAAGTTTTGCCGTCCGGAAGAGACCAGCAGTCGCCATCCTCGAAAGGAAACGGAACATTCATTCCCCTTCCTATAAAAACATCCTCTCCGTTTATTTTTGTATAAAAGTTAAAATCGTTATCTTCCCAAATTGAAGACTTGCCTCTGTCTTCTATTGCTTCTGCGGATTCGATGCTTTTGCCGCCGGATAACGGTAAAAATTTATCTTTCTCTTTATGATAATCCATTATAATTAACCTATTTTATCTTATTTGACCTATCTTACTAATTATTTTTTATTGATATATAAATAATTTTTTTAGTATGCCTATATTACATAATACTATGAATCCTGCGTTATTTTGTATGCAAAATCCATTCCGAATTTTTCGCATTTAGCCAAATCTTCCTCGAACGGGGTCATTTGAATTTTTAAGCCTTCCTGCGCTATAACAAATCTCAAGCTTTTCAAAATGTCCTGTATCATCTGAACGGCTTCGCCGCTCCATCCGTAGCAGCCGAATACCGCAGCTCTTTTATTTTTAACGTTAAGCATAACCAGAGACGATATCATATCGAATATAGGTTTGGGAGGTTTAGCGTTAAGCGTAGGCGAACCGACTATTACTGCATCAGCTTTTTCAATTTCATCGACTACATAATCAGCGTCACGGTCAACTAAATTTATTAAAGCTACTTCCGTAAGTCCGTCTATTGCCGCCCCTTTAGCGATGCGTTTTGCCATTTCTTCGGTATTTCCGTAAGCAGAAGCATAAACTATTACAATTTTCTTTAGAGTAGAATCTACATTATTAGGCTTGCTTGCTTCGATATACCAGTCTATATATTTTTTTAAATTTTCCCTCAATACAGGACCGTGCGACGGCGCAATAACGTCTATATCTAAATTTTTAATTTTCTCTATCGCGCTTAAAGAATAATTTTTGAACGGTCTCATTATATGGGTAAAATAAAATTTAAAATCCTCGAAAGCCTCTTCTTTGTCCGTTATTAAATCGTTAAAAATATTGGCGTCGCAATAATGGGCTCCGAAAAAATCGCAGGGAAAGAGTATTTTATCTTCTTTTAAATAGGTAAACATAGTATCCGGCCAGTGCAGAAACGGAGCGCTTATAAACTGCAGGGTTTTGCCTCCTAAATCTAAAGAATCGCCGTCGCCTACCGTAATATTATTGTAATCTTTTTTAATAATATGCTGTACGAAATGGTGGGCGTTTTTTGAATAAACCAGCGTAGCGTCTTTAGCGATTTCTTTAATTATATGAAGAGCGCCTGAATGGTCTGGTTCTGTATGATTAATAATGATATAATCTATTTTAGAAATATCGGTAACCGAGTTCAGCTTATTTATAAGCTGGTCTTTAGTATTCAGTTTGACGGTATCTATCAGGGCGGATTTTTCGCTTCCCTGAATAAAATAAGAATTATAGCTTGTTCCGTTAGCGGTAGGTACGACTATGTCGAACACCCTTAAATCAGGATCGAATGCTCCCGTGTAATATACTCCGTCCTTTATTTTTACCGCTTTTTGAGATAAGATATTGCCGTTAACGTTATTATCCATAGATTTAAACCTCCAGTTTAAATGTTAATGGATTTATAAAGGCCATAGACACATAAGGTCTATATAAATTCAATTTAATATTTACAAATTACGTTTTAAATATTATATCATATATAATAAGAAATTTTAAGGATAAATAACACACTATACGAGCGTAAATCAATGAGGGAATTTGGCATATATATCCATATACCGTTTTGTAAAAGCAAATGCGATTACTGCAATTTTTATTCAATACCTTTAACTAAATTAAAAAACACATATAACTCAAACTTCACGGAATTTTATCTGGGACTTTTGATAAAAGAAATAGAGATAAACATAAAAAAATATCATTTGGAAAATGCCCGCATAAAAAGCATATATTTCGGCGGAGGCACTCCTTCCGTTATGCCCTCCGTTTTTTTTAGCGGTTTAATGGAATTTATAGGAAAAAACTTCAAAATTGCAGTCGATGCGGAAATAACGACGGAAGTAAATCCTGAAAGCTGCGATTTAGAAAAATTATACGGGTTAAAGGCGCTCGGATTTAACAGGCTTTCAATCGGAGCGCAGAGTTTCGACGACGGCGTATTAAAAACCGCCGGAAGAATCCATAATAAAAACGATATATACAGCGCAGTTAACAACGCTAAAAAAGCTGAATTCGGCAATATATCGCTCGATTTAATAATAGGGCTTCCCGGACAGACGAAAAATATATTTTTAGACGATATTAATCATATTCTCGACATTGCCCCGGAACATATCTCCGCCTATATGCTGTCTATTGAGAAAGGAAGCTTATTTTATAAAATTTATAACGATAAAAACTGCCTTCCTGCTCATAAATCGCCAGAATTTATAGGCGAAGAAAAAATTGCGGATTATTATATAATATTATGCGAAATATTAAGCGGACAATTTTACGAACATTATGAAATATCCAACTTTGCTAAAAAAGGATATGAAAGCAGGCATAACATAAACTACTGGAACAGGGGCGAATATTTGGGATTAGGGCCTTCGGCTTCATCTTTTTTAAAACTCGAAGACGGTAAAGAAATCCGAAAAACGAATGTTCCGGATTTAGAAAAATATATTCGGAATATTTCAAGAGATAATTGCGAAGAAGAAAGCGGCCGAATTAAAAAGCGGAATAGCGGACAAAATAAAAACGACGGAGATTTTGCAGAAATCCTTACGAAAAACGATAAAATAAACGAGGAAATATTTCTGTCGCTAAGAACGTCGCATGGAATTAACGAAAAAAGGCTTAGAGAATTAGCCGGAAGCGAAATTATAGACAGATTCATAAAAGAAGGACTTATGCAAAATTTTAAAGACAATATTTCGCTTACTTTAAAAGGCATGCTTTTATCTTCGGAAATATTCGCACGCATTATGGCATAGTATAACCCATACCGTTAATTAATAATAATTCGACTGGTTAAATTAATTGCATCTTAGGCATACAAATTATCCGGATACCGCAGTTTTATATTGCAATAATAGGAATCAATATTTATAATATAATAATAAACTCTATAAGGAGAGATGGCCGAGCGGTTTAAGGCGGCGGTCTTGAAAACCGTTGATGCTTAAAACATCCGGGGGTTCGAATCCCTCTCTCTCCGCCATAAATAAACGCTATTTCTTATACAGTCATTTAATTCAATACAGTCCATAGGATTCGAACACCCGGAGCGCGAAGCGCGTTAGGGGGTTCGTCGCTTTTAGCGTCCGAAGGACGCTCATCCCTCTCTCTCCGCCATAAATAAACGCTATTTCTTATACTGTCATTTAATTCAATAAAGGTCATAGGATTAGCTTATATCTTTTCTTGAAAATATCAAAGAGGATATTATAAACAGCAAAACGGTATAAGAAATTCCGTATATAAGGCGGTAAAATATAATGCCTGAGGAAATATTCAGTTTATACGCAGCTTCGGAACTTATATTGAATATGGAAAAATTGGGCAGGACGGTATAAATAAAGTGGACTATGGAAGTTAATATATGATTAGCCTGATGCACTATTACGACTTTGCCTTTAATAATCTTTTTTATTGGTTTAACTAAGTCGTTCATGCGGCTCGAAACGTTGCCTATAAAAAAAACAAGAATCGCAAAAATAGACGCCAAAGCTTTTGAAGTTACTAAAGAAAAAAGAAGAGCGGCGGCGGAAATAAATATAGACTCGATTATTATAAACAACCCCTGAATTATTAATGGTTGGGGCAGCATATAAAAGTTAAACGGATGGCGGGGGCCGGCATAAGCGGCGGAGCCTTTTTGCAAATTAATGTTGTTATGAACAGACTTTGCCCCTGAAACGACGGCTCCGGCGTTAGGTGCTACAGGCACTATAAATTTATGCATAATCAACAGCACAAAATAAAAAATAAACATCATTATAACCGTAGAAAAAATTATCGCAGCGGCAAGTCCAAGAAAACGTCCGGTTAAATATTCCGTTCTTTTAACCGGTCTTGTAATACTAAGAAAAATGCTTTTCTTTTCTATGTCGTCGTAAACCACTGAAGATCCGATAAAAATTCCTATAAAAATATTGAAAATAGATATGGCAAATATAGAAAAATCCACCATAATTCTTCCCTGATTGATGAAACTGGTCTGTGAAACAAAATAACTGCCAGATATAAGTATTAAAGCAAATATTAAAAAAGAATAAAAAATTTTTGAATTCTTTATTTCTTTAAAAGAATACATTATTCCGTATA
>JAJZJD010000040.1:0-1364 GCA_021828445.1 bacterium
ATACGGTTATTACGGGAAGCAGAAATGACAAGGAGACTTCTAGGAAAATTTACGATAAAATAGAAAACAAACATTTAAATGCAGATTTAACCGGTTTAACCGACATTTATACTCTCGGCGGGTTAATTAAAAAATCGTCTCTGGTAGTCGGCGTGGATAACGGAACAATGCATTTATCGTCGGCTATAAAGACTCCCGTAATCGCTCTTTTCGGTTCTACCGATCCTGCCGTCTGCGGTCCGGCGTCCGATAATGTCTATATAATAGATAAAAAAACAGGCTGTTATCACTGTTTTGAACGAGATTGTCCGAAAGACGGCTTTTATAAGCACGGTTATCCCGACTGTATGGGGTATATTATGCTCGAAGATTTAATAACCGGATTTAATTATATAAATAAATTATAAAAATGAAAATTTCAGGTTTTACTTTTATCAGAAACGGCAATTTAATGGGATATCCTTTTAAGGAGTCTATAAGGTCGGCCCTTCCTTTAGTTGACGAGTTTGTAGTCGTGATATGCGAGAGCGCCGACGACACTAAAAAAGAGCTCGAAAAATTGAGGGATGAAAATCCAAAAATTAAATTAATCGATTCCGATTGGAATATTACGAAAAAGAGCGGCAGTATCCTGTCCGAAAAAACTAATATCGCTATAAAAGAAATTACCGGAGATTACGGACTTTACGTCCAGTGCGACGAGGGTATTCATGAAAAAGATTACGAGCAAATAACCCGCGTTCTTGAGGAAAATCTTAATAATAAAGACATAAAAGGTTTCGTCTTCGATTATATACATTTTTTCGGGGGATATTTTTCCTATGCGAAAAAGTCGGAAAAAAAGTTTTTTTACGACAAGGAAGTCAGGATTATAAGAAACGACGGAACCGTTTTTTCATGGGGAGACGCTATGGGTTTTAAGGATACTAACGGGGTCAAGATAAATATCGAAAACAAAAATGCCGTGCCTATTAACGCAAATATGTTTCATTACGGCAGGGCAAAAAATCCCGCAGATATGTATAAAAAAGATAAGGAAATGGAGAGGCTTTATAATTTTCAGATAATAAACAGGTTAAAAAACTGGGTTTCCAATTACGATCCGCGGGTTGATAAATATATATATTCAGATTTCAGCTGGCTTGAAAAGGTTGACAGAAACAATCTCGATTTTCACCCTGCTCCTTTCAGGGAGATTGCCTTAAAACAGGACTGGGATATAGACGATTTTAAGACCTTTATGAAAGAAAAAAAAGGGGCGGCGCAGTTTTTTAAAATGCTCATATACAGGATAGTAAAAGATTTAATAAACGAAACGTCGAATGCGGTAAAAAAAATAAAGGCTTTTTTAAAAATCAAGATAA
>JAJZJD010000040.1:1464-9274 GCA_021828445.1 bacterium
TTTATGAAAGAAAAAAAAGGGGCGGCGCAGTTTTTTAAAATGCTCATATACAGGATAGTAAAAGATTTAATAAACGAAACGTCGAATGCGGTAAAAAAAATAAAGGCTTTTTTAAAAATCAAGATAAATTAATAATAAATCGGTAATAACTATAAAAAGTGAAAATTTTAGAATTTATAACTCCTTCAAATATAGGCGGCGCCGAAAATTACGTCGTTAATTTATCTAAAAAATTTGCAGAGAAGGGGCACGAAATTTTTATTTTATCATCGGCAGGCGAAAACGGCAAAAATCCGGAATTATCCGTTTTTAAATTTTTACAAAACAGCGGAGTGCCTTTTAGAACAATGGCCATGGGTTTTAAATATAATCCTCTGGCAATATTAAGAATTGCCTATTTTATAAAAAAAAACAAATTCGATATAATTCATACGCATCTATCGAAGGCAAATTTTGTCGGAGCATTGGCGGCTAAGCTCGCCGGAATAAAATCTGTTTCGACCGCCCACGGGCTTAATAAAAAGTCTCAATATAAATACGCAGATTATGTAATATGCGTTTCCAATGCGGTAAGGGAGAACCTTATTATGCAAGGAATGAACGGCGGAAAGCTCGGCGTTATTTATAACGGAATAGATGCGGGAAAATTTAATCCGGAAGCGGAAGGACTTCCTAAAAAAGGAGACGCCTCGGCATCCGGTTCGGCGGCGGGCGGCGGCAAATCGTTTAGCGTCGGAATGCTCGCAAGACTTTCCCGTGAAAAAGGGGTAGAATTATTTTTAGACGCAGCTAAATTTGTTCTGCTTGAAATACCGGAAGCTAAGTTTTTTATTGCAGGAACCGGGCTCCTGAAAGATGAACTCATTAAAAAAGCTAAAGATTTAGATATTTATAATTCGGTATATTTTGTCGGATTTGTCGGCAGCAATCTTGTTTCTTTTCTTAAAGAATTAGACGCGGTCGTCTTTCCGTCTTTAAAGGAGGGGCTTCCCCTTGCCCTGCTGGAATCGATGGCTATGGAAAATATCGTAATAGTTTCCGATGTCGGAGGTATGCCGGAAGTCGTGGCGGACGGCAAAAACGGTTTTATAATCAAAAGCGGCGATATAAATGCTGTTTATCAAAAGCTGGTTTTCGTGTATAATAACAGAGATGCCGTAAAGGAAATAGCTAAGGAAGCCAGAAAAACTATTATAGAAAAATTTAATATACAGGATTGCGCGGATAAAACGCTCGATTTGTTTTCAAAATATGTATAAAAATCTGCTTGATATAATAAAAAAATTCGACAGGGCAAGGATACTTGTGGTTGGGGATATTATGGTGGACCATTTCGTTTACGGAACGGTAAGCAGAATATCTCCGGAAGCCCCGGTTCCGGTTGTCAGCGTAAAGTCCGAAAAGCTGATGCCGGGCGGAGCGGCAAACGTGGTAAGCAATGCGGCAAAACTCGGCGCTAAAGTTTACGTTGCCGGAGTAGTGGGGGATGATTATAACGGGGACATATTAAAGCGGTTAGTCGGTAAAGAAGTAGATTCCTCATATATTTTAACTTTAAAAAACTTTCAAACTATTATTAAAACGAGGGTTATTGCGCATAATCAGCAAATCGTAAGATTCGACAGGGAAGATAACGGAAAATTTACGGATAAAGTTTACAAGCAGTTGATGGACGTAATTAAAAAAATAGCGGACGATGTAGATGCCGTTATAATTTCGGATTACGGCAAGGGTCTTATAGAAAGGAAATTTTTTTCTTCCCTCGTGAGTTTTTTAAGGGAAAAGAACAAATTTATCGCCCTTGACCCCAAGGTCGAAAACTTTAAATTTTATAAAAATGTTTCTATTTTAACGCCCAATATCAATGAAACTTCAGGCGGTTCCGGAGTTAAAATTAACGACGAGAAGACTCTTGAAAAGGCCGGCAGGGTGATTATTAAAAAAGTCAAGCCGGATTATCTGCTTATAACCCGCGGCGAAGGGGGCATGTCTCTTTTTAACGGCGCCGCCGTAAATAACGGGAATAAGCCTTTGCATTTACAGGCGCGTGCTAAAGAAGTCTATGACGTTACCGGAGCCGGCGATACCGTTATTTCTACGCTTGCGGTTGCCAGAAGCGTCGGCGCAAGCATTGCCGATGCCTGTTATATCGCAAATGCCGCCGCGAGCATTGCCGTATCGCAACTCGGCACATATGCGGTCGGAGTGGACGAACTGGCGGCGCTGTTAAGTTCGGATTAAGAAGCTCGACTTTTTTAAGCTGAAAAATATAATAAATTATTTAATATTATTAAATGCAGAAACTTATTAACGTAGGATTCGGAAACGTTGTCTTGCAGAGCAGGGTGGTTGCGGTTGTTTCCCCCGGTTCTTCGCCGATGAAAAGACTAAGAGACAGCGCAAAAGACGGCAACAACTTAGTAGATGCGACGGAAGGAAGAAAGACGAGGTCGGTGATAATTACCGATTCCGGCCACGTTATACTTTCGGCGCTGAATACTTCCACTATTATCGCAAGATTGGAAGACAAGGATTAGTATGTATAATTATTATATATGATGGATGAAAAAGGTATAAAATTTGAAGATAAAGAACTGCATCTCGACGGAAAACCCAAGGGCTTAATTTTTGCGGTGTCCGCCCCTTCGGGTACCGGCAAAACTACTTTATGCAACATGCTTTTGCAGGAATTTAAAGACATAAAATCGAGTATTTCCTTTACGACGAGAGCAAAAAGACCCGGAGAAGAAAACGGAATAAGTTATCATTTTATTAATGATTCGGAATTTGATAGAATGATAAAAGAGGATGAATTTATAGAATGGGCTAACGTTTTCGGCAAAAGATACGGAACGGCATATAAATCGGTTTTTAATCCGGACCGTTTATCAGATGTTTTATTAGAGATAGATGTTCAGGGGGTCGAAAAACTCTTAGAAATATACGGGAACGCTAAAAGCTTAAACAGGCATAATCGATTCGAGAATAATGCAAACCGGCCGGTTACGATATTTATAACGCCGCCGTCGTACGAAGACCTTTGCGAAAGGCTGAAAAAAAGAGGCGGTATGGATTCTGCGGAATTAAATAAAAGATTAAATGCCGCTTACGAAGAAATTAAAAAAAGCGTTTTCTACGACTACATCATAACAAACGATGATTTAAGCGGAGCATACGTAAAATTAAAATCTATCATAATTGCGGAAAGATGTAAAAATTTACAAAAAGTTTAAAAATATAATAATTCGGAGGGATATTTAAATGGCAAGAGTAACTATCGAAGATTGTTTAGTTAATGTGGAAAACAGATTCGCGCTTGTAATAATAGCGGCAAAAAGAGCGAGACAGCTTATGGAAGGCAGAGAAGCTAAAATAGTTTCCAAAAATAAACCTATTGTAGTTGCATTGAGGGAGATTGCAAAAGGCTATATCGGAGTGAAACAGAAATAGCCGCCGTCTTTTGTCTTAAAATTATGCGCTTAGATAAATGCGCCGATAAAGAATAAACTATGAGCCCTTCAAACGAAAATCTCGTTACGGTAAACCCCACCGGCGACTTCAGTTCGCTTAATAATCTTATAGAGCTATTTAGAAATAATATAAGCAGTATCGACGACGTGGGCATGGAAGAAATACACGGCGAAAAGTTCAAACTGTTTAAAAAAGCCTATAACTTTTCTAAAAGGGTTCACCAAGGCCAAAAAAGAGTATCGGGAGAACCGTACCTTACGCATCCGATAGAAGTCGCGGCTATCGTTGCCGGATTAAGGATGGATTGCGCCTCTGTCGTTGCGGCGCTTCTTCACGATACCGTAGAAGATACTTTAGCTACTATCGAAGATATAGAGCGGGAATTCGGAGAAGAAGTGGCTTTTATAGTAGAAGGCCTAACCAAACTCGGAAAACTATCCTTTAAGAGTTCGGAAGAGCTTGAAGCCGAAAATATAAGAAAAATGATAGTCGCGATGGCTAAAGATATAAGGGTAATAATTATAAAATTAGCCGACAGACTGCACAATCTGCGGACGCTCGACGTTCTCCCTAAAGAAAAACAAATCAAAATAGCGCAGGAAACATTAGATATTTATGCCCCCCTTGCCAACAGGCTCGGAATATTTTTTATAAAAAGCGAGCTTGAAGACCTGTCTTTTAAATATTTGAATTCCGAAAGCTATAAAGACCTGTCTTTCAGAATAAATAAAAAAAAGACCGAAAGAGAAAAATATATAGAAAAGGTTACGGGAATTCTTAAAGAAAATTTAGAGAAGCATAACCTGAAAGCCGAAATTTACGGAAGGCCGAAGCATTTTTACAGCATCTATAGAAAAATGATTGAACAGCATGTTAGCTTTGAAGATATTTATGACTTACTGGCTCTAAGAATCATAGTCGATACGGAAACGGAATGTTACGAAGCTCTCGGCATAGTCCACTCGATATGGAAGCCTATTTCCGGCAGAATCAAAGATTACATAGCTATGCCCAAGGCTAATTTATACCGCTCTCTGCATACGACGGTAATAGGTCCGGAAGGCATGAGGGTCGAGATACAGATAAGGACCAAACAGATGCACTTTATAGATGAATTCGGTATTGCCGCCCATTGGAAGTATAAAGAAAATATGCCCGCCGAAAAAGAGGACGTCGAGCAGTTTAACTGGCTTAGACAGCTTGTAGAATATCAAAGGGACCTTGAAGACCCGCACGAGTTTTTAGACAGCGTAAAAATAGACCTTTTTCAGGAAGAAGTTTATGTGTTTACTCCGAAAGGAAAAGTTATCGCTCTTCCTAAAGATTCCACCCCTATAGATTTTGCTTATTACATACATACCGAGGTAGGCGACAAGTCCGCAGGGGCAATCGTCAACGGCGTGATTGTTCCGCTAAGGCAAAAACTTTCCAACGGAGATATAGTGGAAATTATCGCAAAAGAAGGGCATCATCCTTCAAAAGACTGGTTGAGGTATGCTAAATCATCAAAAGCTATTTCTAAAATAAGAAATTATATAAGGCAGACCGAAAGAGACGAAAGCATTGAAGCGGGAAGGGAAACATTAGAAAAGGAATTTAAAAAACTAGAAAACAAAATCGTCGATTTTAAAGAATTAGTCGCCCAGTCGGTGCAAAAGCTTTCTCTTAAGAGCGAGGACGACCTTTTCGCCGGAATAGGCTACGGCAAATATTCGCCGCCCTATTTATTCTCGCTGGTTATGCCCGGTTATAAAAAAACGGACAAGTTGTCTTTAATAACAAAAACTACGGGCAGCGTAATCAGTAAAATTCTCCAAAAAATTAAGCCCGGTTCCGTAAAAAGCGAAGCTATAGTGTCTCCTTTCGGGGGAGACCTGCTTTATAAACTTGCGGGATGCTGCCACCCTATACCCGGCGACGATATAGTCGGGTTTATCTCAAGGGGAAGGGGGGTTATAGTCCATAAATATGATTGCAAGAACATAATCGGCATCGATAAAAGCAGACTTATAAACGTGAGCTGGAAAGAGGGGACAGGCAGGCAGAATTTATCCGGCGGAGAATTTTTCGAAACAAAGATAAGGATTATAACGGATGATAAAAAAGGCATTTTAGGCGACATAGCTTCTTTGATTTCCGCGAAAGGGGCGAACATATCCAAAGCTCAAGTCAGAACTATTAAAGACGGGAGAGCCGTGCACTTATTCGATATCGAAGTCAGAGACAACAAGCAGACCGATTCCATTATCGACGGCATAAAATCGGTTAAAGGCGTAATAAAAGTAAACAGAGTGATTCAGTGAAAAGGCGTCCGATTTTATCATTATTATAATTATACAAATAAATCGGACGCCTTTTCACTACTTTTTATTTACGCCGTTTTTATTTTTCTATTTCTTGCAGTCGGTACAAGTAGATATTCCTAAGAGCGTGTATAATAAGCAAAATCCCGTTATCGCCGTTATAATGAGTACGGCCCCTACAATTATCAATATTATGCCTAAAACGGCTAAAGACTTGACCTCATAAATGCCGATAACCAATATGACTATACCTGCTATGGCTCTGATAATTCTGTCAACGGCGCTCTCGTTTTTTTTAAACATTACAACCCCCTTTTTAAGTTAGTTTTAAATTTAATTTAAACAATTTTTATCGAATAACGATATATATAAATATTGCAATATATGAATTATAACTTTTAGTTTAATTCTACCATATATTTTTTTTAAATCAATATTAAAAATTTAAATGTCAAGGCAATTTAGAAATGTCCCCTTCTTAGCAAAGTAGAAATGTCCCCTTTTGGTTAAAATTAATATGCTGTTCAGACGGCGGATGAAAACCCGAAGCAATACTCTTGAAGCGGAAGCGAAAAGAGTTTGCGCAGGGATTTATTTTTCGTCCGCCGTCTGCGAAAGTTTAGGTTTAAAATATTTCTTAAACGTCTGCCTCCATGGATGATCCAACGGCGGAGAATAAGTTTTGCGTAATTTAATTATTTTTTTAACTTCTTTTACCGGCCTTTTAATTATCTCCTTATATTCAAGATATTTGCCGTCATATTTTATATGAATGGAGTTGTCCATATGCTCCTCCACCGTCACGGTTTTCGCCCTTATTATGGGTTTAAGCTGGTAAATTTGGGCATTGTGCGATATCGTGTTATCGTTTTTGACGGTTCTTTCCTGCTTAATGCAGAGATAGCCGTCAAGGTCTGTGTCTTTGCCTATTTTTATATTAACGTCCGTATTATCAAAAGGAATTACGTTGAATTTAGAATTAAAAACGGGCAGATATTGTTTTAAGAAGTTATTGGCGGTTTCTATATCGCTTATATTTTTTAATCTCATTTCTTTAATCAATCTATCCTGAAGGGTGCGAAACAATCTTTCTACTCTGCCCTTAGCCTGCGGCGTATTTGCATGTATAAGCTCTATTCCGAGTTCTTCCAATGCTCTTCCGAACTGGCTCGGGACATCTTTGTTTTTATCCGTCGATTTATACGTGGTATGCTTATCGGAGTAAATGCTCATAGGAAGGCCGTATTCTTCTGTATATTGTTTTAATAAGCTCATAGCTGGAATAGTTCCTTCGTATTCGTAAAACCTTGCAAATACGAAACCGGTGGCATCGTCTATGAAGGACATTAGAACGGCTTTATCCCTTCTTTTTTCGAACCAGTCGTGATGAGAGCCGTCTAACTGGAGCATTTCACCAAAACAGGGTTTTCTTTGCCTTAAGCTTTTGCGAAGCTTAATTTTTCTTTCACGTTTCCACAAGCCTTCGTTAAGAAGCCACTTTCTTACGGTTTCTTTGCTTATTTCTATATTATGTAATTCGGAAAGTTTCTCGCAAAAAAACATAGGGGCGAAATCACGGTAATTTTCCCTATATAGTTCTAACACTTTTAACCTCAAATCTTCGGGTAATCTTCTGTTCGAAACAGCATTTCTGCGTTTGTTCGTCAGGCCTTTAGCGCCTTCTAACCTGAATCTTCTTACAAGCCTTTTAATCTGCCTTGAAGAAAGGTTAAGGCGCTTTCCCGCAATTTTCTGTGAAATCCTTTTTTCCGTTACGTCCGTAATTACTTTAAGCTTTTCAAGTTCCTTTACACTCATAACGATAATGTCCTTTTGTCCCATATTGCCTCCATTTATTAATAAATAAAGGTAATATTATAATTCTTATGGTGACATTTCTAAATTGCTAATAAGTGACATTATCATATTGCTGTAACAGGTGAAAACTCTAAAATTGGGTAGATAGGTACGAACATACTTACCAGTATAAAAAAAGCAACTAATAACGATAATGGTTAGATTATATTCGTACCACG
>JAJZJD010000041.1 GCA_021828445.1 bacterium
CGCGAGCGTCGATGCGGATACCGGAGACAACGACGACGGAAGATTTTTCACGTGGACGTATAACGAATTTAAAGAGGTTTTTCCGGATAAGGAAGAGTTAAATGCCGCGGCAGAATTGTTTAATATAAACAAAGAAGGCATTATGCGTCATGCCGGAAGCGAAACCTCGGTTTCCGGCGATTTTTCGGACAAGAGTTTCCGGCAGGGCGGCGTTCCTAACGTATTATATGCCGGAGCTTACGCGAAGGCTTTAGGAAGCAAACAATACAACGGTATTATCTCAAAGCTCGGAACTTTCAGAGAAAAAAGAAAAAAACCGTTTATCGACAGGATAAAATATTCATCCGTGAACGGAAACATTATATATTCCATTACGGAATTAAGCAAGATATTCAGCCCTTTCGATTCAAACCGGCAAAAATTAAACGGAATAGCCGAAAAATCGATTAAGATTTT
Organism: bacterium; assembly: GCA_021828445.1. GTDB lineage: Bacteria > SZUA-79 > SZUA-79 > Acidulodesulfobacterales > Acidulodesulfobacteraceae > Acidulodesulfobacterium_A. Next base: position 457 of record JAJZJD010000041.1, read on the forward strand.
TTTAGATATTTTTGATAAAAACGGGGATATAGGGAGATTTACGGGCGAGCCGGGGGGTTCCGTTTTAGACGATAACGCATATATTATTCTGGCGCTGATAGGATTATTTGAAACTACGTCAAAACCGCTCTATTTTATTTACGCAAAAAAAATAGCCGAATATGTTATTAAGAATTTTTACGACGGCGAAAAGGGCGGGTTTTTTGATATAAAACACACGACGAAGAGTTCAAAGATAGGTTTTTTAAGCCATAAGGAAAAGAATATCGCCGATTACGGCGGCTGTTCGCAAAACGCTTCCATATTATCGGGAATGTCGAAACTGCATATGCTTACCGGAGAAGTTCAGTTTAAAAACGTAATATTAAAATCTTTCGAATATTTTATAAACGAAGCGAATATGCTTAAGCATAACGCATCCGGTTATTTAGTAAGCCTCATCGATTATGCGTCCGTGGCGGATGTCAATGTTATCGCAGGCAGATACGGCGATAAAGCCGTTGCCGATTTTTTCGATATGTCCGGTAAATCAGGTTTTAACGCGTTTAATATTTTCATAGACATGAATAATAAGGGCTTGACCGATAGTTATTCGGGTTTTGAAGGGTTTGGAAAAGGAGATGCGTTAATTCTGGAGGAGATAAGAAACGCCGCCGCTGAATTCGGCAGGGTAAAAAAGCCTTTGGTTTTCCAGTGCGGGAATAAATCGTGCAGCGTGAAAATTTTATAAATTTAAAAAAAATTAAATAAAATTTAAAATTGTGCCGATAATTCTTGACATAAATTAATATGTTGTAGTAATATACTTTACTATTAGCACATTAGCAACAGATATATACGGCGCATAAACAGTTTAACGTTTTTAAAACGAGGGAATTTGTATGAAAAGAGTATTGGGTTTGCCGATATTTTTTACAATACTTTTTATTTTAATTTCAAATGCTTATTCCTACGTTAACGTTATTACCGTGCGCCCCGGCGCCACACTAGGACAGATTGCGGATGCCCATAATACCACGGTCGCATCTATAATGTCTCTAAACAAGCTTAATAACTACGTCATATATCCCGGCGAAAGATTAAAGGTTCCTTCAGGGTCGGGCGCTAACTCTTATCGTCCGTATCATCCCGTTCCTTCATTCGGCCGTTATACCGTTCAGTTCGGAGATACCCTTTCGTTGATAGCGCAGAAATATGGAACTTCTATCGCCGAATTAAGAAAACTTAATCATCTTTATTCCAACGTTATAAGGCAGGGAGCGGTTCTTACGGTACCTGTCGGAACCGCCGTCTCAGCATCATATATTACCGTGCGCCCCGGCGCCACACTAGGACAGATTGCGGATGCCCATAATACCACGGTCGCATCTATAATGTCTCTAAACAAGCTTAATAACTACGTCATATATCCCGGCGAAAGATTAAAGGTTCCTTCAGGGTCGGGCGCTAACTCTTATCGTCCGTATCATCCCGTTCCTTCATTCGGCCGTTATACCGTTCAGTTCGGAGATACCCTTTCGTTGATAGCGCAGAAATATGGAACTTCTATCGCCGAATTAAGAAAACTTAATCATCTTTATTCCAACGTTATAAGGCAGGGAGCGGTTCTTACGGTACCTGAAAGCTATAAAACATATAAAACGGCTCAAAATAATATAAATTATAACGCAAGTAACGGCGGCGGCAAAAAATATAATTATTACGGAAATGACAATTATAATAAGGCGACGTTTAAGGTTTTAAACCCCAACAACTGCAAAGTTAAAAATAAAGGGTCTAATAATTTCAGATTAGGAAAGAAAATAGTTAATGTGGCATATAGATATAAAGGCGTTCCATATGTATGGGGCGGAACAAGCGATAACGGAATGGATTGTTCGGGTCTGGTCCAGCATGTTTTTTTGAAATTAGGCATACATCTTCCAAGGACGGCGGCGGAACAGGCGAGATTGGGTACATATGTTCCTAAAAACGAGCTTAAACCGGGGGATTTGCTGTTTTTCAGGACATACGCATCGTATATTTCGCATGTCGGAATATATATAGGACACGGGAAATTCATTCAGGAGAATTCAGACGCAGGAAAGACGACTATTAACAGTCTGGACAACGAGTATTTTGAAAGAACCTACGCTTTTGCTAAATCCGTTAGATGACGACCGTTATTAAAATAATACACAGGAGACCGTAAAAATAAATTATGCTTAATTTTAATAACTGGTATGCCCCGAACCCGATTGTTTTTTTTGGAAATATTCCCGTTCACTGGTACGGAATATTAATCGGAATAGGTTTTGTCGCGGGCATAGCCATTGCTTATTTCAGGGCAAAATCATGGGGCGAAGACCCCGAAAACATAATTAATGTTATGGTTTTTGCCATACCCGTATCGATCATTTTTGCCCGCCTTTATTATGTGATATTTGCATGGGGATATTACGCAAATAATCCGTTAAGCATTTTTTATATATGGCAGGGCGGACTTGCAATATACGGCGGGGAAATAGGCGGACTTCTGACGCTTTACTTATATACGCGCATAAAAAAACTTAACATATGGCTTTATATAGATATGCTTGTTCCGAGTCTTCTTCTGGGACAGGCTATAGGGAGATGGGGAAATTTTATAGACCAGCAGGCTTTCGGCTATCCCGTTAAATGGGGACTGCCTATAGCAAAAGGTCTGCGTCCGGTTAACGCTTATACGCCTAAACACTTGGTATTCGGTTTATGGGGTTATCCTTTTCAAACTGCCCGACCGGAAAATCTTACTATGTATTCCCATTTTGAACCTTCGTTCTTTTTTGAATCGATACCTAATTTTCTGGGGTTTATTTTTTTAATGTGGCTTTCAAGGAAAAAACCTAAAACCTCCGGAAAGATTTTAATAGGTTACTTAATATGGTATGGAACTACGAGGTTTTTTACCGAAGGAACGAGAATCGACAGTTTATGGCTCGGAAACAGCATAAGGGTGTCGCAGGTTTTAAGCATGTTTGCCGTTATTATTTCTATCGGCGTTTTGATTTACAGGCACTATAAGTATAATAAAGAATGAGTAGAAAAGTTTTAGCAGTTATCTTTGTATCCGCCATATTCTTCGTATTATTTACAAACCCCCTTAAAAGCTTTGCAGGCGGTCCTGACGGAACCATTAATAATTTTATAAACCAGAATCCGTTTGCTTTCAGCATGCATAAGCCGAACACGTTTGTAAGTTTTAATGCCTTGCAATATCAGGGTTTTAATCAGGTTTACAATAATAACGGAGAGTTGATTTCTAAACCTGCCCAGCAGCAAATTTTGTTTATTCCGGCTTTTGTCTGGACTTACAGGTTTTTAAGAAAAGTAAATTTTTTCGAAGTCGCGTTTCCGATGGGGAGACAGAGCGTTCAGGGCAATGTTCCGCAAACTCTGCCTAACGGCAAACCCAACATTATGTTTACAAACGGGTATCAATTTACGAACGGCGGGATAGGAAATCCGGTTATCTTTTACGGAATAGAGGCGTGGCACCAAAAACTCGGAAGATTCAAGTATAATTTTATGCCTATGCTTGTAACGGTAATCCCGAATAACTGGAACTCAAGTTCGGTTAATAATGTCGGAAGCGACGAGTTTAATTTCGAGCTTGCTTTAACGGGCGGATTGGGATATACGTTTAACAAAAAATTCAGGCTTGCTTTAGATTATGCGGTAGGCGAAAGCTATAATCTCGGACATGATTCGATTAACTATGCGGCGGCTACGGCTGCGGCTCCGACGGCGCTCGGATATAATTCAACCCTGTCTCCGACAGGCACGGGGAGTTATACTAACCCGGGCAATAACTTTATAGCAAATACGTATCTCAGATTTATCTTATTTAAGAAATTAGAGATTTTTAACGAAACGGTTTTCGAAAACCAGAGCGCAAATTACGGCTGGTTTAATACTAATCCGCTTGGAGCGGCATCCACAAGTTTAAAATACGGCTATTTAAACAGCGGATATCAGGCATTAATGACCGGTCTCGGAGTTTCTTACCGTTACGGCAGAATAATTGCCGACGCAAGGGTATTGAAAACATTACATGCAAAAAACGGTCAGGATTTGACCATGGGACTTTTGTCCGTAACAATACCGTTTAAGTTTTAGGGGAAAAATATCCTGCGGGTTCTTTTTTGCTTGCGGGGAGATTAAAATCATTTACATTTTTACCCTTACCATGACCCCGTTGACCTTTTCGGCTGGAAGTTTGTAAAACCGCACGAATGAAGGCGACAGTTTTTTAATCAGCGCAAATATCCTCCAGAATATATTATTACTGACTATTTCCTCGAAGCCGTAAAATATGACGGTTTCGTCTATATTGTATTTTTTCAATACCGCTTCTACGTCAACGACCTCCGAATAGCCCGCCCTTATAGAGAACTGGCTCAGTCCCGGGGCAACGTCGTTTTTAAAAAGGATGTCGGTTCCATAAGGCTTTTCGGTTCTTTCTATCGAAACGAATATATTTTTTTCATAAATAATATTATTGTTAAACATCGTTTTAATTATGTAAGGTGATACTTTATTGGAAAGGCTTGCAAAAAAAAGCGATGTTCCCGCCAGTTTAGAAAAATTTTTATACCGGTATTCGTATTCTTTTAAAAATATGCTGAAGTCGGTCATCTTATATATGCTGTGCAGTTTTTTCTGCCCTTTTGTATATATCATTATAACGGCAAAAGGAATCGTGGCGAATATCAATGCAAAATAGCCTCCCTGAAGGGTTTTATAGAGCAGGTTAGACGTTAAAAATATAATATCCGCAAATGTCGTTATTAATGAAATAAACAGCATAAAATATCTTCTCTTATGAAAGAAATGGATGTTTATTAAAATGCCCGTAAAAGTCATAGTTCCGCTGACGGCAAGTCCGTAAGCCATTGCAAGGTTATTCGACGTCTTAAATATTAGTATAGCCGCTAAAACGCTTAGAAATAAAAACCAGTTTGCAAAACCGATATATATCTGGGATTGGATTTCGCTAGATTTGTAGCTTATTTTTAAAAGGGGAATAATCCTGTTGTTTATAAGCTGATAAACGATAGAGAAAATGCCGCTTATAACCGCCTGTGACGCTATTACCGTTGCCATAATGCTTAAAATGAGAAGAGGTATGTAAAAAATGTGCGACTGCGAATAAAGCATCTGAAAAAAGGTATTAGTATCGGTTTTATGGGTAAGCAGAAAAGCGCCCTGTCCCATATAGTTTAAAATAAGGGCGATAAATACGAAGACCCATGCTTTGGTTATGGGTTTTCTGCCTATATGTCCCATATCCGCATACAGCGCTTCTCCGCCGGTCGCGGAAAGAATTACGTCCGATAGGACGAATAATGAAATGATGCCGTGGGCTATTAAGCGGTTTGCCGAAATATTGCCGTTAAACACGAACCTTAAAGCATAGCATGGATTTATAACTTTTAAGAAAATTTGCGGCATATACGACAGCGACAAAAAACCGAAAGCTCCGATAGCGATAAACCACAAAAGCATAACCGGACTGAAAATATTTGCGACTTTTTCCGTTCCCTTGTGTTGATACCAGAATAATAAGGCGGTAATTATAATTGAAATAAAAACAACCGTATCGGTCGTTATATTTTTAAAAAAGGGTATCAGGCTCATGCCTTCGACCGCGCTCAATATACTGATAGCGGGAGTAATGACGGAATCGCCTATAAGGAGCGACAGGGCGATATACGATATTACGGTTATAAAAGCAATTTCCCTTGCGGATTTTATATATTTTTCGATGATATTTTTAAGTATTATCGTTCCGCCCTCGTTTCTTTCGCTTATACCCATGGCAAACCAGACATACTGGACGGTGACCAAAAGCGTGAGCGTCCATATTATAAGGGATACGACGCCCAAAACATTTGAGTTTGTGACTTTGAGGTATGCGAAAATAACGGCTACGGTGTATATGGGACTTGTCCCTATGTCGCCGAACACGATTCCGAGGGCTTTGAGCGATTTATTTTCCGCTAAAGCCTTTTTAGTTTTGTCTATGCGCAAGCTATTCAATTTTATTCTGTTTATTTTATAATGAATATTTTTATTATCGAAAACATTATTATATTACTTTTGAGAAAAAATGAAAGCGGATTATGTAATCCCCCAAATCACGATTTAGAAATTTTTATATATGAATTATCTGAATCACTTAATAATGTCATTGCGAGCGCAGCGAAGCAATCTAAAACGAGATTGCTTCGCTGCGCTCGCAATGACGGAATATTAGAATTTATAAATATTTTCTAAAGCGAGATTTGGGTGTAAGTTATGCAATTTTTACATTTATATAAAATTACGGTATAATTTAACTAACATTGCTGAGAAGTCCCCGCCCTTACGGGCGGGATAGTTCGCAGTTAAGCAAGAGGCGGCTGTCGGGTGAATAAAAATGGATTCAGTCTTATAGAAATAGTCTTTACGATAATTATAATCGGGCTGACTGTGGGGGCGATAACCGAAAGTTTCATAGCCGGTTCGGCAAAGAGCGTAAATATCGTGAACGAGGAAACGGCGGTAAACGTCGCGAAAAAGGAAATGGCGGCGCTGAATTACTGCCGGAACGGAGGAATTCCGACGAGCGGGGTGTGTAACGCGTTTAATAATGGCGTTGGGTCAGGGTCTTCGCCGTGGATAACCAATCTATCCAGTTTTGCTAATCAACAGCCCCCATATCTTATAAACAATGAGTGTTTTTATACGACGGTAAATGCTGCAAATGTTGATTTTACGGACCATTACAAAGGTATTAATGGTAATGGGTATATCCAGAATACTTCACCCGATTTCATCCAGACCATAGTTCAAACCGGGTGGTTTGCCTCTAATGCGGGCGGCGGAAGCTGTCCAACGCCCCCGGCAGGATGTCCCGGAACTACAGGAAGTTGTCCGTATATAACGTTATCGACGGTTTATGCGAATTATTAAAATGAAATCTATAAAAAATTTAAAGCTTAAAGATAACGAAATAAAAGCCATAAATGCACTAAAAAAAACTATACTGGATTTGTATCCCGATGCGGAAATAATTCTGTTCGGCTCAAGAGCAAGAGGGGATTACGACGAAGATTCCGATGTCGATATACTTATACTTCTTAATACGGAAGTAAATTCTAAATTAGAAGAAAAAATTATAGGCGATATATATGATATTGAATTAAAATACGACTTGATATTTGGAATATTAATAAAAAATATAAATGAGTGGAATTATCATTACAGCGGCAATCCCTTTTTAAAGGAAAATATTAGCAGGGAAGGTATGCGCGTATGAAAGAAGAAATAGTAACTTATGCAAAATATCAATTTGAAAAGTCGAGGGATACGTTTAGGGAAGCAATATTATTGTATGAACATAATAGCTTAACAGGTTCCGTTAATAGAATTTATTATTCTATGTTTTATTCAGTCACGGCTCTTATGAGTCTTTATGGATTTTCGACTTCAAAACATTCAGGAATGCTTTCAAACTTTAACAAAGAAATTGCAAATAAAGGTTTGATTAGTAAAGAGCTTAAAGATTTTTACCGCAATATGTTCAATAAGCGTCAGAAAGGCGATTATGAAATATATAAATTTAACAACAAAGAAGTAAAAGAATGGCTTGATAGGGCGGAAGATTTTATAAATGCTATCGAAGCCCTAGCGTTTAAAATAATTAAAGAAGACGAAACCGCAAAAAAAGACGGCGGGTTTACGCTTATCGAACTTGTCATGACGATTCTGCTTACCGGCATCCTGTCCATAGGGTTGTATCAAGTCGTGATGTGGGGGATAAACGATTACCTGATTAACGAGGAATACCTGTACTCCAATAATTCTATGTCCTATGCGATGACGGTAATCAGGAGGAATCTGGAAAATGCGGCTAAGCCGCCCACTACGCCTATTAGCCCTTCCGGCGTGTTTTACTGCAAATTATCTACATCTATTAATCCGGCAACCAGCGGGAATCAGCCGATTGTTACAGCTAATATGGCAAGACAGACTATAACCTGCGGAGGGAGCAGCCAGCCCGTTTGCGACGAAGTCGCTTTTTACCAGAATATAAGCGGAACGCAGCTTGTCGTGTTTTGCGTGAATAACAATAATAATATATTATACGAGGAGGTTACCGATGGAGCTGGGGGGACGACGATATCGCATCCGGTTGCGAATAATATTAGCGGCATTAGTTTTTAGCTCAGTCATTTTTTTAAGCGGCTGCGGCGGAGGCGGCGGAAACGGAGGAGGCGGAAATAACCCGCCGCCGGCATCTACCTGCAATAAAAATTCTGCCGGGGTCTATAATTGCAATGTCAACATTACGATAAAAAATACGGCTGGCTATGGGCAATCCGGAGGGGTATCGGTAACGGTCGCAAATCCGCAGTAGTTAGAAAAATAGCAGATTGCTTCGCTTGCGCTCGCAATGACAAAACAGGTAACGGTCGCAAATCCGCAGTAATGATAAGAGCGATATTTTTGTTCACAAGCTTATCGAAGTATATCGATTTATTTACTTACTACTGCCTGCTCCTGCGTGCATCTGCGGAAATTTTAACAAAAACGTAACATAAATTTAACAT
>JAJZJD010000042.1 GCA_021828445.1 bacterium
GCCATAAGACCCTTAAGGTTCAATCTCCCAAGCTTGTTTATTTCGATAATCAAATTATGTAAATAATCTATAGAAATGCCGTTTTTGGTTTTTTCGCCGGCAAGATTTACTTCGATTAAGATATTAGAGGCGGTATTTTTGGCAAGGGAATATTTTTCAATAACTTTAGCGAGTTCTATGTCGCCTACGGAGTGTATTAAACCTACGTTTCCGATTATATATTTAACCTTATTTTTTTGAAGCCGTCCGATTATATGCCAGCTGATGTCCTTATTTTGGTTAAGCCGTTCATATTTGAATAAAAACTCCTGAACGTAGTTTTCCCCGAAAACTTTTATGCCGCCGTTATATGCTTCGAGTATTTCTTCGGCACTCCTTGTTTTTGAAGCCGCCAGTATAGTAATATCGGAGAAGTTACGGCCGCTCTTTTCGGCGGCCGTTTTAACCCTTTGATTTATATTTTTTATATTATTGGATATTATAATATCTATTCCCTGCCCCGCTTTAAAAGTTCCATAGCCTTTTTTAAACTTATCTGCATTCGGTTAAAAGATTTTGCGAGAGAACCTATTTCGTCATTTCTGGGGTGCGTAATCTCTTCTTCAAAATGACCCTTAGATATTTCGTCCGCCAGCTTCGACATTTTTGTTATGGGTTTAATTATTGCGCTTTTTATAATGAAATAAAGGAATAAGATAATCAGAACGATGAAAATTACTGCAATAATTAAAGTTTCTTCAGTAAAAATCCACTGCGAATTCCTGAGGGGCTTCAAGGAATAAACCAGCTTAATACCGCCTAAAATATCGCCTGACGAAGCTTTTGTATGGCACATAAGGCAGTTTATACCCCTGGAATTTGTTTTCGCTATAAAAGGCACGCCCACCATAAGTTCATACGGCGCACCGTTTTTAGAAATAATTTCTGTTTGAGTTTTGTTTGAGTTTAATATTTTATCGTCAAACGAAGAATTCGGCATTTCTTCCCGAAGCCCTTTTCCGAATTCCATGTTTACGATATTCCCCCTGATAACCTTAAATCCCTTTATCCCTTTAATTTTTTTATAAATAGAAAAAAGCTGTTTTCTGTCCTTTTTTTTCATTATAGTTCCGTTCAGCATCATTGCATTGAGGCTTGAAAGCGTAGTTTTTGCCGTAACTATAGCATCGTGCTTCGTCAAAGATATCGTGAGTTGTTTTTGAAGGTTGTAAGTGTTATAGGCAATTAACGCAATAGGAATGATGACTAATAATAAGAGCGGAACGATGATTTTTGTTTTAATAGATATGTCTTTAATAGACTGAGAAAGACTTTTTGACATAATAACACCCCTTTAATTCATATTAATTAATTTAATATTTAATAATATTATTTTAATTTAAAAATTAAATCAATCGTTATTTTGCCTTTTCCGGCTGTAACGTCCAAGCGGCGTAATCGCATTTAGGGTAGCTGGAGCATCCGAAAAACTTTCTGCCCTTTTTCGTTCTTTTTTCCACAAGATAGCCGCCGCATCCCGTCGGGCACGGAATTTTGGATTTATTTAACTTGACCGGTATGGGTTTTATGTTTTTGCACTCCGGATATCCGCTGCATGAAAGAAACTTGCCGTATCTGCCGGCTTTTATCACCATGGGTTTTCCGCATTTTTCGCAAATCTCGCCGGTTTCTTCCGTGTCCGCGGTATTGCCTTCGTTATTCGCATTGCCTTTTGGAAGTTCTTTCGTATTTTTGCACTCCGGATATCCGCTGCATGCAAGAAATTTCCCAAATCTGCCCATTTTTATCACCATGGGTTTTCCGCATTTTTCGCAAATTATATCGGTCGGTTCAGACGAGCCTTTTATGTTTTTAATATTAACTTTAGCGTCTTTAAAGCTTTTCATAAATTTATCGTAAAAATCGGTCAACAGGTCGTTTTTGTTAATCAATCCATTTTCGATATTATCTAATCCGACTTCCATATTTGCCGTAAACTTTAAATTTATTATATCTGAAAATCCTGCCTTTAATATATCCGAAACGGTCATTCCCAATTCGGTAGGTTTAAATTTTTGGGTGGAGCCGCCTTTTTTTGATACATCCGCCGATTCAGTAGTTATAGCAACGTAATCTTTTGTTTTTATGTTTGCTATTATGCTCTGATATGTCGAAGGCCTGCCTATACCGTTTTCGTCCAAGGCTTTGACCAAGCTTGCTTCGGTGTATCTGGGAGGGGGGGAAGTAAAATGCTGAAGGGTATCGACTTTTTTTACCGAGGCAGGGTCGCCTTTTGAAAGAAGTTCGAATATTTTTATTATCGATGATGAAGATTTTTCCGGCGGCGTTTCATTTTCGTCATCAGAATTCTCTTTATTCTTAAGGTTTTCGTTTATAACTTTTTGGAATCCGTCGAATTTCAAAATACTTTCCGTTGTTTTAAAACCGTATTCGGTTTTTTTGGTATTTTTCGGCTCTTCGTATAGCCCTTTTACGGTTAGACTATACTGGTCGTAAATGCTTTCGCTCATCAAAGAAGCGGTAAAATAAGTCCATATAAGGTTATAAAGCTTGTATTCGTCGGGGGTCAGATAGTTTTTAATTTTTCCGGGCGTCAGCAATATATTGGTGGGTCTTATCGCTTCATGGGCATCCTGAACCTTTTTCGCTTCGGCTGCAGCCTTCCCTTTTCTTTTAATGCCCGATTTATCGTAAAGATAATCGGAACCGTAAGTATTATTTATAAATTCTTTTGCATGTCCTTCGGATTCGGCGGAAATTCTTGTAGAATCGGTTCTCATATATGTAATAAGGCCTAAAGGTCCCATAGGTTTATTGCTGACGCCTTCCACGGAGCCGAGTTCTATCCCTTCGTATAGTTTTTGGGCGACGGACATTGTTTTTTTAACGGGAAACCGCAATATTTTTGCGGCCTCCTGCTGGAGAGTACTTGTTATGAAAGGAAGAGGCGCTTTTCTCGACGCCTGTTTTTTAATTATATCGCCTATCGCATAACCGCCCGCTATCTTAAGAAGGATTTCTTTTAATTCGTCCGCTTCTTTTTCTGTTTTTATTGCCGGTTCTTTGCCGTTTATTTTAACGAGCTCTCCTTCAATGTTTGCCGAATAATTATTATCTTTGTTTTTTATATCGAAAAGAGCTTTAACCGTCCAGAATTCTTCTTTTACGAAAGCATTTATTTCCTTTTCTCTTTCTACTATAAGGTACAATGCTATAGATTGAACTCTTCCGGCAGAAAGGCCTCTTCTGATTTTTTCCCATAAAAAGGGACTGAGATTATAGCCGACGAGCCTGTCTAAAATTCTACGAGCTTTTTGGGATTCATACATCGATTTATTTAAAACGGTAGGATTTTCAATTGCGTTTATAACTTTATCTTTGGTTATTTCGTGAAAAAGTACCCTCTTTATTTCAGGTTTTTTACCCTTAATTTCATCGATAATTTCTTTTATGTTCCATGCTATCGCCTCTCCTTCTCTGTCGGGGTCGGGAGCCAGATAGACCGTGTCCGCGTTTTTTGCAAGTTTTTTAATTTCTTCGACGGCCTTTTCTTTTCCCTTTATGATTTCATATTTAGGCTCGAACCCGTTTTCTATATCTACGCCGATAGAACTTTTAGGCAAATTTTTAATATGTCCTACGGTAGCTTTAACGATATAATCAGACCCCAAGTATTTATTTATAGTGTTGGCTTTAGACGGAGATTCGACAAGAACAAGATTTTTCATATTTTTTTTATAATCCCTCCAGGGCGCCTTTCTATTTCAGAATTCATTTCGAGTATCGAAATTGCCTTTATGATTTCTTTTTCGTCCACGTTTAATTTAATATTGCTTAGTTTTAATAAATTGTCAATAGTAATATTTTCTTTTTCCAAAGAATTTATTATAAATTTTTGGATAGAATTATATTCTTTTTTAATGACCGTATTGCTTATATCAGGTTTCTTATCGGGCGCCATAGTATATGTCGAATATCCACGCTCAAAAATATTTACCGGTTTGCCGGCGTTTTCAAATTTTTTTATGATTGACGACAAAGAGCTTTTTTCGGACAAATATAGAACAATCATTTCTTGAGATAAATGAAAAGCAAGGCTGTTTCTTAAGGCAAACCCGTATTTTGAATTTTTAGAAAAAGGGTCTATTGCGGAAATATGCAAAAAATTAGGCGTTGTTTTATTTAAGGCGGTTAAATCCGGCAGAGGGTTTGACGGCAGAATTATTAATAAAGGATTTCCCGAAAATTTTTTAATAAATTCTATTTCGGCTTCGCTGTTTGTTCCGACGCAGATAAAATCAAATTTTGGCTTACCGGCGGCATTGGAAAGATATAAATCTAAATTGTTAAAAATATCGGCGCCCGGTTTATAAATTTTTGCGCCCTCGAATCTTGACGACGTTAAAAAAATACCGTCAGCCGACCTTATTTTCGATTCCAAAGAGCCGCCCGCATCAAATACATCGGCCTTGTCGTATATATGTAAAAATTGCGGCAAAGCGGGAGAAAGGGATTTTTTTCCGTAATAATTTATTAACCGGCTTGTTTTTACGGGTTTTATTTTAAATTTATACAATAAATTAATTTCATTTTCCACCTCGGCTTTAAATATTGCGTAAAAATCGTTATTTTCAAAACTATCTCCGGCAAGCCCCTTTTGTTTAGAGGCGGTTTTTAAAATAATCCTGTAATTAAAATATAATCTATAATCTTCAATGTTCATACGAATAATAATAAGATAAAATAAAAAAAAATAAAATAATTATTTTGGCTTCCGAACATTCCGATTGACTGTTATAATGATTAGTTGTATAAATAAAATATTGTTAATACGAGTTAAATTTAAAAAAATTATGACCGTAACGACCGGAACGAAAATTTATTTTGCCTGTATAGCATTTTTTCTTGCCGTTTTCTTATCCCCTTCGCTATCTATGGGAAGAACTTTCGGAAACGAAAACGGCCCAAATAAAGGCAATGCGTTAAGAATAGCGTTGGCGCTTCCAACCAAGGGAAGATTTGCATTCTTCACCAAGCAGTTTATAAACGGACTTCTCCTTAGCCTTAATAAGCGGGGCGGTTTAAAAATAAAATATTCAATAATAAACTTGCCTGTAAGCGCCGACGGCGGAAGCATCGGTAATATATTCGATTCTTTGTCTAAAAAAGGGGTAAGCGCCGTGGTAGGGCCTCTTTTCGAAGGTCAGTTAAAATACTTTGCGTCCGACTCGGTTAAATTTAAAATTCCGGTAATAACGCCGTCGCCGATTGTCGCCGAAAAAGATTTATCCCCCTTTGTTTTTAGTTACGGTATGACTTTAAAGCAGGAGATAAGAACGGAAATGAAATATGCCGCATATGCAGGCATAAGGTCTGTTTCCGCGATATATCCGGATAGCGGTTACGGTTTAAAAATTATGTCTTATATAAACTTATTTTCAAAAAAGTACGGCGTAAACGTCTTGAATGCAACAGGATATAGCGGGAAAACCGTCGATTTTTTTTATAATTTTAATTCGATAGTCAAGTTTAACAATGTAGGCAATACTCATGTATCGAAGGCGGAACAGGCTCAGCTCGGCATTACTCCTTACAACCTTATGCACGGCATAACAAAGTCTAAGCCGGATATACCGTTTAACGGTCTTTTCGTAATCGGCAGTCCTTCCAAACTCGAACTGATTTTAACCCAGCTTGCTTATTACAATATCACAGGGTTTCCTATATTCGGGCTAAGTTCTTTAGATTCAAGGTCTTTTATGGAAAAGTACGGTTTTTATATGCAAAACGCAATTTTTCCGGACGGATTTTTCAAGCATGACGATAATAAAATAGTAAAAAAATTCAGTTCGGATTACAAAGATACATATGGAGAAATGCCAAATATACTCAGCGCCGAAGGATACGATATCGGAGGAATAATAATTAAGGCGGCGGAGAAGGCGAGCATTTCCGATTATGCCGCAGTTTCCGAAAGCCCGTATAATTATCTGAATTCAAACGGCGTGCGGTCAAAAAACGTTTCGGCTTTTTCGGGAAAAGGCAACGGAGTAAAATTTTACCGCGCCCTTCTAAAAGTTAAAACGTTTAATGGGGTCTGCGGGATCAGCAAATTAACCGGCGGCAGATTTAGAAAGCCGCTTTATCTGTTTAAATATAAAAATAATAAGATTTATATCCTCGAAAGCCCTTTTTAATTCTAAAATCCGTTTGCCGATTTTAATATAAATTCTTTAAGTACGGAGGCATTATTGTTTATTTCGTCTTTTAGTCCGTATAATAATGTTATATTTTTGCCGCCGGTTTTTAATAATCCGGATATTTCCGCAATCGAATTTTCATGACCAGCATTGCTGGACGCGTCATAGTTACGGCTGTATTCGGAAAGTTCCCGCAAGTATCTTTTTTTAAATTCCTTAAAATCTATTGCCGCCTTATGAAATGTTTTCCTTAATTCGTTAGAAGGGGCTATGTCTTTAAACCAGAAGTCTAATTTTGCCTTTTCTTTGCTTATGCCTCTCGGCCATAACCTGTCCACCAATATTCTTATGCCGTCTTTAGCCGCAGGCTCGTCGTAAATTCTTTTTATATCGAGCATAATATTTTACCCCCGCGTATAATTAAATTATATCCCATATATAACTATAAAAAAAATTTTAAGATATAATTAAAATAGAATAATTAAAATTTTGTTAATTTACATTTGAAGACAAAATGACCGAAAATGAATTTATAAATATTCTTAAAACCGGCGATTTTAAAGAGCGTTTCGATGCCGTAAGCAGGGCTGAAATCTCTTATCTCATACATGCCTTAACCGATAAAGACGAAAACGTAAGATATAAAGTCGCTTCGAGAATACCGTCGGAAAATTTGACAGCCCTAATAAACGATCCGTACAAAGAAGTTCGTTTAATCGTTGCAAAAAGAATAGACGCAAAAGAACTGCCTAAAATGCTAAATGATAAATCTTTCTGGGTAAGGCATGCCGCGGCCGAAAGAATAGACGAATCTTTCCTGCCTTCATTAATAGGCGACAAAGAACCTATAGTCAGAATTAAAGTCGCCGAAAGAATAAATCCAAAATATTTAAAAGATATGGCAAAAGACGGCGAAGCATTAGTGAGGAAAGCCGTAGCGAAAAGAATCCCCGAAGAATACCTTTCTTTGATGCAAAACGACGAAAGCGAAAGCGTGAGAAATATAGTATCTGAAAGACTAACTTATATAACGACAAAATGAAAACCGTTCTTATTACCGGTTCTACCGACGGCATAGGCAAACAGACCGCCATTATTCTTGCGCAGAAAGGTTTTTTTGTGCTGATTCACGGCAGGAGCAAAGACAAATGCAAACAAACCGTAGAAGAAATTTCCGCATTAACGGGCAGTAAAAACTTGGATTATTTTCCCTGCGATTTAATATCGTTACGAGAAGTTTTTAATTTTTCCGAAGAAGTTAAAAAAAGATACGATAATTTAAACGTTTTAATAAACAATGCCGGCGTTTATTTGAAGGATTATATGCTATCCCCCGAAGGGATAGAGGCGACGTTTCAGATAAATCATCTTTCCATGTTTTTCCTTACTTTAAATCTGCTTCCCGTTATCAAACCGGTAAATGCGGAACCCGCCCGCATAATTAACGTAAGCTCTATGGCGCATGCTTCAAAAATGGATTTCGACAATCTTATTAAACCTGCAAAATATGACGGACACAGAGCCTACAGTCTTTCCAAGCTGTGCAACATTTATTTTACGATTGAGTTAAGCGAAAGGCTTAAAGATAAAAATATCACCGTAAACTGCCTGCATCCCGGAGTTATAAACACAAAACTTTTAAGGGCAGGATGGGGCGGAATAGGCGGATTTTTCGGGGGCGGCTTATCTAAAGGAGCTGAAACCTCTGTTTATCTGGCCGTTTCCAAAGAAGTAGAAAATATTACCGGAAAATATTTCAGCGATTCAAAAATAGCAAAACCGCATAATATAGCTTATAATACAGATATAAGAACAAAGTTATGGCGCCTGAGCGAGGAGCTAATAAATAAAAATGGTTATAAAATCCGTTAACCGGACAAAATTCAACTATTGCAAAAATGCAATGTTTTGATTAAATCCCAAAATTATTGGTGTAAATTATTTTTTTGGAGGCTTTATGAAAAAAGCAAACGGCGTCGAAATCTATGAAAATTTAAAAGAGATAATAAACCCCGAACATTCCTGTCTTGTCGTGTGGGACGTTCAAAACGGATTAGTTTCCAGAATATATAATAAAACGGAATTTATCGCTAATGTAAAATATTTAGTAAACGCTTTAAGGGGCAAAATTCCCGTGGTATATACTCTTATAACTCCGGCGGCAAAAGAGTTCAGGTCTTCGTGGTCGTATTACGCTATGATGAAGCGCTTCGGAGTTAACGACCCTGCGAAACTTCCCGATTTTATGGCGAAGGGTTCAAGCGACAGAAATATTCTTGAAGATATAGCGCCGCAGGAGGGCGATATATTGCTTGAAAAACCGGCGGCAAGCATATTTATCGGGACATATTTTGAACAGATGATGAAAAACAGAAATATAAATACTCTTATTTTTACGGGTATAGCAACCGAGATAGGAGTGGAATCGTCCGCAAGGGATGCCGCTAACAGGGGATTTTATCCCGTAATCGCCGAAGACTGCGTATCTTCTATGGATAAAGACGCCCAC
>JAJZJD010000043.1 GCA_021828445.1 bacterium
TTGCAGGTACCGATAAACTTAACCAGATAGGTTTAGACGCCGGAGTTAAAAAGATAGTTACTTTATCCAACGGCTTTTATTTTAAGCCTTTAGATTTAAGTAAAATAGACGAAAAAACAGCTAAAGAGCAGACAAAATTAAATCTTAAACAGCATTCGAGAAAAAAAAGCGATAAGACTAAAAAATCAAAGAATTATATAAAACAAAGCAGGAAAGTATCTCTATTAAATAAGAAAAAATCAGACACTAAATACGATTATCTGCATAAGCTTTCTACGGCTATAGCTAAAAACCACGGCGTAATAGTTATAGAAGACTTAAAAATAAATAATATGACTAAGTCGGCAAAAGGGACTATAGAAAGTCCGGGTAACAGAGTTAAAGCTAAATCGGGACTTAATAAAAGTATTCTTAATCAGTCTTGGTCTATGTTTTACGATATGCTTGAATATAAGGCGTTATTAAACGGTGGCAAGCTTTTAAAGGTTAATCCCGCAAGAACGTCCCAAGAATGCCCCGTATGCCGTTATACGCATAAGGATAACCGCAAAACTCAAGAGGAATTTACCTGTATATCTTGCGGATTTTCTATTAACGCCGATTTAGCCGCAAGTATTAACATAGCGCATAAAGCTTTACCGGATTTTAATTTTACATTCCCGCAGGTCTTACGGGAGATAACGCCTGTAGAATATTCAAATTACTTTAGTGGTTTGAATGAAGCGGATGGAGTAATCCATAGTCAGCAGCAGGAATCGGCTAACTCCGTGAGGAGCAGCACTTTAGCAGCTTAAAGCCGTTAGAGAATCCCATTGCTTTAGGAAGGGGGAGAAGGTCAATAGAAATAAACACCGTAATAAAATATCAGTAATAAAATAGTTATTGATTTTATTATCTATTAATTTTATAATCAACTATATGTAGAAATGATATAAACAATATAACAATATGTAGTAAAATTATAACATGGAGATTGATTATGCATTCCGTAAATGATTGCAGTATGTATGTAAACAGTTATTATTATCCAAATAATTATGTAGAATTGTTTTTCAATAATGTTAGAACCGGCGGTAAATTGTATGTTGCTAATCTTTTAAATAGCCGTCAAGACATTAAAAATATAGCATGCTATCGTTTAAAACAATCTGTGAAAGGAAAAGAGAAAGAAGCCATTATTAAATTTATTAGAAATGAATTTTTTAATCTCTTATTTCCCCCTTTCGGAATATTAAATTCACTATTTACCCTACCAAAAGACATTGAAGATATTTTAGTTGGTCAAATGCTTGATTCATGCGGATATAAAAAAACTGCTGATTTTTACACGGCTCTTGGTTTTGGTTCTATTGGTATATTATTCATTGGCGTAGTAAGTGCAGCGATATGGGTAGGAAAATAACTTGCTAATTAAATAATTTCTAATTTCGTTATGACTTTTTTCTTTTTTTCTTCATAGCCTTATCTATAAATTCCTTGCAAATCTTAGCGTTATCTTTATAATCCTTCGGCAGTTTCAAGCCCTTTTCTTCGCTTAATTTCTCCGCAAAAGATATTTGTTTATCGCTCGGTTTATACGCCGGTTGCGTTTTAAAGGCTTTATCGATAAATTTGGAACATATTTCGATATTTTCTTTATATCCTTCCGGCAAACTTAAACCCTGCTCTTTCGCAAGTTTTTCGGCTAATTCTATCTGCTTTTCGCTCGCCTTCGGCACGGATTTATTATTTTCTATAAATTCCGAACAAATCTTGCCGTTAGTTTTATACCCTTCCGGCAAAGTTATCCCCCGCTCTTTCGCTACCCTTTCTGTGTATTCTATCTGCTTTAGAGACGGAACATAATCGCCGAACATAAAATCGATATTATGGCTTTTAAGGTTATCGTAAATTTCTTTTACGACATCTTTATACGTAAGTTTGCCTTTCGCTATTTCGTCAAGTTTTTCTTCCATTAAAGCCGTGTAATTAACGTCGAAAAGTTTATCGAATTTTGAAGTAAGATATTCTACGGCTTTAATGCCCAGTTCCGTCGGGATTATCTGTTTGCTTTTAATAACGATATAATACGGTTCTATCTTTACTATTTTGCCGTCTTTTGATTTATACGCTCTCATCTTTAGGTTTTTAATGGTTTGGGCGTAAGTGGACGGTCTGCCGATGCCTTTATCTTCCAACTCTTTTATGATAGAGCTTTCCGTGAATCTTGCTGGCGGCTTCGTCTTCCAATTCTTAAGGTTTATACCTAAGACGTCCGCTTTTCCTTTTTCTATGCCGGATAAAACGCTTTCTTCGCCTTTTTCTTCGTCGTTGTAAACGGATTTGTATCCTTTAAATTTCATTACGCTCGCATGCGCTTCGGCTATAACTCCGCCTATTTTTACAGTAATAACCGTCTGGTCGTATATGGCGGAAGCCATTTGAGACGCTATAAAGCGATTTAAAATCAAATTATAGACTTTTAATTCGTCGCCTGATATATTTACACTCTTATTCGCATCTGACGGTCTAATCGCCTCGTGGGCGTCTTGGGAGCCGTCTTTATTTTTATACATGCGGTTTTCAAAATATTTATCGCCGAATTTGGAAATTATATAGGTTTTTGCCAAATTTATAGCTTCATCGGATAATCTGACGCTATCCGTCCTCATATAAGTAATATAGCCTTCTTCGTAAAGCTTTTGCGCTATCTTCATAGCGTCTTCGCTTGAGATGCCCAGCATTGAATTTACGGCCTGCTGATATGTGGACGTCGTAAAGGGAGCGGGCGGATTTCTTTTAACGTCTTTATGCTTAATTTCCGTTATATCGGCTGGCTTGCCGGTTAGATATTGAACGATTTTTTCGGCAAGGGATTTATCCTTGATTTCGGATAAAGTATTTTTATCTTCTCCGTCTTTTCTAACGACGACTGCCGTAAATTTATTGCCTTTCTGGTCTAAATTAAGTTCTACGGCGTATCTATCTTCCGGAACGAAATTTTTGATTTCTTTTTCCCTTTCGACTATAATCCTTAACGCCGCGGTCTGCACCCTGCCCGCCGACTTGGCTTCGTTTATAACCTTTCTTAAATTCGGAGACAAACCGTATCCTATTAATCTATCCAACACTCTGCGGGCTTCCTGAGCCGAAACTAAATTCATATCTAAAGTTCTTAAATTCTTAAGTCCTTCTTTTATTCCCTTTTCGGTTATTTCGTGAAACTCCGCCCTTTTATAGTTTTTTAAGTTTAAAGCTTTGGTTAAATGCCAGCCGATCGCCTCGCCTTCTCGGTCTGGGTCGCTCGCTATGATAACGCTGCCGGCTTTTTCAGAAAGGTTTTTAAGTTCGTCTATTACTTTACGTTTATCGGGAATAACGGAATATTTCGGTTTTAACGTTTCCAAATCAACGTTTAATTCTTTAGGATTTAAATCCCTGATATGCCCTACGGAAGCCTTGACCGTATAACCTGAACCCAATATTTTATTAATAGTCTGCGCCTTATGCGGCGATTCAACGATAATTAAATCCATGAAAACCTCCAAAATGGTAAAAAGTTAAAATTATAAACGCTATTCCAACTATTTGAAAAAGCGTATTCCAAAAAATGTCGTCGTATTTAATATGCGCCAGAGCGAACCGTTGAAACCTGCCGTTCTTTTTAACGAATATCCCGCCTTCAGTAATAATATCCATTAATAAATGCAGTTCGCCTACGAATAAACCTTGCAATAATATCCAATACGGCGCATGTCTCGGAATAAATTTATAAAATCTATAAGGTATGTTTGGCATATGAATTAAATAAACTGCTAAAAAAAATAACGCTATTGCCGGTATAAAACCGTAAATTAAAGCCCTTAACGGGCTATGCGTCTTGTAAGTTCTAATAGGCTTCTTTATTTTTTTATTGTTCGGAAGTCTAATTACTTTCATTTTATGACCGAAACTATCTATAATCGTATTGCCGGTTATAGACAATATCCCCGCCGAGATTAAAGAATCCGCTGGATTTATAAATAAAGAACCGATAGCCGTGAGAACGCCTATGCTAAATAGATTGTGAGTTTTTAATTTCATATTGTTAATGGGGGCGGGAGCCGGATTTAAACCGGCGACCTCAGGCTTATGAAACCCGCAAGCTACCTCTGCTCTATCCCGCCATATTTTTAATTATTAATATTGTTTTATTTTCTTTGCAACCCGACTTTATCCTTACCGTGCAAGACGATATATATCTGTCGTCGTCGTCGATAATAATAAAGCCTTTTAGAGCGTCTATAATAGGCTTAGGAAAATAATTATCGACATCTCTGCGTTTATTGTCCGCAAAGCAGCAAACAGCCGTTATATCTACTTTATTTTTGCCGAATGGATAGGATTCTTGACGGTAGCCTTTGGAAATTAAAAGCCACTGAACGTCGTTATGAATTTTTTTGACTATTCTGCTCCGCCAAAAAGGGTCTCTATTTGAATAGAATTTATTTAACGACGGCGATAAAAACGGAAATTCTAAAATTAATCCGAAGTTTTTATCCATTGTTAACCCCCATTTGCCTTAATACAGCGTAAACTTTATTGGCGTAAATTAGTCCCGCCGTATAATTATTGGAATGATACGCCGCTATTCCTCTCCAGTTATAGCCGTATCTGGCTATCTTTCTCGCAAGGACGTAAGCGCCGAAATACACGTCGTCGCATGGTCTAAGCCCGTATCTTAATGGATAATGCAGTTTGTTAAACCAAAACGAATTTACCTGCATAATTCCTATGTCTATCGATAAATTGCGGTATTTTCGCACGATGTTTAAAGCGCTGGAATAACTATCCGGAAAATAAGGCGTGCCTTCCACGTCTATAGCGTAAGGATTAAAGCCGCTTTCGACGTCGGCTATCGCCATAAGAATATTCTGCGGAACTTTATAAAAATTAGCCGCTTGATTAAAACAATACGCCAAATCGGCGTTGGCGACAGACGGAATAAATAAAATGGCTAAAAGCGTTATAGCTATTATTTTTTTAATCATCGTGAACTACCTCGCTTTTATTATAATTTTTTGTTAGTATTATTATTATAATAAGTTTGTTTAAATGTCAAGACGCTTTCGAAAACGGAGCTTTTTCTACGGACTGGATATTTTTAATAATATCGGGCTTGTCTTTTTCGAGTTCGGAAACTAAATCCGTAAAAACGCTCGATAAAAAAGGCGTGTAAAAAGCCGTTTGCTCCGTCTTGCCGGATACGGGTTCTTTATATCTTACGATAAACTTATTTCCGAAATATTTCTTTCCGCAAAGGTTCTCCGGTATCATATTTCTTTCCCTTAAGATATTTACGACGGCGTTTAAAAGCGTATGTCCTAATTTTTTCCTCGTCAAAGGGTCAGTTTCAAATTTAACCGCTTGAGAATAGTTATCTCCTGCCTCAAGACCCATTTCTACGGCGGTATCGGTTAAAAATCCGGTCATAAAGTAAACGTAGCCGTTAGGCATAGAAAAAGCGTTAAATCTGTTTCCTTCTTCCACTTTATTGATAGCCGGCGTTATCCTTGATATAAAATCGTCGGAAGAAAACCACGACAAATCTATATAATCCGGTTTAACGTAAACAGGCTTTTTATCCTGATTAACGTCATAAACGCTTTGAGTTTCTTGGGCTGGTTTTTCTTGTGCCGGCTCTTCCCGTTTTGCAACTTCTTTTACCTCTTGAGCGTTAATATTTTTTTTGCTTTCCAAATATTTTTTATCCTCAATCTCCTGAACCTCTTTTTTTCTTGCCGCCTGATCCGCTTGTATTAAAGTTTTTCCGAGTTCGGCTTTGGGAGCTTTATGATGCATTATAACGGCGTCCAATATCTCGTTTTGTTGAGCTTCGTCAAGGTTTTTAAAGGATAAAAGTTCGTTTCTGATAATCCGCGCCGACAACTCGGGATGGTCGCCGGTCGAATAAAAATCTCCCTGAAAATCTGGTATTTTGCCTAAATCGTGGGATAAAGATGCGGCTATAGCGTCCGGTATAGCTAAAGGAGACGTGTATAGCTTAATCATTTCTTCCGCTACGTCTAAAGAATGGTCTATTAAAGAAACTTGCGACAATAAAGCGAATTCCCTTTTGGAGTTGTCTAACTTGGAAACCTTGACTACCGACGGACAGTCGCCTTTTTCGTCGATAAACTTGACGAGTTCCACGACGAACAGCATTAAATTTTCGGTAAAGCTTCCGTTGCCTTTAATATATTTATTATAAAAATCCTCAAGTCTTTTATGTTTAAGTGTTAAATCTATTACGTCCGGTTTTAAGACGGGCTGTTTGTAAAGAGGAACAAGCTCGTCTATTTTTAAACTGTATTTTTTATTTGAACGCTTTTCCCATAACATAGATAATTCCGCAAGGGTTATTTTAACCGTCTCTTTGTCTTTTTCGCTATGTTTCGGCGTTTTAAGCGTGGGAACTGCTTTTTTCTTTTTATAAAGCATGTTAATCACATACAAAGCCGCTATCCAGAAAATAATTATAAGTATATATATCATGCCGCCTCCTCTTTTTCTTTATTATCCGTAAAATGAACGCTCGGAAATTCCACGTTTACGAATAATTCCGACGTGTCTTTTGTCTTGCCTTTAAATGTTCCGTGATACGACGTAAAATAAAACTGCCTCGGCTGAAGCCTTAAAATATCTTCTTCTCTTACCAAAGGCAGTTCCTCTTCTCTCGTAGAAATACCTCCGCCGACAGACAGTATCGGAGAAAACTTTCTTACCGTTCCGAACTGTCCTGATATATAATGAGCCGTGTCGTAGTCCGGCACTCTCATAAAAAATTTTGAGTTGGTATTATCGAGTATGGTTTTGGTATAATCCTGACCGATAGCCGCATACATCTGGTTAACGGATTGGCAAAAACCGTGAATCCATACGCCCGCTCCGCCCGCCTTGGCGAACAGATCGTCTATGCCCGGATATAAAGTGCTCTGCGCTTCGTCGATATAAATGCAAAGCGGCGGATTTAATACCCTTCCGGACGAAAATACCCTTCCGATAAAACTCTGTATCATGGATATTAAGACCTTGCCGAGAGTGGACGCTGCCTTTCTTGTTAAAAGCGAGCCCAAATGCGCTATTAAAATAACCGGCTTGCCTTCCTGAAGCCTTTTGATAAACCTGTTTTCGTCAGCCTGTCCTATTATTTTTCCTATATTGCCGGAAGTAAGTTCGGTTAAGGCGACCCTTAAAGACGAAGACACTTTTGAATAATAGTCCTGCGGAGAGTCCAAAATCTTTTGCAAATCCATAGAATACTGATAAGCGTATTCTATGTTTCTTTGGGTTAGCTTATCGAGTTCCTGAGCTTTTAACTTTTCGAGTTCTTCTCTCGATATGTAATTTTTAATCTTTAAAAGATTAAAATCGGGTTCTTTTCCTTGAGAGTGTGCGATTAACTCCAAAGACTGAACTAAAACGAGAGAAATTTCGTAAGCGACGTTAAAAAAATATGGCTCTTTGCCCGTTTCTACGCCAGATACTATATGCCCTACTATTTCTTCAGGCATATAATAAGACGAAAGCGGATTAATAACGGCGGAATATTCAGGAAAAATGGGAGTAATAAAAGATATATCGTCGAGCCGTTTAGCCATTGCCGACACCTGAATTATTTTATTGAATAGTTCTATATCGCCTTTAGGGTCTATTACGACTACGGAATATCCTTTTTTAATGTCCTGCTCTATCATGTTTTCCATTACTCTCGTATTATGCGTTACGATGTAATTATCCGTAATATATAAATGATTTTCTGAATCGAGCAATATGCACTGAGCTTCGGCGTTGCGGTTAAATTCTATTGATTTAACGGCGACAAGTTTTATTTTTTCGCATTTCTTTGACGGATTATACACCTGAATAAAAACTTTTTTGTTCTGCATTATGCGTCTTAACATAGCGGTAGTAACTATCGTCTTTTTCTTTTTCTTTGAATAGCCTATATGAATTTCCCATAAATGTTCGTTGCTTGCCTCCGCCGTCCGTCCGTCATAAAGAGTAATTTTATAAAGCGGCAATACTCCTTGCGGAAATACGTCTATTACCGTTGCAGTTTTATTATCGGGAGTAGATACCGTATATCCCTTTTTTATATCTCCCATTCTTTTCCAACCGTCAGGCGTATGCACTAAAGAATCCAAACTTTGCGCCTTTCCTACCCTATTCGTGCCGAAACACCAAAACTGCCCCTTTCTTGCCGAGTCAGGCAGCACGATATTCGTCAGTTTTTTTTCTTTAGCCTGCAAATCGACGCCTATGCCTATTACAGTTTCCGGATTATTATTAGTTTCCTTTTTCTTTTGAAATAATTTTTGAAACATAAATTTTTTCTCCTTTTAAAAGTTCTCGTGCGTAATCTATGGTTTTTTGCGGAATGTTTAACTCAGTCTTGAGTTTGGTTATAACTCCGGGCAAACGCATAAGAGTTTTAACGCCGCCGATTTTAAGTTCGTTTTCTATAATGCGGGCTGTAAGATTAATGCTTGTTCTCGACAATACGAACCTCATATTGCCGTTTGAAATTCTTTCTATGTTATTAATAATAAAAGCGAGATAGTCTCCGCCTTTATAAGCGTTTCTTTCGGAAATAGGCTGAAATTTTATAGGATATAAGGTTTCCGTTCCCGCAGGAATGTTAAAAAGATAGTCTCTGTCTATTTC
>JAJZJD010000044.1 GCA_021828445.1 bacterium
TTTTTTTATGGATGTTAATGAGGGGGAGCCTTTCTGATAAAAAAAACCCGTCCAGACGTTTTTATTGTTCAGTGCCGCATAAGCGTTAATAGAATTTAAAATTAAAACGCCGGCTATAATAATTCCAAAAAATATCTGCTTAAAAAATTTCATTTTAATAAACTATCAAATATTAGAGAATAAGTCAATTCATATTATACTGAAAAAAAAATAGGGAGCGATTAAAATTTTTTATTATATTTAGCAATCACGGTATAAATTAAAACTCCCGATTGCATAAAACGCAGTCGGGAGTTTTAATAAGGATGCGGGTGTTTGTAAAAGCGAAGCTTTTATGCCAGCTGGAGTGAATAAATCTTGTACATATTTTTTCACTGCTGAACAAGAACAAAATTAAAGTAACTATAACCGCCAGAACCGTTTGGAGTAAATGAAAGTCCTGATATCAGCCGCTTTCCATTTATTTTATTAAGCGTAGCCACATAATTTTCAGAAACAGCAGAAGCTGATCCATGGAAATAATCTATTTGTCCTACGCCCATGGAATTATTAACCTGATTTGCAAAACTATGTATAACGGCGCAACTGGTTTCGTTAGGTTTAAAAGTAAGTTGCGACGTAGGGTTCATGGGGTCATAACATTCTACCGTTCCGGATGAACCTGATACATTGGCAGTTATTGGAATTGTAGAATAAGTCGTTCCGTCTGCTGTAAATGGACAAACAGTTGACCCACTACCTGATGTAGTACATTTTCCAAAAGCAAAACCGGAATAATTACCGGAAACTCCAGCCGTCGAAAAATTAACGGCTGAAGATGCTATGGGAGCACCGATTATGCCGCCTATCTAATTTTTATAGTTATTAAACGAATCCATAATAAACCTTCTGCAATTTTGTTTTTTGTTATAATATATTGCGGATAAGACTAGAAGGAGGTTGCGGCAAACCTTTTTAATTCGCGGGTGGAAGTTATCTCAATTTTATTCATAACATTAGACATATGGGTTTTAAAAGTGCTTCTCGTAATATTAAGCCTGTCGGTTATTTCTGCCGGACTTAGATTTTCTTTTAATAATAATAAGACGGCGGCTTCTTTGTCGGTAAAATTATATATAATTCTTTTCTTAAGGCTTAAAAAGGGCTCTTTGCATACTTCTTCGACGGTTATAGCGACCAAGTTTTTTTCGCTGCTTTTTATGGACTCTAGGTAATATCCTTTTAATAAAAAACTTCTGCCTGTTTTGGAAGTATAAATCCTTTGAGGCATAGGGGTGCCGCCCGTAGAACCGGCGGCACCTGCAACATCGAAATAATTTCTCACGACGGCGTTTATATATCCCATGCAATCTACGATTTTATCGCCACATGAGGCTTCGAATAGGGGAAGGCGGGCGTGTTCAAGCATATTGGTTTCCAAAAACATGTTTTTTATAGCATCGTTAATATAAACTATTTCGCCGTTTTTAGCGACTAAAATATATCCTGGTTCATTTTCGCGCAATTTAAAAATGCCGGCTTCTAAATTTACCGGCTCCGTAAACGTTTCTTCGAGGACTTTAGATTTGAACAATCCGTAGGATATAAAAGGGGCAACCATTTCTAAAAACAAGACGTCCTCATTAGTGAAAACAGGCATGTCTTTAGACCTGAAGATGGTAAAAAATCCCATAAGATTTTTGCTGTCGAACAGCTTTGCCATTATTATATAGTAATAGCCTAAAGTCTTGTTGATTTCATTATACAGAAATCCATTTTGATAATTCGGAAGGGCTATTTCGTCGTGGACTATGACGTTGCCTCTGCCAAGGGTCAAAAGTTCCGCAGGAACGACAGCCCCGGCTTCCCTTCTATTCAGCGAAAAAAGCCTTTCATAAAGAGGTTTATATCTCGAATAATCTATATGCCGCGAAACAAACCCTGCGCCGTTAAACATTATAAGCCTGTGGTCGGTGCATAAAATCCCCAGCCCTATTAAGTCGAAAAGTATATCGACATACTGGGCGGATGGCAATAACATTAACGAAAGCCGCCTTATTCTTTTTACGATGCCGAGTCTTTCGGCAAACGAGGCTATTTTTTTAAACATAAAAAAATAATGAGACGATAAACTTTCGAATTTAATAATTATAAAATAATTTCTTTTAATGTAAAGCCTTCGACTTTATAAGAGCTAAACTAATAAATTCATTAATTAACTAATTATATATAAATAAATTCTACCATCTAAACTTATTTTTTTCAAATAGCGATAGGTTTTTACGGTTATAAATAAAAATACTGATTAAGTTTATGAAGGTTAAATGATGCGACAAGGGGTGGATAATAACTCCCGGCCGCGTCAAACACAGTCGGGAGTAAATATACGGAAACGGGCGTTTATAAAAGCGAAGCTTTTATGCCCGCTGGAGTGAATAAATCTGGCACATTTTTTGACGCCTCTTACGAAAATAAAGTTATATTCTAGAAATTAAAATCGACGCCTATCGTATAATTATTTACCCTTATATTGGGATAGCCGTTGCTGCCGCCGGATAACGACGAACCTAAATATTGAGCCGTAACGCCCCATACCGTATTAATCATGTATTCTACTCCTGCTCCGTACAATAATCCGCTTTCGGTAGAGTTCCCGGCGCCGTTTGAACCGTTAAACGAAGTACCTATATATCCGAGCTTTACGAAAGGCATAAAATTATTTATATCGTAGCCTCCTTTTGCAAATGCCCCATAATAAACAGAGTTAATGGATGTTCCTCCAAAACTGCCGTTATCGGCATAACCCAGCATAACGCCTCCTCCCAATACTGCATTATTTATATTGAAATCCTTGCCGAGTGAAAGATTATAAGTTCCTCCGGATTTAGACGAGACTCCGCTCGGCGCCGTCTGCAAAAAGCCTCCGTTAATTCCAACATAATAACTATTGAAATCGGGGCCGCCGGCGTATGCCTTAGCCGAAAAAAGCATAACTGCGGCAAATAAAATGGTTAAAATTAAAAGATTGAGTTTTTTAGTCATAGTTTTAATGCTCCTTAAATTACATAATTATTTAGTTTTAAGATTTAATGCGATTTAGTAAAAAAATTATATTATATTTAACAGCAATTTTTATGTTTTGTCAAGAATAAACTCTCCTTGCTCCTGCAAGCGCGAACGGGAGTTAGATACTTCGGCGGGCATAAAAGAAAAACGAAAATCTTAATAACTCTTTGGGAGCTTAATTCAGCTCCCAAAGAATATACTGAATTGATTGCAATAAAACATATTATGCTCAGTAAGGATAAACCTGACCTTTAACCGCAAAATATCCCGCGGCGGCAATAGCAGGAATCTCTTCGAGCTTATTAGCTGCGGTCGTATTATTATTCGTAGTCATCCATATATTGCCGTTCGAGTCTATGAACATAGCATTGTCTGGGGCAAAAGTAAGCGATAAAGGCGTTCCTACCTTAGTAAAACCGCTCCCGCCAAAGTTGTTGACTTCTATTAACTCGCCCGTGTTTGTAGAATAGTTTGCTAAAGCTACCCATATGTTGCCGGCGGCATCGGAAGCGACGCTCATATTACTTGAATAACTTGCGGCGGTTGCAAGGGGTATCGGCGCGCTTAACGGACCGCTGGACGGATAATAATAAAGCACGTCATTGCCGCCGGATTGCGCCGGAATCCATATATTTCCAGAAGGGTCTATTGCAATGGAATTGGCGCTCTGGGTGCACGCTCCCGAAGGCAGGCTTGCCGCCACGGAAACGGAAGAACCGCCGCTCGGAAATTCAAGCAATTCGTCCGGATTCGCACCGCCGCAACTGCTTGGAGACGAAGTTATCCAGACGTTATTAGAGGAATCTATTGCAACGCCATTCACGGAAACAATGGCCGTAGGTAAAGAATAAGTATTTGCCACGGTCGCGGCGCCTCCGGACGCGCCCGTTATTTCCAATAACTGGCCATTATTAGTAGAATTGTAAACCGGAAGCCATATATTTCCTTTAGAATCCATTCCGAATCCAGTGGTAAAATTAGAACCTGAAGAAAAATAGTAGCTGTCACCTGTAGGAATAGTATATTGCGTGAATGAAGCGTTATTAGCCGAACCGGCAGGCAATTCGTACAGATAGGCGGTTCCGGCGTTGGTCATAGGCGCCCATAAATTCCCCGTTGAGTCTATAACGATATTATTTATAATAGGAGCCACTGTTCCAACGTTATAAGTATTTTGTATCGTTCTTGAGGTGCCGGATAATTGCACCAAGTTTACCGGAAAAGAGGAACTCGTAGGATTGATTGCTTCTCCGAATATTATATTGCCGCTTTTATCCATTTCGACCAACGCTAATTGATTTGCGGCGGCTATCCCCGAAGGCGTCATATCGACAAGGGTTCCTGCGTTTGAGGCAGTCGTAAAGCTGGAAGTATAAGCGCTCGCTATAGCCGTTCCGTTTTGCGCCTTTATGCCGCCGGACGTAAAAGTAATAGTATATGTAGTATTTGCGGTAAGCGGGCTTGCCGGCGTGACGGAAACCTCTGTGTCGGTGCCGTTCCATACTGGATTTACAATATTGACCGTCGTGCCTCCAGAAGAAGTTACCGTTGTATCCGTGGCATTAAAAGAATTGATATTCATTGCCTCGCTGAAAGTTACGGTAATAATCGGGCTTAAAGATACGCCCGTAGCGGAGCTTAATGGCGATATAGCGGTAACCGTAGGAGCTGCAGTAGATGAACCTCCGCCGGAACCGGAACCGCCAGAACTGCTGCTGCCGCCTCCTCCGCCGCACCCCGACAGGGCGGCTGCAGCCGAGAATAAAAATAAAGCTATTACTAACAAACTTAAAAAACTAAAACGTTTAAACGGGGGTATTTTCATCATTTTTCCTCCATACTTTTATTTGAAATTAAGATAAAATTTTACTTAATTGTAGTTTATCTTAATTAAAAATAAATAAAATCGTCCAAATGGACGATAAAAATACTTTTGCGGAAAAGACTAAAAGGAGGTTGCGGCAAACCTTTTTAATTCGCGGGTGGAAGTTATCTCAATTTTATTCATAACATTAGACATATGGGTTTTAAAAGTGCTTCTCGTAATATTAAGCCTATCGGTTATTTCTGCTAAACTTAGATTTTCTTTTAATAATGATAAAACGGCGGCTTCTTTAAAAAAATATATGAATAAGAGAAAAGAATGTAATAGAAAAAATAATACATCCTTTAACTTAAAAAAATGTTATTTAGAGATTTCAGCAATTTCTTCTATCTGATACGTCTTGAAGAAATCGATATGGGGGTATTTTTCGGCAAAGTAGTCTTCTACTGCGGGAGCATAAACATATCCTATCATAAAACCTTTGACTTCGGCATTTAAATGCTTTTTTAATCTTTTAAGCATAAGGCCGAATTTATCGACGTCTTTTTTGCCGGGCTGGGCTTTAGATTCGCCTATAATATAAGTTTTTTTACCGTCTATTTCTCCTTCGAGATATAGATTTACTTCGTCGTAAGAGCCGTTTGCATATTTAACGTTTTTTCTTTCCACTTTACTAATAACGGCATTATATTGATTTAAAGCAAACTTTTTCATAAAAGGAATATATTTGTCTTCTATGCCGTAACCTACCGCCATAGAAAGTCCGCCAAGCTGTTTTTTAACGTCCGCCATATCAACGACGAGCTGCCTGACGGTTTCTTCCGTTTTTTTCTGAGCTTCGGCAAGCTCTTTGACTCTTGCTTCGGTTCTTTTCTGAGCTTCGGCAAGCTCTTCGACTCTTTGAGTAAGGCTGTCGAGGCGCTGTTCCGTTCTTTTCTGCGCTTCGGCGAGTTCTTCGACTATTCTTTCCAGTCTATTAAATTCAACTTTAGTTACTATATTTGACTCGTCGATTATGCTTTGCGATATAACTTTGGTAAGAGTTCTCGCCTGCTGTTCGCTGAACGAGTCCTGAAGGTCTTCATATATTTTAAATGTATTAGCCATATTGTTTTATGCTATAAAATAAAATTAATATAATTATATTTTATCATAAATTTAATAAAATAATTATAAAAATTTAATGCGAAATTTTTACATGAGGAAAATGCTTATTATAAAGAATTATTTATGTGGTGTATAAAAAGGTTGGGGAAGTTAGGAAAATAAAATCTGCCACTTTTTATTTCTGGCGACATCACAACTTTATCTCTTCTATTGAACCGCCGGAAATTTTAATTTTACGGCTCATCATAGCCGAAAAGTTGCCGTCGTGAGTAACTATGGCAAGGGTTTTCCCGTGTTTTTTATTAAGTCCGATAATTATTTCATGGAGCTTTCCTGCATGTCGCGGGTCGAGATTGCCTGTAGGTTCGTCCATTAATATAACCTCAGGAGAGCATACAAGAGCCCTTGCTATTGCCGCCCTCTGCTGCTCCCCGCCGGAAAGCATATACGGTTTAAAATTAAGCCTGCCTTCGAGGCCCATTTCGCAAAGATAATCTTTCGCAATTTTAAACGCCGTATTTTTGTTTTCTTTCCTTATTAATAGAGGCATCGCCGCATTTTCTAAGCAACTGAACTCGTTTAAAAGATAGTGGAACTGAAAAACGAAACCTATATTTTTATTTCTGAAACGGGCAAGATTTTCGTCGGAAAGTGAATAAACGTCCGATTGGCCAAAATATTCGATGTTTCCTAAGTCTGGCTTAAGCAGTGTTCCCATTATATGCAGAAGCGTGCTTTTACCCGTGCCTGATTCTCCTGTAATTGCAACCGTATCGCCTTTTTTTATTTCAAAATCGGCTTCGTTTAAAATATTTACGGTTTCATTTCCAGTTTTAAAAATCTTGACTATTTTTTTTAACGAAACGGCTGCATTGCTTTTTATGTTCATAATTTCCAATTAGTGAAGAAGGCAGAATTAAATTCCGTCCCCGTAATTACAATTTTTTACTCGTATCTTACTCCTTCGGCGGGGTCTATTTTACCCGCTTTATAAGAAGGATACAAGGTTGCTATAAAGCTTAAAAATATTGAACAAAAACCTATAATTACAAATTCTCCGGCGGTCATCCTTACAGGCAGGGCGGTTATGTAGTAAACCGACGACGGCAGGCTTATTATGTGATATGTTTCTTCAATGTATCCGATTAAAAATCCGGATATTAGCCCCAGAGCCGTTCCTATGCACCCTATAATAAGACCTTGAGCGATAAAAATAATCATTATATCTTTAGAAGAAGCCCCTATAGATTTTAATACCGCTATATCTTTTCTTTTTTCCATAACGACCATTATCAGCGTCGAGATAATATTGAACGCCGCCACTAAAACTATCAGAAATAATATCACGAACATCGTAAGTTTTTCTAATTTAATAGCGGAAAATAAGTTTTTATTCAATTCTTCCCAACTTAAGGCGTAATAAGAAGATGAGGCAGTTCCTGCATTTAATTTATCTGCAATTTTTTTAGCAATCGCATTAGCCGAACCTAATCTGTTTAATTTAACCTCAAGTCCCGTAACGGTTTTTGAAGACAATCCTATAAAATTCTGGGCGTTTTTGACGGAAATAAAAGAAAATGTGGAATCGTAATTATACATTCCGCTGTTTATTATGCCGCAAACGGTAAACCGTTCGGTCTTAGGCATAACTCCGAAAGGAGTAATACGCCCTTCAGGCGAAATTATCGCGACTCTGTCTCCGACCGAAACTCCAAGATTTTGAGCTAAAACTTTGCCGAGAACTATTTCGTTTTCGTTTTTAGCGTTTAAACCCGACAGACTGCCTTTTATCAAATATTTTTTTAAATCGGTAACTTTTTCTTCGGAATTTACGTCTATGCCTCTCAACACGCTTCCCACAGATGTACTTGACGAAGTTATCATAACGTCCGTGTATATAAAAGGAGAAACGTCTTTTACGCCTTTAACCGAAAGTATTTTTTTTACAGTTCCTTTATAGTTATTCACGAAGCCGTTATAATTTAAAACTATGACCTGCGACTCTATGCCTATTACTTTTTTTTCTAGAGCATGGTCGAAACCGCTCATTACGGATATAACTACTATAAGCGCCATTACCCCTATAGTTATTCCCATTACCGATATTAAACTGAGCAAAGATATAAAAGAATTATTCTTCGGCTTTAAATAATGCAGGGCTATTTTAGTATGAAAACTCATTATTTATTTTATTGATTTAATTTATTTTGTAAATTTTATTTATTTAATCGGCTTAAGCAAAGGAAATAATATAACGTCCCTTATAGAATGAGAATTCGTCATCAGCATGACTACCCTGTCTATGCCTATTCCGCACCCTGCGGTTGGAGGAAGCCCCTGTTTTAAAGCTTCTATGTAATCGTCGTCCATTTCCGCAGGCAATCCTTCTTTGATTTTTGTTTCCACCTGCATCTTAAAACGTTCTTCCTGGTCAAGCGGGTCGTTCAGCTCCGAAAATCCATTTCCTATTTCCCTCCCTGCTATAAAAAGCTCGAACCTTTCGGTCACCGAACCGTCTTTATCGTTTCGTCTGGCAAGCGGGGAGCTTTCTACCGGATAATCGGTAATAAAAGTAGGATTTATAAGTTTAGGCTCTACCGTTTCGT
>JAJZJD010000045.1 GCA_021828445.1 bacterium
TTTATACTATTATTCATTTAATTAATAGTTAAGATCATATAGTTTAATGTTATTAATCTAAACTTTTTGAGTATATCATATGATATACTCAAAAATCAAGTTATAAAATTATAATTTATAAAAAAATTTAAATAAATATATGCATATGCATATATTTATATTTATTATTATAATTTATGCTGATCTAAATAATAAAGTAAAGTTCTCACTCCGACCCCTGTACCGCCCTTAGGATTATAATTAAAACCCGTTTTGGTAAAAGCAGGTCCGGCTATGTCTATATGGCACCATTTAACCTTATCGGGAACGAATTCTTCCAGAAACATTCCTGCCGTAATCGCCCCGCCGTATCTGTTGCCTACGTTTTTTAAATCGGCAATCGGACTTGAAAGTTTTTCTTTCATATTATCGTCGAAAGGAAGTTCCCACATTCTCTCTCCGGTAATTTGGCTTGTCGATATTATATTGAATATGAGGTCTTTATCGTTTCCCATAACTCCGGAAGTGTATTCTCCAAGCGCAATTACGCAAGCTCCCGTTAAGGTAGCAAGGTCTATGATTTCGTCAACGCCTAACTCCGACGCGAAGCTTAAAGCGTCCGCCAAAGTAAGCCTGCCTTCCGCATCAGTATTATCTATCTCTATAGTCTTGCCGTTTAAAGCTTTAACTATGTCGTCGGGTCTTTGAGCTCCGCCGTCGGGCATATTTTCGCAAGCCGCAATAATACCGTGAACCTCTAATTCTATATCGAAATTTTTAATGTACTTCATAATACCGAGCACGGTGCAAGCCCCCGATTTATCGCTTTTCATGGTAGTCATAAAATCAGCCGGCTTCAACGAAAGTCCGCCGCTGTCGAAAGTAATGCCTTTCCCGATTAAAGCGATTTTTTTGATATTTTTACTCTTAGGCTTATTTTTCGGTTTATACGTTAAATGAATAAACCTGGGCGGATTTTTAGATCCGCGCGCTACGCCGTAAAAGGCGTTCATTCCTTTTTTTACTATCTCTTTTTCGTTAAATATTTCACAGTCCATACCGCTTTCTTTAGATATTTTCGCTGCTAAGTCCGCTAAATATTCAGGGGTCACGACGTTACCCGGTTCGTTTACTATATCGCGCGCAAAATTAGCCGCGGAAGCCGTTTTTTTTCCAAAATCGAAACCTTCATCCGCAGTTTTAACATTATCCTTAGAGACTTTTAAGCCGTTAAAATGTATATTTATAACTTTGGGATATTTTTCGTCTTTATCTGTTTTTAACTTTCCTTTGTTATCTGATGCGGCAGACATATATTTTTTAAACTCGTACAAACCTAATTCCGCTCCCTCCGATATTGCCGCCGCCGAATAAAATAATCCTTTTTTTATATAGTATTCGCCGCTTAATTCAGGAATTATTACCGTTATTTCTTCCGCCTTGTTTGCCTTAGCGGCTTTAGCGGCCGCCGAAATAAAACTTCTTAAAGAGTCGTAATTAAATTTGTTCTTTTTATCTAATCCGTAAATTAATGAATAAACAGGTGATTCTATAAGAACGCTCTTTCCTTTTTTTGCTTTAAAATCTAAACGTTTAAGTCTTTTATAAATAAATTCTAACTTTTTAAAATTTCCCGATTTTAAAAAACTATTTTCTTCTCCCTGAAAAACTCCGAAAACAAAAATATGATTTAATTCGCCTGATTTGCTCTCGGATAAATTTTTATCGATTGAATCTGTTATTTTAAACTTCATTTTTTATCCTCCTAATTTTATTTTACTAATCTTCCTCGATGGTTGATAAATCTCCTTCGCTTATGCCCATTTCCCTAGCTTTTAAAACCCTTCTCATAATTTTACCGCTTCTCGTTTTAGGAAGAGAATCGACGAACTCAATCTCGTCCGGTTTTGCAATAGGGCCAAGCGTTTTCCCGACGTTAGCTTTAATATCGTCCATAAGAGCATCGGTTTTATCTATACCGGGCTTCAACACTACGAAAGCCTTTATCGAATTGCCTTTAACATCGTGGGGCTTACCTATTACCGCAGACTCCGCAACCGCTTCATGTGTAATTAAGGCGCTTTCTATCTCGGCTGTTCCCAACCTGTATCCCGAAACTTTAATGACGTCGTCTATTCTGCCCATAACGTAAAAATAGCCGTCTTTGTCTTTCTTTGCGGTATCTCCTGCAAGATATACGCCGTTAAATTTAGAAAAATAAGTTTCTTTATATCTGTTTTCGTCTTTATAAATAGTCCTCATCATTGAAGGCCATGGCTTTTTAATTACCAAATAACCGCCCTTGTCAGGTTCTTTGACGCTATTGCCGTTTTCGTCGAAAATATCCGCATCTATTCCAAGAAAAGGTTTTCCGCATGAACCGGGCTTTAGAGGCAAAGACGGCACAGGCGTTATAAGAAACATACCGGATTCGGTCTGCCACCACGTATCCATAATAGGACATCTTTCTTTGCCTATGTGCTTATAATACCAGCGCCAAACCTCAGGATTTATAGGTTCGCCGACGCTTCCGAGAATTTTAAGAGAACTGAGATTATGCCTGTTCGGCCAGTTTTCCCCGAATCTCATAACGCCTCTTATAGCGGTAGGGGAAGTATAAAATATATTTACGGCGTGTTTTTCTACTATTCTCCACCATCTGTCCGGATACGGATAATAAGGCGAACCTTCTACCATAAGCGTAGTAGCCCCGTTAATTAAAGGCCCGTAAATTATATAGGAATGTCCCGTTATCCAGCCCGGGTCGGCTGCACACCAGTAAGTGTCGGTATCGTTTATATTAAAAACGTATTTTGAAGTTATATACGTTCCTACGGAATATCCGCCGTGAACATGCAATATGCCTTTAGGTTTTCCGGTAGTTCCCGACGTATAAAGTATAAAAAGAGGATCTTCCGCATCAAGCTCTTCCGTTTTAAGATAAGGGTTAGCTATGGGCAGTTTCATAAGTTCGTCGTAATAAAAATCCCTCGATGTATCCATAGAAACTTCTTTGCAGGTTCTTTTTACTACGATAACGGTTTGAACGACCGGCGCTTTAGTTACAGCTTCATCGGCTATTTTTTTAAGCTCTATAACTTTGCCGCCCCTGAAAGCTCCGTCGGCTGTAATAAGCAGTTTACTCTGAGCATCTAATATTCTGTCTTTTAAAGCCATTGCCGAAAAACCTGCGTAAACTACGCTGTGTATTGCCCCAATTTTTGCGCATGCCAGCATGCTTATAGCGATTTCAGGTATGTTTGGAAGATAAATAGTAACCGTATCGCCTTTTTTTATTCCAAAACTTTTTAAGACGTTTGCAAACTTATTTACCTCTTTATATAAAGCAAAATAAGTATAAACCCTTTCCGTGCCGTCTTCGCCTTCCCATATTATAGCCAGCTTATTTTTTCTAAACGTCGTTATATGTCTGTCTAAAGCATTATAGGCTATATTGGTTTTGCCCCCCGTAAACCATTTATAAAAAGGAGGATTTGATTGGTCTAACACTTTATCCCAGTGTCTAAACCATGACAACTGCTTTGCGGTCTCGTCCCAGAATTTTTCGTTTTCTTTTATGGAATATTCATGAAGTTTTTCATAATCTTCAACATAACTGTTTTTTAATGTTTCTTTAGACGGAAAAAAGATATCCTTCTCCTGAGACAGACTGTCAAAAGTACTCATAAAGCAAATCCCCCATAAAGTAAATTAATATTTAAATTTCTTTAATATACCGATTAATTTTTCTAGTTCTCCGTAAATGGATGCGGCTTCCTTTGCCGTATTAGAAGATTTTTCGGAATTAGACACCGACAGAGTGGAAACCGTTTCTATATTTTGGGAAATCTCGTTGGTAGCCGCAGTCTGCTCTTCCGAAGCGGCGGCTATAGAACTTATCTGGTCGGTTAAAACGACTATATTTTTTTCGATACTGTCTAAAGATTCTCCGGCTTTTGAAGCATAACCGACCGATAAATCTACTTCGCTCAAAGTCTTACCCATAGAAGTTTTGGTATTTTGAGTACTTTGCTGCATAGTCTGAACTTTCGCCGCAATTTCTTTTGTAGCTTTCACGGTTCTTTCCGCTAATTTTCTTACCTCGTCGGCGACGACGGCAAACCCTCTGCCGGATTCTCCCGCTCGTGCGGCTTCTATGGCGGCATTAAGAGCAAGCAGGTTAGTCTGATCTGCTATATCGTTAATAACCGATATTATTTCCCCTATTTCAAACGAACTTTGCTCCAATCCGTTTATTAAACCTCCAAGCTGCTGTGTAAGCACTGCAACGTTTTTAATGCCGGATATCGATTTTTCTACTATGTCGAAACCGCTTTTTGCGCTGTCCGACGCTTCTTTTGCGATTGAACTTACATTCTGCGTATTTTTCGCAATTTCTTTAATGGTCTGCGACATCTCTTCCGAAGCCGCGGCGACATGCGTCGCAAGTTCCGCCTGCTCCTGCGCTTTACCGCTTATTTCATCGACGTGTCCCTCTATAGTAGTGCTTACGTCAACTATAGTCATCGCTTCTTCGGTAATAGATTTTACTATCTCTCTTATATCTATAATAAATTTATTAAATTCGTTAACTACCGCGGTAATTTCGTCGTAAACGGAATTTTTATAAACTTTACACTTTTTACAGATATGCTCCCCTTTATCGCCGAATTTTTCTATCTGCTTATCCCAGCATCTAAGCTCGAGTTCAGATTCGCTTAACATGCATTGCCTGTGGCGCTTTTCTATAATTTTAGGCTTATCGAAACAGTCCATCGGTATCAATTTGCTTAAATCGCCTTCTCCCTTGGATATATCCCTGACCCTCTTATAAAAACTAGTAATTGGCTTTATAAAAGTTTGTTTTAGCATTAAATACATCAATAATATTGCTATAAATATTAATATAATAGAAAATATAACTACGTTACGCATAAAAATATCTGAAGATTTAACAGTATTTTTTAGGGAATAAACTAGTTCTACGCCGCCGAGAACCGTTCCCTGTTTAACGGTATGGCACATAAGACAGTCTATGCCTCTCGACATTTTTTTTGCTACGAAAGGCACGCCGACTTTCAAATATTTCTGGCCGTTTTTTTCGTAAACTCTTATTATTTCTTTCTTTGAAGAAAGTATTTCCTTATCGAAATTAGTAACAGGCATCTCCTGCTTTAAACCCTGTCCAAATTCTTTGTTTACGGAATTGCCTCTTACTAATTTAAAAGACTTAATTCCTTTGATTTTTCTGTATATGTCGAATAACTGGCGTCTGTCGGATTTATTTGAAATAGTGCCGTTAAGCATCATGGCGTTTAAACTGGAAAGCATTGTCTTTGCCGTAACTACTGCATCGAAAGACGTAGTTTTTACGGACATCTTATTTTGAAAATACAATGCATAATAAGTAAGCGCAAACAAAACCACTATTGCAGAGATTATAATCAACGAAATAAGCTTGGTTTTAATAGAAGTCTTCTTAATTATAGATAAATTCATACAGGCACGCTCCCCCCCTTCGGATATAACAAATTATTTTAAATAAAACAGCTATTTTATTTATTTTAATCCAATAAAAAAAAATATGTTACAATTATCTTTTAAAACAATAAATAAACTTAATTAGTTAAATTTTTATACCTGCAAGCTTTCTGTAAACAGATCTTTCGCTTTCGCCTATAATATAGGCTATTTCGGCTCTAGTATGCCCTTTGGAAAGAAGATAGCTTATGTACTTTTCTTCTATTTCTTTAATAGGTATTTTTTTTTCGAACATTTCAAATTCGTCTCCGCAGTTTAAATTTTTGCCCCCGGCAATCTCAAGCTGAATAGCGGCATCCGTAATTTCTTCTTTATCTTCGGATAAAACTATAGACCTTTCTATTACGTTTTTCAGTTCCCTGACGTTTCCCGGCCAAGCATAATCCATCAGCTTATTTAATGCCGACTGGGTAATAGGTTTAGAATAAGAGGTTTTATTTTCTTTTGTTAAAAAATAATGCGCTAAATAAGGAATGTCTTCTTTCCTTTCCCTTAAAGGAGGAAGTTCTATGGTAAAACCGCTAATCCTGTAAAACAAATCTCCCCTAAATTTTCCGTCTTCTGCCATTTTTTTTAAATTTTTATTCGTTGCCGTTATAATCCTTGTATCTATAAAAATATTTTTCGACGAACCTACTCTCCTGAAACTTTTTGTATCAATTATCCTTAAAAGTTTTGCCTGTATTATACTGCTTACTTCGCCTATCTCATCGATAAAAAGAGTTCCTTTGTCCGCATATTCAAGGAGTCCTTTTTTAAGAGCATCCGCTCCGGTAAACGAACCTCTTTCATGCCCGAAAAGCTCGGATTCGAAAAGATTCTCCGATAAATTACAGGAATCGACTATTATAAACGGTTTATCTCTCCTCGAAGAGAGCCTGTGAAGCAGGTTTGCGCTAAGTTCCTTGCCTGTTCCGGATTCCCCCGATATCAAAACGTTTAAATTAGATTTTGCCGCTACGGTAATATCGTCGATAACTTTAGCGGCGGCTTTCGATTTTCCTATAAAAAATTTTTTAAATATTTCTCTCTTAAAATACGAGGCATAATTTTTAAGCTGCAATTTTTCTATCAGTTTTTTTAAGGTTATGCTGAGTTCTTCTAAACTTAAAGGTTTAACTAAATAGTCGCATGCTCCGATTTTTAAAGCCGATACCGCCGAATCTACGCTGCCGAATGCCGTAAGAATTATCATCTCTATATCTTCCGACCTCGACTTTACCGTTTTTAACAGTTCTATGCCGGTTTTTCCAGGAAGTTTTAAATCCGATATAATAATATTAAAAAAATCTTTTTCTAATCTGTCTATAGCTTCTTCGGCAGAATTTACGGAATCTACGTCGTAACCTTCGTTTTTTAAAAAATCGGAGAGAATTTTTCTGTAATTGATATCGTCATCGACTATAAGTATAGAAACTGAATGGTTGTCCATATTAAACCGTCTTCATATTTAAAAATTTTTTTATCCCGTATTAAATTATATTAAATTTCTTCATTTTCCGAAAAATTTTTATTAACCGGAGCTTTTATAGTAAATTTGGTTCCGTAATCAAGTTTTGATCTGACCTCTATAGACCCGCCCAGAGATTTAATAATGCTCATAGATATAGACAGACCGAGTCCTGTGCTTGCAGAGTTTTTTCTTTTAGAAAAAAACGGGTCGAAAATTTTTTTAATGTCTTCCTGCGCGATACCGCAGCCGTTGTCTACTATTATTATATAAATATAATCTTTAATTTTTTTTGTTATAAAATATACTATTCCGGTTTCTTCGCTGACTGCCTGAACCGCGTTTAAAGCGATATTTAATAAAACCTGCCTGAGTCCGGCTTCGGAAAAGCTTATAAGCGGGATATCGCCGGCAAGGTTCTTTTTTATCATAATATTCTTTTTTCCCGCGGTGAAAGAAATAAGCGCAAGCGTTTCTTCTATTGAATTGTTTACGTTAACTATATCTGAGGAATTGGAAACCGGACGAGATAAAGTAAGGAGTTTTTTTGTAATATCTTTGCATCTTTCAATTTCATCTTTCATTAATTCAAAATATTTCTTGATATCGCATCCGCCTTCTTTCATTATATTTGCTATATCCTTATTTTGAATAAGTTCGGAATTGCCGGCGCATATTTTTATCATGTCTATAGATGCAAGAATATTGTTGAGCGGATTGTTGATCTCATGAGCGACGCCTTCTGCAAGAAGTCCGACTTCCGACAAACGCTGGGAAAGATTGAATTTTAAGTGGGCGTTGGAACCGTTTCCGAGGCATCTCAAAACCTCTACGGCGTATCTTTTTCCGGTTTTTTCGTTCGTATAAGGTGCGGAATTTATCTCTACGGCAATTTCCTTGCCGTGCCTTCCGTAATGTCCGTGTATAACTTTTACGGTCTTTCCTTTTTTAATAACTTCTTCGATGGAGCAGGATTCAAGCAGCGGATCGCAAGGTTCATCCCTAAAATGACTCACCTTATAACAGTATCCTCCAATTATTTCGCAAGACGACATACCGGAATCGTCTATAAAACGCTTATTTGCATAAACTATTTTATAATTTTCGTCTATAACGATAACGCCGTCGCTTATATTATCTAAAATATCGACGGCATTTATCGGCATATCGTTATATTTATTATGCATATTTATAATATACCATACTTTTTCCGTTTTGCGGCAGCGGCCGTTATTTGGTCATTGCGAAGCAATCTCATGGTTTCCATTTTGTGACGGGGACGGAATTGAATTCCATCCCCATAGCGTATTATTGATTCATTAAGTTTAAAAAGTCGGCGTTGGATTTTGTATTTTTTATTTTATCGAGCAAAAACTCCATTGCTTCGGGAGTGTCCATAGTTGACAGGAGTTTTCTTAATATCCATACCTTTTTTAAATGGTCTTTATCGACAAGGAGCTCTTCTTTTCTCGTTCCGGATTTATTTATATCTATTGCCGGGAAAATTCTTTTTTCCGAAAGTTTTCTGTCCAAATTGACTTCA
>JAJZJD010000046.1 GCA_021828445.1 bacterium
TCCGGATAACCGTGCTTATAAAAGCCGTCTTTCGGACAATCTCGTTCAAAACAGTGATAACAGCCCGTTTTTTTATCTATTATATAGACATTATCGGACGCCGGACCGCAGACGGCAGGATCGGTAGAGCCGAAAAGAGCGATTACGGGGGTCTTTATCGCCGACGATAAATGCATTGTTCCGTTATCCACGCCGACTACCAGAGACGATTTTTTAATTAACCCGCCGAGAGTATAGATATCGGTTAAACCGGTTAAATCTGCATTTAAATGTTTGTTTTCTATTTTATCGTAAATTTTTCTAGAGGTCTCCTTGTCATTTCTGCTTCCCGTAATAACCGTATAAAAACCTTTTTTATTTAAATAGTCCGCGAAAAGAGAAAACAAATCCGGGTCCGCTTCTTTAGATTTTCTTGTAGAACCCGGAGAAAATAAAACAAATTTAAAATTTTCGGCATCTATGTTTATCCCATAACCGTTAAATGAATTCTTTAAAATATTTTCGGCATTTTTAATATCGGATTCTTCGACTTTGTAAACGCAATTTCTATCGAAATATTTTTCGTCGGCGTTTATATAAAACGGTTCGATAAATTTTAACGATTTATCTATATTATTTAAATTCCGAGCGAATATTATACGGTTACGCAAAAAAAAATTATTTAAAAGCTTTTCCTGTCCGATCTGTTTTTTTGCGAGCAAAAATCCTAAAAGCGAAAATTTAAAAGATGTTAAAAAATTAATGCAGGCGTAAAATTTATGTCCGTTCTTTTTTTTAATGCCGTTAAGCGTTACTAATAGTTTAAAAACACCGATAACGCCCCCGATTCCGTTAATTTTATCCGTTTCTACAATCCTGCATATGTCGGGATTTCTTCTTAAAACATGCGAGGCGTTCTTAGACGCGACGACGGTAATCCTGCTTTCCGGAAACTTTAGTTTTAATGCCCTAATCGCAGGGGTCAGCGTCAAAACATCGCCTATATAGTTATGCCCGAATATTAAGAAATCTTTTATATCGCCTAAATTTTTCATACGGGAATTTTAATTTTATTTATTTCCAAATCCCGCTTTATTATTTCAAAAACGGTATCGGGCGTAATTCTTTTCATGCACAAAACACATTCCGTCAAATTATTATTCTCTATCTTATTAAGCGGACATTCTTTTTTAAAACAGGGGATACATATAAGATTGTCCCTTAAGACCGTAAAATTTTTTCCGACCGGACCCGTGAGTTCCGGGTCGGTAGGTCCGAACAGCGCTATGGTTTTAAGGCGGCTTATCGAAGATGCTATATGCATAAGTCCCGAATCCGGCGTTACAAAATAATCCATTTCGGCAAGAAGTTCTTTTGCCTGTTTCAGCGTCGTTTTACCCACCGCGCTTACAACATTCGGACCATTAAAATGTTCGGAGATTTCATCGGCTAAATGATCTTCCCCTTTGCCTCCGAATATTACAATATTAGCGTTAAAAGAATTTATCATTTTTTTGGAAAGTTCTATGAAATACTTTACCGGCCATCTTTTCGTCTTCCATGTTCCGGTAGGATTTATTCCTATAAATATTTCTTTTTTTGCCGATTTCGCAAAATTGTTCTCCAGAAAATCTAAGACGAATTTTTTATCTTCTTCGGACGTAACAAACGTCAGGTTAGGCTCCTCTATTTTTTTGC
The DNA here is from genome assembly GCA_021828445.1 of bacterium. Classification (GTDB taxonomy): domain Bacteria; phylum SZUA-79; class SZUA-79; order Acidulodesulfobacterales; family Acidulodesulfobacteraceae; genus Acidulodesulfobacterium_A. The sequence continues at coordinate 1,678 of JAJZJD010000046.1, forward strand.
CGCCGGCATTGGAGGCTAAAAAAAGATAGAACTTAACGGCGTGTTCGAGCGGTCTTCCTTTCCTTGGAATCTTTTTATTGCCTAAAAAACCTAGATTAGCATATTCTTCTACGTATCTCACGGGCGCACCGCTCAAAAACGAAAAGATAGACGTTCTGTCAACCCCCTGCAAATCTATCGATAAATCATAACGGCGGCTCCTTAATTTCTTAATCAACGATAAATAGTTCTTGATTTTGAAATTTTTTTTATCGATAATTAATACCTCGTCCACATGGGGATTTAAAAGCGCAATGTCTTTGGCTTTATCTTCTATGAGCCATGTAATAAAGCTGTCCGGATGCGCCTTTCTTATCGATTCTATCGCCGGAGTAGCAAGTAAGCAGTCGCCTATCGAACTTAATTTTATAATTAAGATATTCATATTTTTTAATTGCGGGCCGGGCTAATAAAAGAGCCTGACCTTGCAGATTTTTCTTTTAAATTTTAAAAAATCGGTATTATGTCTTATCGCAACCCTTTTTAACGCAAAAAAGTCCGACCCTTTTTTTACTATGCCGGTTTTAGTAATACATGCTCCGTAAAAACCGGCTTTTTCGACCAGTTTTTTCGTTTCTTCGTTATAATCTCCATAAGGGTAAGCAAAAAAATTTACGTTTGCACCGAGTAAATCTTCAAGATTTTTTTTGGAAAGGGAAATTTCATTAAAGGCTTCTTCGGACGAAATAAGGGTAAGATGCGGGTGCGTCAGGGTGTGTGCGCCTATTTCTATGCCATATTCCGCCATCTCTTTAAGTTCTGACAGATTGAGCATTTCATCCATGTTTTCCCCGTTTTTTATATCCCACCCGTTGACTCCGCCTACAAGTCCGGAGACCATAAAAACCGTGGCCTTGACCCCGTTATTACGCATGACTTTTAATCCGCCGGAATAAACAGATTTTGAACCGTCGTCGAATGTAATTGCGGCATATTTTTTCTTTCCGCCGCCTAAGGTTGGATTAGTCAAATTTAACGAACCGGCATCATATACGGTTTTTAATTCCGAAAGCGTCAAAAAAGTATATCCTGCGTTTTTTAAATATTTGATCTGTCTGTCAAAATCCTCCTCGGCGACATAAAGTCCGGGAAATTTTGCGTTGTGAGGATATTTTCCTATTTTGTGATATAAAAGAATTGTGAATTTCGGATTTTTAGCCATATTAATTATATATTATACTATAAATATAAATTTTTTAAATTGTATATTGCTTCAAAACATTATAATATATTTATAAGGAATAAAAAAATATATGACTATCGCCAAAACTTCTTTATCGATAATAATTCCGGCTTATAACGAAGAAAAAAGAATTAAAGAAACTATAATTTCGTTAAGGTCGTATTTAAAATCTAAAAAATACATATACGAGATTATAGTCGTGGACGACGGAAGCACGGATGGAACGCTCAACGTGCTCAATGATACCCTTTCGACCGATTTAAGAGTCGTCACGATTACTAAAAGCGGTAAAGGCACGGCGGTCAAAGAAGGCGTTATGTCCGCAGATAAAGAAAACGAATACGTTTTTTTTATGGACGCGGATTTATCGACCGACGCCTCCGAAATCGGAACTTTTATAGACATATTTAAAAACGAACCGGAGACCGACATTATAATCGGCTCGCGCTATCTGCCGGAAGGCGCCGTTATAGTCCAGCCCCCGTTCAGAAATCTTGTCGGCAGAACATTCAGCCTGATTAAATCAAAACTCCTAGGAATAAATTTCTTCGATTCGCAGTGCGGATTCAAAGCATTCAGAATGCAGACGGCAAAAAAGATTTTCGCAAAATCCGAAATAAAAGGTTTCTCGTTTGACGTCGAAATACTTTATATCGCGCTTCTCAACGGCATAAAAGTAAAAGAAGAGAGCGTCAACTGGCATCATAAACCGGGAGGACACGTAAATTTAATTGCCGATTCCTTACCTATGCTGATAGAACTCATAGAAATATTTTTAAACAAAAACAAATACATTTTATTGTAGTTATTGTGAGCGTCAGCCAACCAATCTTACAATTTTAAACGTTAAGCCGTTATGGAATACCGGAAACTCGACAAATCTTTCTACGCAAGGGAAGACACGGTAAAAATCGCAAAGGAACTGATAGGAAAGTATTTATTGACTGATATTGACGGTGAAGGGGTCACCGGAGGTAAAATAGTTGAGACGGAAGCCTACCTCGGGGCAATAGACAAGGCATCTCATGGGTACGGCAACCGCAAAACCGAAAGAAATAAAAATTTATATAAAGCCGGCGGATATGCTTACGTTTATTTTATATACGGTATGTATTATCTATTTAACGTAGTAACAGGCAAAGAAAATAACGCCGATGCCGTTTTAATCAGGGCAATAGAACCTGAAATAGGCTTAGATATAATGCTGAAGAGAAAAGAGAAAGCGGGAAGGGGGAAAGGCGGGGCTAACGGCGGAATTAACAGGATAACATCCGGTCCCGGTCTTTTAACTATTGCGCTTGGCATAAATTTAAGACATAACGGCATTCCGGTCTGCGAAGGTAAAGAACCTGAAAAACTCAATATATGGCTTGAAGACAGAAATGTAAATATAGCGGGTAAAGACGTTATCGAAACACCGAGAGTAGGAGTAGGCTACGCCGCAGAACATGCTCTACTGCCGTACAGATTTAAAATAAAAGGAAATAAATGGGTAAGCAGATGAAACCCGGTTTGTCATTCCTGCATATCTTCTGCCTGCGTTTATCAAAGCATGCCAAAGCATGCCTTTGATTGCAGGCATAAGACGGCAGGAAACGGCTCATCCATATCCGTATCCCGCTTTATATATATTTTAGGCTGCAGCCGTTAAACAGCAGCCTAAAATATTAAACGTTATTTCTTCTTTGTGGACGGTTTCTTTGTTTCTTTTTTAATCGGCTTATTTGCCATTGTCTTCACCTCCGGTTATTGAGTAGAAACCATTTATATGTTTCTTTAATTCCTTCGCTAAAATCGGTTTTCGGTATAAAATTCATATCTTTTTTTATTTTCTCGTAATTCAAACAGCTTGTTTTCTGTTCGCCGAGTTTAGCAGGTCCGTGAACCTCTTTATATTTATTATCGAAATTTTTATTAATTTCTTTAAATAAATCGTTCACGCTTATTTCTATGGAAGTTCCGACATTGTAAATTCCGACTTTATCGATGTTTTCCAGAGCTAAAATATTAGCCTTTACGACGTCTTCGACATAAACGTAATCCCGTGTTTGATCGCCGTCGCCGTTAATAATCGGCTGTTCTCCTTTAAGCATCTTATTTAAAAATATCGCTACGACTCCGGCTTCTCCGGGAGGATTCTGCCTTGGACCGTAAACGTTTCCGTAGCGAAGGGATACATATTTAAGCCCGAATATTTCGTTATAATAATTTAAGAATTTATCCGTTGCAAGTTTTGCTATTCCGTAAGGAGACAGCGGCCATTCGGGATGATTTTCGGGAGTAGGCCTGACATCGGTATCGCCGTAAATAGCGCCGCCGGTCGAAGAAAAAATAAACTTTTTAATTTTAAAATCGGAGGAAAGTTTAATTAAATTTAACGTCCCCATTATGTTTGTTTCGGCATCGAACAAAGGGTCGGAAACGGATTTTCTGACGTCTATCTGTGCGGCAAAATGATAAATTATTTCGGGAGATTCTTCGACAAATATATTTTCTATTTTTTTAAAATCCGTAATATCTGTTTTTACAAATTTTGCCTTAGGATTAATATTATACTCAAAACCGGTCGAAAGATTGTCGATTATTACGACGTCGTTTCCTTTGGCGATAAGTTCGTCCGTAACATGGCTTCCGATAAATCCCGCCCCGCCGGTTAAAAGTATTTTCAAAATACTCTCCTTATGCTTCTTGTTTTCAACGAACGTAAGTCAGCCATTTTTCGTATTTTTTATTTCCGCCTTTTACTACATTAAAAAATATCTTCTGTAATTCGAGTGCAACTTTGCCTGCCTTTCCCATACCTATTTTCCTGTCGTCTATTTCCCTGACGGGGGTGACTTCGGCGGCGGTTCCGGTTAAAAAAACCTCGTCGGCGATATAAAGTTGATCCCGGGTAATCCTTTCTTCTTTAATTTTTAACCCCATTTCTTTTTCCATAACCTCAATAACGCTTTTTCTGGTAATACCCGGAAGAACGGAAGAAAGAGGCGGGGTTTTAATATATCCGTCGGAATAAACGAAGATATTTTCGCCGCTTGCCTCGCACACGAATCCTAGAGTATCGAGCATTATCGCCTCGTCGTAACCGGCGTTAACGGCTTCTTTTTTTGCCAGAATAGAATTTATATATTGACCGGTGGATTTGGACATACCCATAAAAGTATTAACATGGAACCTTGCGTAAGAAGACACCTTTGCTCTGATGCCGTTTTTAAGGGCTTCTTCTCCAAGATATGCCCCCCAGTACCAAGCGGAAACAGCGATTCTGGTATCATAATTTTTTATGAATATGCCGAGTCCGCCCCCGTCGCCTATAAAGATAAGGGGTCTTATATAGCATTCTTTAAATTTATTTATTTTAACAGTTTCTATAATTGCCTTTTTAATCTCTTTCTTTTCGTAAGGAACCGGTATCTGAAGAATATGGCAGGAGTTATAAAGCCTTTCTATATGCTCATCGAGCCGGAAAACGGCCGAACCGTCTTTTTTTGTTTCATAGCATCTTATGCCTTCGAATGCGCCGAGACCGTAATGCAAAGAATGGCTGTTGACGGAAACCTTGGCATCTTTATAATCGACAAATTTCCCGTCCATCCATACTTTTGAACCCTCAAAAGGACTGGCGTTGCTCTTACCGGCTGTTTTTTTGCCTTTCATAATTTTTCTCTCTTTTAAAATTTAAAAATTAAATTTATTTCTAAATTATATACAATCTTGTTTATAATTGCGAGCATATAGATTGTTTAGCGGTCTTCGACCACTCGCAATGACTGATTTTTATATATTTTATATTATCATTTACGGAAAATCTCCGCAATAGATTTTTTATAATCGGGATAAAGAATTCCTTTTTCGGTTATTATGGCAGACACGTATTTATTTGGAGTTACGTCGAAAGCGTAATTTAACGCCTTTGCGTTTTCGGGCGCAATCCTTTTGCCGAATACCGTGACAACCTCGTTTATATCCCGTTCCTCAATAGGAATTTCATCGCCGGATTCAAGGTTTATATCTATCGTGGAAAGCGGGGCGGCTACGTAAAACGGAATATTATTTTCTTTTGCGAGAACGGCAACCTGATAAGTTCCGATTTTATTTGCGACGTCGCCGTTGGACGCTATTCTGTCGGCGCCGACTATAACCGCGTTAATTTTACCTTTTCTCATCAATAGCCCCGCTGAATTATCGGCAATAAGGGTAACCGGAATGTTGTCCTCCATAAGTTCCCACATAGTTAGTCTTGCCCCCTGAAGAAACGGTCTTGTTTCGTCGGATATTACCGATATTTTTTTATTTTCGGAAACCGCCGCCCTTATGACTCCCAGCGCGGTGCCGTAGCCGGCGGTAGCAAGCGCGCCGGCATTGCAGTGGGTAAGAACGTTAAAGCCGTCTTTTAAAAGGGATGCCCCGTATCGTCCCATATTTTTGTTTATTTCTATATCCTCATCATAGATTTTGAGGGATTCGGCTCTTATGCGGCTTACTATTTTTTTTAGATCGGCATTGTTTTTATCTACGCTTTTTCCTTCGGTTTCTACAAGCTCTTTAATTCTGCTTATCGCCCAGCCGAGATTTACAGCGGTAGGTCTTGCCGAGAACATAAAACCCGCTATATCAAAAAACTTCTTTTTAAACGTTTCGTAACTGTTTACTTCCGGCAAATCAAGCACGGATTTAGCGCCGAGATACAAACCGAAAGCCGCAGAAACACCGATTGCCGGAGCACCCCTGACAATCATATCTTTTATGGCATCATACACGTCTTTGTAAGTTTTTAATTCGACGTAAATTATTTCAAGAGGAAGTTTTCTCTGGTCGAGCATTTCGACGACGTCGTCGTCCCTTAATTTTAAAGTATAAAAAGCCATTTTTTAAAGCCTCCGTATTAAAAAACCTAAAAATTTATATCTACAGATTCAACCACCTGTTTTACTATTTTAGGATGTAATATTTTATTTGAATGAAACGGGATCACGGCTCCTCCCGCTTTTATAATTTTCGATATATCTCTGCAATATCTCGTTCACTTTTTTAGGATTGGCTTTGCCTTTTGTTTTTTTCATCGCCTCTCCGACGAAAAAGCCGAATAATTTGTCTTTTCCGCCGATTAAATCGGCAAGTTCTTTTTGATTTTCATCAAGCACCTGTTTTACTATATCTTCGATTCCTTTATCGTCGGAAACCTGTGCTAAATTATTTTCTTTTATGACTTCTCCCGCTTTTTTGCCTGATGAAAGCATTTCCGCCAGTACTATTTTACCGGTGTTTCTGTTAATGCTGCCGGATTCTACCGCAGTTATCAGCTCAAGGAAATCCTGAGCTTTAATCAAGCTCCTTCCTTCGCTTTCCCTTACTTTCAATTCCGAAAGAAGTTCGTTTATAACCCAGTTCGCTAATTTCTTAATTTCGACCCTGCCGTTATTTTCCTTTATTAAATCTTCAAAGTAATGCGCTATGTCTTTATCCTGAGTAAGCACTTCCGCGTCGTATTCCGTCAGCTTATATTCCGAAACGTATCTGCCTCTTTTTGCCTCAGGCAGTTCTATAATGGAATTTTTAATTTCGGATATAAACTCTTCCGATAAAATTAACGGCGGCAAATCCGGTT
>JAJZJD010000047.1 GCA_021828445.1 bacterium
CTTTTCCCTGAAGTTTCCCCGAATATATAAAATTTTTATGCGTGATTTTGGATATAAAATTCACTAAAGTCGGTATGGAAATATTTCTGAAATTCAAATAAATAAAGCCTTTTTTGGAAAGAATATTGTATGCCGGATACTTTGAAGAATATTTAGACCCGTTTTTTGCGTTACTTAATGCGCTCACCGTATTCACGTTAAAACCGATTACGGCAAGTATTGCTATAAGAAAAAATGTAATAACCGCAACTGTTTTGGATAAACCTAATAATAATCTACGCATTTTGTATATTTTATCAATTTTTAAACTTTTTTTATTTTTTTTATTTTATATGATAACAATATAATTTATTGATAAAAAATTCAATAAAAAAATGGTTGAGAAAAAATCGATTAACATTTTCATTATATTTCGCAGTCCCGCCAAAAAACAAAAACTCCCGGCCACGTCAAACGCAGCCGGGAGTAAGGGGATAAATAAATCTGACACCTTTTTTCTGACACCTTTTTTCCTTTTTTTAGACACCTTTTTTATATTTCCCTTTAAGATTTTTGCCTATTTTGATTGAGCGCCGACCAAGGCAGCATCGATATGATGGCTATTTACGTCCCAATTTTTTAATTTACGATAGAAAAATACACCTATAACTATATTATTAACTATATATTATTGCTTTATTTTATTATTTTCTTCTTCCTTCGCCTTTGCGGACCTTGCGGACGAGGATGAGGCGCAGGTCTGCCTTTTATACTCGGAAATGCGAAATTATTGCGCTTCCTCCGATGTATTATAGGCGAATGACGTTTGGGGGTAGTCCTGGCAGGGCTTGGCGGACGGAACATATTTGGACGGCCTGCCGGATGGTAAAAATTGTTCGGCGGCGCTGCGAACCTTGGTTGCGGCTGTTTTACATGTCCGAACTTATGTTTTGGAGTCGCCTGTACAGGCAGGCGTTTAACCGGTTTTGAAGGTACATAACGGTAAACGGGCGGTCTCTTATTTACCGGCTTATGGAACGGAATGCCTATACCCCTATAAACTCCCGTAGGATATTTCATTATCGGACCCGTGGTGTAAACCGGACCTGAAGGCGGCTTAACGACGGGAGGTCTGATCGGGCGAAACGGGCGGACAGGCGGATGGACGCCGCGAACCGGATATGGAGGAGGAGCCGAGTGCGGATACCTCGCCGGCATAACCGGTTTAACGGGCCTAAAATGCCTTACCGGTCTGAATCTCACGGGTGCGTGAGGTCTTCTGAACGGAACCGGTCTTATATGCGGCGGGTATATCTCCCGCCCTCCTCTGCCGATTACTGGATGAACCCCTTTCGGGAAAATGAATCTTCCGCCGGCGGGTCTTATTATCCTGCGCATATTGCCATGGTAAAACGGATGGCGGATATAAAACGGCAGTACGCGCCTTTGCCATATTCTATAATGCCTGATATAAAAGCGGTGCCTATGCCACCATGCAGGATGATATACGCGGTACCATGGACCTATGCGCCTTCTCCACCACAAAAAATAAGGCTTGTAAGCAAAAACGGGGGGCGGAGGGCCGTATAAAAGCGGAGGCGGAAGAACGATAACCGGCGTTAAAGGCAGCCATGGGCCGTAAGAATAATTAGAATATTCCCACGCATTATTTATCCAGCTAAAATAAAGTCCGTTATAACTAAAAACAAATCCCGCGGCGGAAGACGCATAATAAACGCTCACCCCTTCGCCTATAGAAACGATAAAGTACGGCGTCCCAAAGGTTACGTTTGCCGGAGGGGGCGGAGATACGACCGGAGGCGGATAATATGAAGACTGAGGATATGGCAACGGCGGCTGAGGGGGCGGCGTTGGAATAGCGGCTTCCGACCCGACAATTATCCATGTTCCGTATGTGGGCTGAGAACCTTCGTCTCCGTTATGCACAACATATTCTCCGGGGAATTCCGAGGGAGCAGTCCACACGTTCATGTTTTCCCCGTTAAGTTCGGCATACGGCGGAGAAAGATAAGATGGCTGATTGGTATAAAAGTCAGAGAGAGTTCCCACGAGTGTCGCATCCGGCAGGGATTCGACGGTAACATTGGGAACTAGCTTCAAATAAACAGTTTGTCCGTTCCATATGCCGGTATAGTAATAAGACGACGTCTGGGAAGAATACTGAATGAGAGTTATTGCTCTATTCAACCCTTCGGCGTAAGCCTTTAAACCGCCCTGATATCCTAATATAAATATTGCGGTAAAAATGAAGAAAATCGCAATAAAAGATAATGGAGCGGATAAAATGCTAATTTTGGTTTTTTTGGATATGTTTTTCATATAACAAACCATAATAAAACGGGCGGGCGTTTTACCCGCCCCGAATGATTACATCAGTTATTTCTTTATAAACCCTTATTTATTTTTAATCTATTTAATATACCGGCATCATTTTAATTATAGCACAAAATCTCGATTAAATATGACATTTTTGTGCAAAGCAAAAAGCTCTACATCTAATTTTAAAATGAACCGGGCCACCGCGGCCCTGAGTATGGAAAATATTGATCACCAGCCGCCACGTCTGTTATTTCAACTATATTTGTCACCCCTTGACTACAAGTAGTTGCACTATTATCTGCGACCCATACGTTGCCCAAGATTATTGCTATGGCATCAGGTCCGGAGCTACAAGCCTCACCCAGAGTATAATCTCCTATATTATTTCCTGACTCAGAAAGTTCGGTTATATTGTTAGAATTAAAATTCGCCACCCATACGTTGTTGAGCCCGTCTATTGCTATGGCATCAGGTTCGGAACCTACGGAAAAATTTGTAACTGTATCTAACTTAGGGTTAATTTCTGATACATTGCCGGACGTCTCATTTGCAACCCATACATCACCATACGAGTTTATTGCTATGGCGTCGGGCCCAGTGCCGGTATAGTTGCCGTTGCTGCTACTAAAGTCTTTCAATTCTTCCCCAGAAGAACTTAGTTCGACTACGTTATTTGAGCCTCTGTTGGCGACCCATATGTTATCATGAGCACTTATTGCTATGGCAACCGGATTTGTGCCGCCGGAATAATAATATGCCGATTCGGATGTATCGGCTGGGTCAGTCATAAGTTGACAATTAGTATTTAATTCCATTATCGTATTTGCTATCTCATTCGCAACCCAGATATTGCCCCCAGGTCCTATCGCTATGGCGGACGGTACTAAATTATCTGCATCATATTGACATACAGGTTGATATATATATGTAACACCGGTACCAGTTGGTTCTCCTGTTGGATTGATTTTTGAAACCCAGCTATCATAATTCCCATTACTTTGAGCATCGCCTTTGCCTTGATTTATAACCCAAATGTTGCCACTAGCGCTGATTGCCATAGCAGTTGGAAAAGTGGGTAGCTCATACACGGCTGTAATGTATTGCGCTAGATTGCCGCCCGTATAAGAAGAAGGATCATTATCGTATATGTAGCCCGTAAAAGACACACCTCCCGCAGAATCTACATCATAAACGTTACCCCCGTCAGCACTAGGTGCCGCCAATGCTGTTGGCGTATAACCGCCGTTAAAATATTGATAGGTTGCCGAATAACCACCACCACCACCACCGCCGTGGGTTATTTCTAACGACGGTACAGTTGCGGGCGCCGAACTAGGCACGGTCCATCCCGTAGATTGAGCCAATTTGGATTCGACAACAATATTATACAAATTTTCTAACATTGTAGAACCGGTCGAATTAGCGCTGACATTTTGAAATTCCTGTATCATAGCGGCTATTTGAAGGGTCGTCGTAGGAGGGGTAAGGTTATAAGCATTTACATATTTTGCTATTTGCGAACAAACGGATTGATTCTGAACGCAGCCCGCAAGGGCATTAGCTAATATCTTATAGGCATTTATAATCGTCGTTTGTGAACTGGACAGCGAGCCGGCGGGATTTCCGCTAGACACGTTAACAAGGGAAGAATAATAGTCGTTAAATACGCTTAAGGCATTTTTATTGCCCGGGTCGGTATAACCGTTTGCAAAACCGAATAATTCTTCTCCTGCAACGGTAGTAAGTTCGTTTACCTTAAGGCTGGAAGGCAAACTGCTTGATGAACCTGCCATCGCAATAAGGTCTATATAATCATTCGTCGTCCCCGTACCGGTTTTTCCTCCTGAGGCATCCACATATAGAACGGTACTGCCGCCAGTCGAAGGCGGGGTATAAGATATGGAAAAACTTCCTGAAGCAGAAGTCGTGGCGCTTCCAAGGGACGTGCCTCCCAAGGGACATCCAGTAAAATGTTCAGTCGAATTGTTATATTCGCAAAGGGTCACATTTGACCCTGATATGGGACTCAATCCTCCGTCAACCGTTCCGCTAATTGTGGAACTCGTCGAACTCGACGATCCGCCGCCTCCCCCGCCGCAGCCGGATAATGTCAAAGGAACGGCAAGAACTAACAATGTAAGGATTAAAGCATAAGATTTGCGGGATTTCCCAAATAAAGTTTTAATGTCCATAATAACCTCCTAAATCTTTTAGATTATTAATTGAACTTGTTATAATATTATAATCAATTAAACGTTAATATGTTAATATACCCTTAATTAACGTTTTCGCGCTTATATATAAATTTATTAAATTATTTCTTAGCCAGTCGAAGATACCTTGCTAATTTTTTTTTAGGTATCCGTCCGGATTATTTAAAACTGTTCTCACTAATAAATCAGTTTTTAATGAAACAAACATAATCTATTTATATAAATAATCTTCATTATTATGCGTGCTTTTAGGATTTATACAATATTAACTATCACTTTAAATATATATTGTCAAGAAAAAAATATCACACACTTTTTATCCAAAACCGATACTGCCTGTCTTACATGCGCCTGCGATAAATGAGAGTATTTTGTTATGGATGAAAAGTGTAACGAGGTCAAATCAGGAAGTTTTGAAACGAACCGGGAAGGAGCAAAATTTATTTTTCGTTTACTCTGGCAATTAAATCCATAATCAAGCGCGTTATTTTTTTAGATTTATCAAGCAGCAGGTTTTCTTCTTCTTCGCTTAGTTTCTTTTTTCTTTTAATAAGCCCGTATCCAAAATCGTGAACATCCTTATGAAGTATTCCAAGTTCGATAAATTCCGGGGCATTTTTAATTAAATCGTTCTTTTTTAAGCTTTCGTACCAAATTCCTACCTGGCATTTCTTATAGCTTTCCGGGTCGGATAAATTTTTTGCGATCATAGCGTAAGTATCTTGTTTACCCGGCTCGTTAAGCGTTTCTATTATCTGAAGAACGCGTATATTATGGTGCAGAGGTATGGTATAAAGCCCTATCAATTCGTAGTGCTTTTTTTGGAACGGCAGCGCAAGCTCCGGCCATACGGCGTCAAATTTAAAATTTTTATTAAATGTTTCGAGTTTTTCCAACGGAACGGGCCTCGACGCGATATAACCCTGGATATTATTACAGCCGAGGGTAAATAAAAGTTGGGCGGCTTCCATTGTTTCCACGCCTTCGGCAATTACCTCGATGCCCAATATTTTTGAAGTCGTTATAATGCCCGCGATAATTGCCAGATTTTTGTTGCTTTCAAGAATATTTTTTACAAATCTGGCATCGATTTTAATCTGGCTGACCGGAAGGTCCTGCAAATAGGAAAAGGTTGAATAACCAGTTCCGAAATCGTCTAATGATATAGGAAAACCTGATTCTATTACTTTTTCTAGTATATTTTTAGCGGCGGTAATTTCATTTAAATAAGTCGTTTCCGTTATTTCAAATATTATTTTTTGATGGATGGGATTGCCCTTTTCACTATTTACCTTCTCTATAAAGGTTAAAAAATCAGGATTGGTTAAATGTTTTGCGGCTATATTTACCGAAATCGGCACATCTATGCCCATATTAAGCAACTTAGGCATATCTTCTATAGCCGAGTTGACCATATATTCTCCAAGTCCGCTTATGATTTCTTCGCTATTTTCGATAAAAGGGATAAAATCAACCGGATTTTTTATGGTACCGTCCGGACTTTTAAGCCTTGCAAGCGCTTCAAGTCCTATTATTTCGCCCTTGGGAAGTTGAATTTGCGGTTGATAATAAGGAATAATCCGTCCTGATCGCAGAGCTTCTTTTATGTCGTTCTGGATATAGCTTAAATAATGCAGTTCGTCCTCGAAGGATTTCGAAAACAAATGCCTTCTTTCTTTTTCGTCTTTTTTTGCCTGTGTTATAGCTATTTCGGCTCTTTTGAACAGCGTCTCCAAATCGCCGCCGTCTTTCGGAAAAAGGGATATGCCCATTTTATAGTCTAATTTGACCTTATTTCCTTTTGAAATATTAACCGGGTTGTCAAAAATTAAATCTATGCGGTTAAAAAACAGGTTTAAATCGTTTGCATTCGAAAAATCGCTAAATATTATTCCGAATTCGTCTGAACCTATCCTTGCTAAGGTGTCGGTTTTTCTCAATATTTTAGACAATTGTCTGGCTATCTTGATTAAAATTATGTCGCCGGCTTTATGGCCTAATTTTTCATTTAAATTTTTAAAATGTCTTATGTCTAAAATTAAGACAGACGCAAGTTTTTTATCTCTCTGCGCCCTGTCTATCGCCTGTTGTGCCCTGTCTAAAAAAAGCGCCCTGTTTGCTATTTTCGTCAGATTGTCATGCAGCGGAAGATTTATGAGTTTTTCCGTTTTTTCGCTTTCTTCGAAGGCATACCCTATATCGAGGCATGCCTCCTTTAGCAGATTTACGATTTCTTTGGAAAAGAAATTCTTTTTTTCCGAATATACGGTTAAAATGTATATCACCTCTTCATATTTTTTTATCGGGAATACCGCGGCGGAATTTATTATGCCGCTTTTTTTGTAAAATTCCCAGAAGGGCTTTAAAGATTTGCGTTTAAAAACATCCTGAATTACCTGTATTTTTCCCATTCTTGCGCATTTTGCCCCGCCGCCTTTTCCAAGCAGGTCTTTGGTGTCTAGGGATATGGATTGGTTTTTAACGGAAGGGATATTTTTGCGTTTTTTAAATTGGGCGGTGATTACAAACCTATTTCCTTTTTTATCCACCCTTCCCGCCCATACGGTCGGCGCGCCCGTTACCCTGACTAATATTTTGCACGCATAATCCAGCAGGGCTTCAGGGTCGGGATTTTTTATAATAGACCGGTTTATCTCGGAAAGAGCTTTATAAAAATCTCTGATAAGCATTTCGGAGTTTTTTGCTTTTTCTATTTCGCTTATATCCAGCGCGTTATTCTTTTTCTTGTTCTTAGGGACAGGCATCTTTAATTAGATTTATTTAAAAATATATTTTTATTATATCATATATATTAAAAGTTTATTATTTAAGATTTATCTAATAAACCTCAGTTCTGTTCCTTCCGCTATTTTTTGCCTTATAGAGGGCATCGTCGGCTCTTTTTATAAAAGACATTTCGTATTCGCTTTCGTTAAGCGACGCGATGCCGAAACTTAAAGTGACCCTTACGCCTTCAGACAAAAAATAGCGCAATTCCGCCTGCGTTCTCAATTTTTCGGCTAACAAGTACGCATCTTTAGAAGAAGCGTAAGGAGCGATTATCAAAAACTCTTCGCCGCCCCACCGTATTAAATAATCCCCGCTCCTTATGTTCCTCATTATCAGCGAAACCATATCTTTCAGTACCTCGTCGCCTGTTACATGCCCATATTTATCGTTTACTTCTTTAAAAAAGTTCAGGTCGAACATTATGGCGGAAAGGGGATACTTGTACCTTTTTGCCCTTTCGATTTCTTTTGAGATAATATCTTTGTATTTGTTTCTGTTATACGCGCCGGTTAAAGAATCTACTTCCGACAGTCTCTTAAGTTCCTTTTCCATTTTAACCCTGTCGGTTATATCTCTTGCGATACATACCCCTATGGGGGGTTGGCCCGGGATTTTATATATGCGGCTGGTAACTTCAAGCGGTATTATCTTTCCGTATTTTGTTTTAATTTCGGCGGGATAAGTCATCGTACCTTTTTCGAATAAAAGCTTCATCATGTTTAATATATCTTTTTTATCCGCATTTATAACGTCGAGATGGTTTAATTTTAAAAATTCGTTTTTAGAATAACCCAGCGTTTTTAAAGTCATGTCGTTTACCTCTATGAAGTGTCTTGGAACCGCATCGGGGGCAAATTCGGTTACGTAAGCCAAATCGTATATATTGTCGAAGATTAAGTTAAACCTTGTGTAAAGCTTTTCTATCTCCTTATTTTTCTTATTTGAATAGATAATAAGAAATAATATGAAATAAATAAATCT
>JAJZJD010000002.1:0-17382 GCA_021828445.1 bacterium
CACAGTCCGGCTTCGAAATTATTGACGGCAAACTTGCTCTTTCTAAAATCGGGCATATCAAACTTAAACAGCACAGAAGCGTATTCGGTATTATAAAGACCTGCAATATCAAAAAAGAAATAGACAAGTGGTATGTCTGTTTTTCGGTAAAATATACGCCTATTAAAAAGCCTGTGCCTAATAAACAAATAGGAATAGATGTAGGCATTAAGTCTTTTGCGGTTCTTTCTAACGGTGAAACGTTAGATAACCCTAAATATCTCGTTAAATCCGAAGAAAAACTGAACAAGAAACAAAAGCGGTTATCTTCCAAGAAAAAGGGTTCCAATAACCGCGAAAAAGCAAGAATAACCGTAGCCAAATTGCATAAGAAAGTATCTAACCAGCGCAAAGATTTTCAGCATAAAGTTTCAAGGCAAATAGTAGATAATTACGGTTATATAGCGGTTGAAGACTTGCAAATTAAGAATATGGTTAAAAATCATAATCTCGCTAAATCTATTCACGACGCAGGCTGGGGGCAGTTCGTTTCTTTCCTAACATACAAAGCGGAAGAGGCTGGTTGTTATATAGAGAAAATAAATCCCAGAAATACGTCAAAGTCTTGTTCGATATGCGGATATATCTATAAGGATATGACATTATTCGTAAGGAATTGGGTTTGTCCTATATGTAATGCCATTCATGACAGGGATATAAATGCGTCTATAAATATAGTAAATAAAACAATAGGGCGGGTATCGCCCGAATTTACGCTTGGGGAGATAAGCTCTATGGATGACATCGGTTGTGGTAACATAGCTGGACTAAAAAGTATCTTATCGAAGAACCAAGAAGCCGCTCCCGTAAAGGAGGGGTAGTTCACAGTCGTTTAATTGATATAATTAAACGAGTAAATTTTAAATTAAAAAGGAAATGGAAACGGATGGATATATTTAAAGAAAGCCTTGTTTCGTTTATCAAAACGGCAATTAAAGAGAAAAAAAATATAGATATTACGAATGAGGAATCGGAAAAGCTCATAAAGAATCCGCCGGACGTTTCTTTCGGCGACTATTCTCTTGCGGCTTATTACATGGCAAGATACGGCTTTAAGGGGAAGCCGGAAGAGATTGCGGAAGAAATTTTTAATATTTTCATGCCAAACTTAGCGAGAATAGAAGACCTTTTCGATAAAATAGAAATAAAAGGAGCTTACGTTAATTTTTTCGTAAATAAAGCGCGGTTTGCTTCTTTTGTTGTCCGTGATGTTAGCGGTTCGGGCGGGGACTACGGCAAAGGCTCTCCGGAAAAACCGCTGAGGGTTATAATAGACTTTTCCTCTCCTAATATTGCAAAGCCTTTCGGAGTAGGGCATCTGCGTTCGACGGTTATAGGAATGAGCCTGTCTAATATTTATAAATTTTGCGGACATAATGTTATAAAAATAAACTATCTCGGAGATTTCGGCACTCAGTTCGGTAAGCTCATAACTGCCTTCTGCCGCTATGACGATATCGATTTTGATGAGTTCGAAGTTAATCCGGTAAAGTCTTTATATAATCTTTACGTTAGAATACATAAGGAAGCAGAAGAAGACCCTTCTGTAGACGATGTTGCAAGAGATAATTTTAAAGAATTAGAAGAAGGTTTAGTACGCGGTAATGCCGGAGGACTGGAAGACAGGCTTGGGTCTATTGACGGCGGGCAGACGGAAAGTGTTATGGGAACCGCACTTGATATGGGCGTGATGGATAACAAAGGCAAACAGTTGAGGATTACCAAAGAACTGAAATCGCGTTTTTGCGATTCCGGTCCGGACGGGAAAATATCATTGTGGAAATTTTTTAGAAACCTAAGTAAAAAAGAGTTTGAAGGAATTTATGAAAAAATAGATATAAAATTCGACTATTACGAAGGCGAAGCCGAAAGTGCGGTGTTTTCAAACGATATCAAAGAAATTTTACTCAAAAGCGGAATTGCGGAAGAAAGCGAAGGCGCGGTAATAATCAATATTAAAGGCGGCAAAACCCCTGCGTTGATTGCAAAGAGCGACGGAACATCCCTTTATTTTTCAAGAGATATAGTTACGGCAATTTTCAGAATGGCAAAATATAATTTCGATAAGATGATTTACGTCGTCGGTTCCGAACAGTCGCTTCATTTTAACCAACTTTGCGGCGTCTTCGACATAATTAAGGAAAACCTGAATAAAATATCGGAAAAAGATAATACAAGATTTAAAAGATATGCTTCTCTTATAAGCGGCAGGCTGGTTCACGTTAAGTTCGGAAGAATCATAGGGATGTCCACTAGAAAAGGTAATTTAGTATTTTTGGAGGATTACATAAAAGAAGCGAGCCTTAAGGCTAAAGAAAAGCTGCTCCTCGACAATAAAATTACCGAAGCGGACAAAGACGGCACATCTTTAAAAGTAGGCATCGGAGCGGTTATATTTAACGATTTAAAAACAAGGCGCACTACCGACGTAAATTTTAACTGGGATAACGTTTTATCTTTTGAAGGGCAGACCGGCCCCTATCTTCAATATACCGTTTCAAGGATAAACAGCCTTGTATCTAAATTGGGCGTAGTAGATTCGGAAGGCGGCGCCGCGAGCGATACGGCGGATTTTTTGTTTTCAAAGAACGATGACGATTTTAACGATATATTTTTAATAACTAAACAAATCTCCGGTTTCAGAGATGCCGTTGGCTCGGCTATGGAACTAAACGAGCCTTCCGTTTTGAGTTCTTACGCCCTTGAGCTTGCCTCTCTTTTTAACAGATATTATCAAAATTACAGGCTTATAGGAAACGATTCGGACTATATAAAACCTCGTCTTTTAATGCTGTCGGCGGTAAGGACGGTATTAACCCAGATTTTAAATTTACTGTGCGTACCGGTTCTCGAAAGGATGTAATCTTATTATAATCGATAATATAAAAAAAATAAAAAAATGAGTCTTGAGATAAACAATTTAACCGTAGAATTATGTGCGGATAAACATAACGATAACTGCATTAACGTAGCGGATTCTTTGTTTTTGACGGTCGATGAAGGCGAGGTCGTTTCCATAGTCGGAGAATCGGGCAGCGGCAAATCTTTTTTTGGATTGTCTATTTTAAGGCTTAATCCGCCGCGTATTTCGAAAATTACTTCGGGAGAGATTAAAATAAAATGTAAATCGCAAGATAAAGAAATCGATATCCTAAAGTTGAAGCCCGAAGAACTCATGGGAGTCAGAGGCAGGCTTGTATCTATGATATTTCAGGACCCGAATACTTCTTTGAATCCGGTTATGAAAATAGGGGAACAGATAACGGAAGCCATAATCGCCCATAAAAAAGTTTCTAAAAAAGAAGCTAAAGATACCGCCGTTTCATATCTTAATTCTATGAATATAGACGGGGAATCAAGATTCGGCTCTTATCCATACGAGTTGTCGGGAGGGATGAGGCAAAGGGTTATGATTGCTATGGCTATGGTTTTGGAGCCGTGTTTTCTGATAGCCGACGAGCCTACTACCGCTTTAGACGTTACTACTTCCCTGCAGGTTTTAAAACTTATAGAAGATATAAGAGAAAAATCTAATATAGGAGTGATTTTTATAACACACGATTTGACCGTCGCAAGAAGCGTATCCGACAGGACTTATGTATTTTATGCGGGACAGGTGATGGAATCCGGAAATACCGAGGATTTAATAAATAATCCTGCGCATCCATATACCGTTTCTTTAATTAAAAGCGTTCCGTCTTTATCCTCGGATTATGTTCCGAAGCAAAGGCTTTTTACTATACCGGGTTTTCTTACTAAAGACGATTTCAGCAAGGGAAAATGCAGGTTTTACTCCAGATGCTTTAAAAAAGGAGAGGAATGTTTAAGAGATATACCGTTAAGCAGTTTTACGGACGGCGGAAAAAGCGTAAGAGACGTCAGATGCGTAAAGGTAAAAAACTTATAATGAATGTTCAGGTAAAAATATGGACGAAAATATAATTTTATCGGTTTCGGGTCTTTCTAAGCATTATAAATATTACAAAACTTTATTCGATATTAGAAAAAACGTAATTAAAGCCGTTGACGGCGTATCCTTCGACGTATTTAAAAATGAAATATTTGCGGTAGTCGGGGAGACCGGATGCGGCAAATCCACGCTTTCAAAGCTAATTTTGGGACTAACGGAAAAAACCTCAGGCGAAATATATTTTAAAGGCGAACCTCTTGATTATAGCAATAAAAAAAAGGATTTCAGAAAAAAAATCCAGATACTTTTTCAGGACCCTTATTCTTCGCTTAATCCTAAAAAAAAGATTTATAAAATAATATCTTACCCTGCGGTTAAGAACGGCATTATAAAAAGCAGGCATAAAGACAGAATGGATTTTGCGGCGGAACAGCTTAAAAACGTAGGGTTGTCGGAAAACATAGCTTCTAATTATCCGCATATGCTCTCAGGGGGACAGAGACAGAGGGTCGGAATAGCACGATGTCTGTCCGTCCAGCCGGAACTCCTTATTCTCGATGAGCCGGTATCCGCTTTGGACGTTTCTATATCCGCCCAGATTTTAAATCTATTAATGGACTTACAGGAGAGAAACGGAATGAGCTATATATTTATAACGCATGATTTAAAATTAGTCAGACATCTTGCCGACAGGGTTTGCGTAATGTACGGCGGGAAAATAATGGAAATTGCCAAAACTGAAGATTTTTTTAATGCGCCCGTCCATTCGTATTCCAAAACCCTTATAGAATCTATGACGTCAATGTCTTTTACTCGTCCGAATCTTTAAACGTTTCGTCGCCTTCCATCAAAGAAAGAGTGCTTAAATGGTCGATATAGTCTTCGTTCATTCTTTTCTTTTCTTCTTCTTCCGCCCTCGACTGGCAGTTTATGCATAAGTTAGAATAAGGAATTATTTTCAGCCTTTTTTTTGAAATAGGTTCGCCGCACTCGTCGCAGACCCCGTATGTGCCTTCTTTTATTTTCAAAAGAGCGTTATCTACTTCCCTGATCTTTTTTCTTTCTCTGTCCCCCAGCATATACGACAGTTCGCGGTCCCTTTCGCTTGAAGCGATGTCGTAATTATCGCCGCGGTATTCCGTCGAGTCTTTTGAGGAACCTTCTTTTATGCCCGCATCTATCTCTTTAAAAATATCCTTTTTCATTTTGATTAATGTTTGTTTTGCCGATTCTATTTCCGCCGGCGAGAACGCCTGTTCATCGCTATTTTCCTTATTTTTCATAGATAGACCTCCGTTAAGTGCGTTAAGGGGACTGGATTATTTATTTGTCTTTTTAAAAATTTTTGAATAGTATATATTTAATTAGATTTAAAAGCAAGATTAAAAGTTAGCGGATAGAGGAGGTATTTTAATGAATAACGAAAGAGTTTTCAATTACGGATACGCCGGCAAGGAAAAAAAAGAAAAGGGGGTAAGGACGCCTTTTCAAATCGACAGGGACAGAATAATACATTCAAGCGCCTTCAGGAGAATGAGAAATAAAACGCAGGTATTTGGAGTTTTCACGCTGGATTATTACAGGACGAGGCTTACTCATTCCCTCGAAGTATCGCAGATAGCAAGGGCGGTAACATCTATTTTAAACAAAAAATACGGTTTGAATATAGACATAGACCTCGTCGAAGCCGTTTCTCTGGCGCACGATATAGGACATGCGCCATTCGGGCATCTCGGCGAATCCATTATAAACGATGAACTGAAAAAGGCGACCGGCGGAAGATTCGGATTTGAGGCAAATGCCCAGAATATTAGAATACTTAATTTTCTTGAAAAAAAATTTTACGATTCAAAAAATAATAAAATATACGGAATTAATCCTGCCGTTAAAACAATCGACGGAATTCTAAAATATAAAATACCCTATTCGTTGTCCGATAAAAATAAACATTTTATATACGATAACGATATATTCATTCTCGAGAAACTTCACGGGAAAGATTTTATAAATTATCTAAAGAAATATTCCGTGTTTTTAAACGACCGGAAAAATAAAGAAGCGAAAGAGAATTTTTTTGAATTTTCGAGATGCATAGAATGCCAGATATTAAACGCCGCCGACGATATCGCTTACGCCACCCACGACATCGAAGACGGAGTAGAGTCCAAACTTATAGACATAGGCGGGCATTTAAAAGTTAAAAAATATCTCAGGGAATACGGGCTTCCGGCAGACGATTTAACTAAAGTAGCAAGAGAAGTAGATAATTTTTTTAGTAATCTTAATAATATATTTAAAACCGGCGGGGACGGATGCGGCATAAACGATAAAACTATGTATCACATTAAAGTCAAAACCGACCTGAAAGAATTCTTTTCCAATTATATTTCGAAATTTATTTTAAATATAGAACTGGAAGAAAGGCGGGACGGTATTGCAAAACTGAAATCAAAATCTAAATTAAAGCCGAAAGAAAACAGTTTAATTTTAGACGTTCCGATAGATTTTGACGACGGTTCCTATAAATACGGCGTTGTATGGAAAAACGGCGTAAATCTCGAAATCAGCGCCTTAAAGCAGATTTCCTACAGGCTCGTTATGGAAAACAGGGAAATACTTCTAAATAGATATAAAGCCGAAAATATAATAAGAAAGCTTTTTTCCGTTTTTTCCGACATTAAGAATATCAAGCTTTACCCCGACGACTTTCAGGAAATGTATGAGTTCGGATTTTACGACGGCTTCGAAAAATATAAAAACGAAAACGCCGGTTTTCAAGTTATGTGCGCGGACTATATCAGCGGAATGACTGATATGTATGCGATGAAGCTGTATTCGTCGCTGTTCGACGCGATGGTTTAGGGATTATGACGAATAAATTTATCCTTTATAACCGCCTAACCGCCTGATGGACAGGGGGTATTTGCCGATTACAAGTCAGATTGTTATTTTTAATATTTATGATAATATATATTAATATTCAATAATTTAAGTTATAAAATTTTATGGAATTTAAATTCAAAAATATTAAGATTACCGAATACGAAAAATTTTGGCTGGAAGAGATCGTTTCGAGAATTTATAGTTGCCGCGGAAGTTCTTCTCACGATTATAAAAAAAAGATTGAAACCTGCTTAAAAGAATTTAAATCAAAAGGATTCGACGAATCAAAAATCAACAAATTGCTATTTAAAGATAATCATATAACTCTATTAGGTTTATGGTATATATACCCGCAAGATAAAGTCTTTGAAAATATTAATAAAATAATTTCTCGCGTTAAACAGATAATTCATGAAAATTCTAAAAATAATAACAAAAATGATGAATATTTAAAGGCAAAAGATTTAGTCAACGTATTAGGTCTACCCGAATATGCGTATTTCGGTTTAACTGGACGGCTTTTTCGTTTTTAACTGGACGGGTTAATCCCTTTATATTTTTTATATAATATCGTTAGTTTTATGTCAATGAAAATATCTTTAAATGGATTACAGGAGGGTACCCCTCCTGTAAAAAACGCCGTTTAAGATTTCCCGGACATTTTCTTCCTCATCGATTCGCCAGTGAGCTTTATCTGGTACGCATTATGCACTATCCTGTCTAATATGGCGTCCGCTATTGTAGGCTCGCCTATTACCTCGTGCCACTTGTCCACAGGAACCTGCGCGGTGATAATCGTGGAACGAAGCTGATGCCTGTCCTCGAAGATTTCCAAGAGGTCCCTTCTTTGCATTTCGTCCAATAAATTAATGCCCCAGTCGTCTATTATAAGAAGCCTTACCTTTGATAATTTATTCAGTAATTTAAGATAACTGCCGTCTGCTCTCGATATTTTCATCTCCGAGAGTAATCTCGGCAGCCTTATGTATCTGGCGGATATTCCGTTTCTGCATGCCGAGTTGCCCAGCGCGCAGGCTAAATATGTCTTTCCGGCGCCGGTGGGGCCGGTTAAGATAATATTCCTGCTTTTCTTTATCCAGCCGTTGGAAGACAGCTCTGTAATCTGGGACTTACCGAGCCCCCTGTCGGCCTTAAAGTCTATTTCCTCTACGCAGGCATTGGAGTATTTTAATTTGGCTTTCAAAAGAAGCATCCTGAGCTGTTTGTCCTGCCGGAAGGCTATTTCTTTGTCTAAAAGAAGGTTTAAGCCTTCTTCGAAGTCTAGTGGTTTTTCCTCCAGCGATTTTGCCATTCCGTAGAGTTTTAAAGATAGAAGTTTTTCTTTCAGCATAGTTCCCCCTTGTAATATTCGGCGCCGCGGATATTTTCGTGCGCTATTTTATTTTCTAATTTGTTTTCTATAAAGTCGTTCTCGAGATTTTTGTCTAAAATGTTCTTTACGTTCCTGTATCTGTATAAGCTAAAATTAAGGGCTTTTCCGCACGCGGCTTCCACGCGGGCGGCGGGATATTTTCCGTTAAGCCTTATTATGCCCAATGCCGACCTTAAGGAAGATTCGGGGCTTCTCCTGTCCTCCATTATCTTTTCTATTAATAGGGCGGTATTGGATCCTATTTTTAACGATTCTTCCATTATCTTTTCGGGCGTTATAAAAATGCCGCGGTGGGAGGCAGGCATATGTTCCGGGGAGGTAACGAAATAAGATTTAGTAAAACTTCTTTCGTGGGAAGCAATTATTTTTGAATTATGGTATATTTTAATTAATTCGTGGTTATAGCATATATCCACGTCCCTGTGTATAAGTTGATAGGGGACGCTGTAGTGGGTGCCGTTAACATCCACGTGGTAATCTATGCCGACCTTAGCCCTCTTCCAGAAAGATAGTTCGTATCTTTCCGGGAGGGGCTTTAAATGAAGTTTTTCTTCCTTAAAAAGCTCGGTTCTTGATTTTAAAATCTTCTGCATAGGCCTGTCGTTATAATCTTTTAATTCTGCGGCTATAGCTAAATTTAACTCTTCTATACTAAAAAACGTTTTATCCCTTAACGGGGCAAGTATTCTTCTTTGGGAGTTGAGCACTCCATTTTCCGCCTTGGGCTTATCTTTCGGTTTACAAGGTCTTGCGGGTATTATAACCGTGTCGTAATGCAGTGACATCTCCAGATACGTCGGGTTTATCTCCGGGTCGTAATAGTTAGCCCTGGTAACCCCTGACTTAAGGTTGTCGGGGACTATTGCGGCGGGGACACCGCCGAAGAACTCAAACATTTTAATATGGCAGTTTATCCAACTCTCCAAGCTCTGGCATGTGACGGCGTATGCGAAAGTATAACTGCTTGCGCCCAAGACGCCGACAAAGAGTTCTACTTCGGTTATTTCTCCGGTTACGGGGTTTTTTATTTTCGGTTTAAATCCGGAAAAATCCACGAATACCTTTTCTCCCATCTTATGGTTAAACCTCATAACCGGATTTAGAGTCTTTTTCCATCTGCCGTAATGGCAGCAGAACTGGGTATAGCGGTAGCCGGCAGGATTATTCATCATATATTCCTCCCATAAAAGATAAAGGGTGACCCCTTTCCTTTTAAGTTCGGAATGGATATATTCCATATCGGGGAGCGGCCTTAACGGCTTCGGCGCTTCCGGCAGGAACAGGGCTTTAATCTCTTCGTCGGTTAAAGATATAAATGCGCCGTAAGTTGTGCCGGAGGATTTAAAGCGGTTAATGTAAAAGCTTACGGTTGTCGGGGAGATGTTGCAGGACAGGGCTATTTTTCTGTTGCTTAAGCCCGAATTAAATAACCTGATGATTTCTTTTACCGTTCGCATGTCCAGTTTCCTTTTTCTTTTCATCCTTTCTCCTTAAAATTAGTTTAAGGAGAAAGTTTACTATAAAAAAGGGATTAACCGGCGCGTAAAATTAGTTCCTGCCGGTAAAAACATTCCTGAAATATCGGAACATTTTTACTGAATTACGGTGTCCAGTAATTTCCGAAATGGGTGTCCAGTCAAAACCGAAACGGGTGTCCAGTCGCGACCGAAATTTACATAGTACTTTTAAAACAGTACATATTGGTTCATATTATTCTCAAATCGTAATAAAGAACAACTATTTTAATAAAATTAAACGAAAATATTTTTCAAATTCTAATTTGGTTATATTAAACGAATTAAATTGCAGGTATATTAAATATAAAACCAACAATAAAAAGCAATCGAATTATGAATGCGATTTTAGGTTAACGAATTTGAGCAAAAATAAAAAATATTATTTTGCCGAATATCCATATAAAAAAAATGAGAAACCTAAGTTCTTTAAATTAGTTTTACCTAAAAAATATAAAAAAACCAATATAGAAAAACTATTTACGATAAAATTCAATAAAATTTTGTTCAAAGATTATCTGAATAGTTTAAAAAATGAAAATAAAAAACAAATTCAAATCAAATTAATAAGAAGTATTATAAATCCTTATTGTTATATTGGCGTCAAATCTACTATGTGTAAGTTTTTAGTATTATTAAATCTTGGTTCGAGTTACGTTGTTAGGATAAAAAATGAAAATAATAATATGAATAAAAAAAATAAACAGAGAAAACAAAATTTTTCGATTCTAACTATTCCTAGAAAATATGTTTTAGGAACAAGATTAAATGTAAATTTTTAATAAACTTAAATAATACTATGAGAATGCTTGAAGAAGAAAGAAGAAATTGTTATGTTGCGTTAACTAGGACGAAAAAAAAGTTATTCATAAGCTATTCAAAATATAGAACTACTTATAATGGACAAACAAGACGTGAGAAGCCTTCGCAATTTTAGAAGAAATGAAATTAATTTAGTGAATTATCAAAAGATATATATATATTCTAAGCTTTGTTAAACAGGCTGTTTTCGACTATTTCGCAGATAATATGGGCCATTAAAATGTGATTTTCCTGAATTCTAGGCGTGTCTTTAGACGGAATTCTAATAAGCAGGTCGCACATTTTCGGCTCCGCCATTTTACCGCCGGCTTCGCCCGTAAAACCGATTATTTTCATGCCGATATTTTTTGCGGTATGAATGGCCGATAAAATATTTTTAGAGTTGCCGGACGTCGATATTCCCCAGAAGACGTCGCCTTTTCTTGCGTTTGCTTCGAGCTGACGCGAAAAAACTGCCGAAAAATCATAATCGTTGGCTATAGCCGTGAGATTTGACGTATTTACCGTAAGGCTTTCGGCGGCAAGCGCTTTTCTTTCTTTGTAAAACCTCGAAACAAGTTCAGCCGCAATGTGCTGGGCGTCCGCCGCCGACCCGCCGTTTCCGGCGATAAAAACCTTTCCGCCGTTATTATATGCCGAAATAATAGTCTTAGATATTTCCTCTACGGTTCTTAAAATTTTGGCATTATTAGATGTAAGTTCTAAGAGCGCTTTTGCCTCCGCAAATCTTTTTTCTATTATATTTTTCATTTTTACGGCTCCTTAATTTTATTTATAGTCAAATTATTAATCGTTATCTTTTAATGCCGAGACGTTTTTCGGCAATTTCGACATATTTTTTTTCTTTTTCTATTCCAATCCATTTTCGACCGAATCTTTGGGCAACAATTGCGGTAGTTCCGCTTCCCATGAAAGGGTCTAAAATCGTATCTCCTTCATTAGAACAGGTAAGAATAATTCTTTTCAGCATTTCTTCGGGTTTCTGGGTAGGATGCAAAGCTTTTCCATCTATACTTCTAACGCGTTCTTTGCCTTGAACAAGCGGCATCTCCCATAAATCCCGCATTTGTTTTATCTTTCCGTCTTTTTGTTTTTCGGGATTTATTTCTTTTGCTATTTCGTAATTAAATGTCCAGCCAGGACCTTTAACTGCCCAGACTACAAATTCGGTTGAATGCGTAAATACCCTTTTAGTCATATTCGGCATCGCGTTGGTTTTATACCAAGTAATGATATTGTTAATCTTAAATTTAAGTTGTTTTAAAGCCATTATAATTTCTGCTAAATTGTGATAACTGGAAGCAACGTAAATCGAGCCGGACTTCTTTAAAACCTTATAACAACCTTTAATCCAATTTTCAGTAAATCTTAAATATTCCACATCAGGAATCTTATCCCAATTTTCATTGACCATATTCCAGTCCCCGCCCGTTTTGTTTCCAATCCATTTTAAAGCATTGCCAGATAAATTATAAGGTGGGTCGGCAAAAATAAGGTCTATTGAATTTTCTTCTATAGCGCCGCTTAAAATCTCTATACAGTCGCCGTTGTAAATTATATTAAGTTTCATAAATGTCTAAGTTAAATTAAGGCTTTTTTTCCAAGAAGTAAAGATTTTCGGAATATCTTTAAGCCATTGGTCCGAATTGGACATAGTTTCTGATTTTTCCAAGACATTGCTATATAAACGAAAGAGTTCATCGTGTTTCAAAAAATTTCCGTTTTGCTTAATTTCGATTAGTATTTTTAAAAGTTCTATAAAATTATCTATGGATAGAGGAATAATTCTTTGTTTTTTACCTTCATATTCATATTTTATTGCCATCCAGAAAGTGTTTATCGTATCACGATGTATTTTTGGGGCGATAAATAAACAAAAAGTGTTTTTATCATTATGTTTATTTTCAAAATCCCGCAGATGCCTCATTACCGGCTGTCCTTCGTAATACCATTGATTACGCCCAGTTAACATTGTAACCTCGCAGACCGCATTGTATTGCCCATAAAAACATTCAATATCGGGCATATTTCCTGGTGCGGTAAAGGTCGGTTCGTTATCGTCTCCTACCGGATAATTCGGTTTTATTTCTATCGCATCATTTAAAGCGTTGAGTCCGAGGGAGATAAGTTTTTCAAGTAAAATAGATTTATTATCGAACTTGTTTATGTTTTTTAATTCTTCAATATATTTTTTAATTTGTTCGACTTCCTGTGATTTTAGATAATTTTCTTTTTCTTGAAGTTCTCTTCTATAAGCCCTTAAATCGTCGATAAGTTTTTTAATGTTTTCTTTGTCCAATTTTTTTAAATCAGGAAATGATTTTAGAGGCATTTTTAATCTTTTTTCAAGCAGTATTATTTCTTCTAATAATTTATTTGATATTTCGGAAAGTTCTTTTATGTTTTCCCATGGTAATTCAGGTTTAGAATTATCGGAGATATAGTTATGGTAATATTCTGTGGATTCAAAAATTTGAGATTTAGCATTATCCAAATTCAATAATTTTTTGATTTCGATAGATCTTCTCGGTTCCAAATCGATATAATAGCCTCCGCCCCTGATATAAATATAACGCGTAAGGCGAAAATATCTTAATGCGTTGTCGCCGTAATCTTTAAGATTATTTAATAATTTGTTTATTTCCTTGTTACTCGAAGTTCCTAAGAATTCAGTTGCAAATTCACCCCGGTATTGATTAAAAATATCTATTTTTTTCTGATTACTTTTACCCTCAAGTTTTTTTCTAAGAGAAATAATTCTTTCCGCGTAAGAGTTTATATCTTTATAATTAATAAGGGTAGGGCAGAATAAAGAGAATTCACTCCTGCTGATACCTTTTTCACTTTTTCCTATCGCGCTATATTTCTCATTAACACTACGGATAAGATGTAAAACTCCTATGAAAGGTTTTATATTGTATCCTTCTTCATAACTGTAGTCGTCACTTTCAGGATTGGGAATTTGCCATTTTAAAAAACTTTTAAAAAATATTTCCCCGATGTCGAATTTTTCGTCTAAAAAAAGTCTTCCCAAATCGGTAATAACTATTTTTCCGTTTTTTATTATTGCGAATCCGAATTTTTTTAGCGGGTTTATAGATTGTCTGCCTCTCATTGGAGAGTCTTCATACTTTTTGGATTCGAATATTTCTTCTGCTTTATCGAAAGAAATATCTTTTTGGGGATTGTCGATTAAGTCGATATTATCTTGAGATATTCCTTTGTAGAATTGATTATTTCCGTAACCATACAATCTTTCTTTAATGAGAAGTATTTGATATTTTTTTTGATTTTCAAGGTTCCATTTGCAATTTTCAAGTTGCTTTAATACAATTAGGAAATCCCTTAGTCTTTCAGGGTTCCTTAAGGTCGTAGTAATAGACCATGGTTTTTTCATAATTTTCATAAATAGATTTAGATTTATACTTTTATTTTACCTTGCAATAAAAGATTCGCTCGATATTTCCGTCATCGGCGCTTTTGCCTGCGCTAAACGCCTTGAATTTCTTTTCAAAAATTTCGACTTTTCCTTTGTTTTCTAAAATTTGTATTATTCTATCATCGTTTATTCTTGCATTCGAACGTCCGTCTTTTGACCCGCCGGTATTATTGTAGGACACAAGAATATGCTTGCAATCCGCATTTAAAATTAAATCTTCAAATGAATATTCAGCATTTTTTAGGCAGTATAAACTTTTAATATACGACCTGTCCATTTTTTTTGCAATCCCTTCAACTTTTGGTTTTTTCCATTCGGCTAAATTTTCCAAAAGATGATAGGCATCCGAGTATTGACGGGAATTGTACGGAGGATCTATATAAAGAACATCGCAAGAGATTTTTCTAATTAATATATTTGCATCATTTTTATATATTTCGTTGTTGCCATTATTTGAAAAGTTTATATAAGGTATTAAAAGTTTTAGCGGTTGCAACATATCCATATTTTTACGAAACGCATCGTAATGCCCTACCGTGTTGGCGATTTTATCGGTAGCATATATTAAAGAACATAGCAGTATATTTTTTTCGTCTTCGCTCGATGCGATTTTATCAATTTCTTCACGAACAGCCCCGATTTTTTTTGCATTTATTAAAGAAAAATAGGTATTTCCAAAATTAATTGAAAAATAATTATCCTCATCCGCTTTTAAACTATTTAAATAGTCTATTTTTTCGGCAATATCATTGAAAATTATGCTTGTGTTCAAGAATGCTTCTAGGCAGACATAGTTGCTAAAAAGAAAATCGTTAGAAATTATTTTAATCTCCGGCTTATTAAATCTTTCCCCGACAACGCCGGTGCCTGCAAAAATATCGCAAAATGATTCTATTGCACAGCATTTTTCTGATACTATATCTTCGATAAATCCGAGCAATTTATATTTGTTCCCAAGATATCTTCTATTCTGCGCTCGGAAATAACCGGAAAGAGTATTTGGTTTCGTTAAAGTATTTGTAAAATGAATTCCTTCAACAGCATTCTTAAAGTTGATACTATTTTTTTCAACGCTGCTAACGTTGGTTAAAGCATTAGTCTTTTTACTCTCTAATAAATCGAATAAAGTTAGTTGGACTCCTTCCGCAACATAACCGTCATATGACTTGCTTTTTCCGCAATTTCTTATTTTTTTATGAAAACTGTAGTAATCCTTATCCCCTATTATTATAAAATCAAGTATTGGGATTCCTACTAATTCGCCGGCTTGAATAATCCTTTCCATTACTTCTTCGTCTTCTATACTTGGCTGAGGATTTCCGGTCGGATGATTATGCGCTATAATTATGCCGGCTGAATTTAATTGAATCGCCGGATTAAAAACCTCTCTTGGGTGAATTAAGCTCTTATCGAGGATGCCTATGCTTATAATTTCTTTTTTTATCAGTATATTTTTTGCGTTAAGGTATAAACAAACCAAATATTCCTTTTTCTTATCTCTTAAATCGTAAGTCAGAGATAAAACGTCTTTGTAATCACGGACAATAATTTCTCTCTGCGCATCTTCTTCATAAAACCTTTTAAATAATGAAATTGCCGAAACAATCTGTAAAGCCTTTGCCTGACCGATTCCATTGATTGTTTTTAGTTCATTTATTGTAACGTCAAGGAATTTATTGCCGTATTTTTTAATAATATGAGATGCAAGTTCCTGAACGTTTTCCCCCTTTATTCCGTTTCCGAGTATTATCGCTAAAAGGTCGGCTTTAGAAAGGGCTTCCGGTCCCTTTTTGAGGAATTTTTCTCTTGGACGGTCGGATTTAGGCCAGTCTTTAATTTTTGCCATATTTAGATAATTTTACATCCAATTTACATGTTATATTGTATCCACATATTATAATCTATCTAATGGCAAATATAAATTTAAAATTAGGAAATAATTGTTTCTACTGATTCGCTAGTTTTCTTTATTGATTTCTTTATCTGCTTGAATTACCGAGTCTGCCATTTCCTTTCTGTAGCGTTTTAATTTTTCGGTCAGAGCCGCATCGGATAAGGCGAGAATAGATACGGCTAAAAGGGCGGCGTTAACGCATCCGCTTTTGCCGATTGCCATTGTCGCGACAGGTATTCCGCCCGGCATCTGGACGATGGACATAAGGCTGTCCAATCCGTTAAGCGCGGAAGCGTTAAGCGGAACGCCAATAACGGGAAGAATAGTCATCGCCGCAATAACGCCCGGAAGATGGGCGCTCATGCCGGCGGCGGCGATTATTACTTTTGTGCCTTTTTTTTCCGCCGATTCGACGAGTTCGACAGTTCTTTTTAAAGTTCTGTGGGCTGATGAAATGTGCAGTTCATAAGAAATTCCAAATTTTTTAAGCATTTGAACGGCGCCGTCTATATCGCCCAAATCGTTTTTAGAACCTGTTAAGATTAAAACGTCCATAAAATTAACCTCTTTATTATTATATTAATCGTATAAATTGAATATCGATAATTTTTTCAGCGTTTCCTCGGGGACGTCTTTTTTTGCCGTTACGACAGACTTTTGCAGAGAGAAGCCGCAGGAGCACAAGTTCCCGCCGTTTCTTTCCGCACTGCACTCATTGTGTGCGAAATCGATTTTGGCTATAGACTCTTTAATGATATTTTTTGCTTTTTCGGCGTTTTCCAGAAGAATCTTAATAATCATATCGGCGTTTACGTTGTCTTCTTCCTCGTGCCAGCAGTCGTAATCCGTCGCCATAGCTATCGTGGCGTAGCATAGCTCGGCTTCTCTTGCGAGCTTGGCTTCGGTGGCGTTAGTCATGCCGATTACGTCGAAGCCGTTATTCTTATAAAAAAGGGACTCCGCTTTAGTAGAAAACTGGGGGCCTTCTATGCACAAGTAAGAGCCGCCTTTATGGTAGGGAATATCAAGCGATTTACACGAATCCACGACTATTTTGCGCAGATAAGAGCAGACCGGCTCCGCCATTGAAACATGGGCTACAAGGCCGTTTCCGAAAAAAGTGCTTTTTCTGTTTTTGGTAAAATCGAAAAACTGGTCAACTATAACCATATCCCCGGGCTTAATCTCTTTTTTGAGGCTTCCTACGGCGCTGACCGAAATTACTTTTTTGACCCCGGAAACCTTCAATGCATAGATATTTGCGGCATAATTTATTTCGGACGGGAGTATTTTGTGCCCTTTTCCGTGTCTGGGCAGAAAAACCAGCTTTCTGCCGTTTATTTCCCCGAATACGAGCTTATCGGATGGGTTTCCAAACGGCGTATTTACCGATTTCTCGCTGACGTTTTTCAGCCCGTCCATTTGATATAACCCGCTGCCCCCTATTATTCCCAGAATATCCGATTTTTTTTCCATACGATTTCTCCT
>JAJZJD010000002.1:17482-36662 GCA_021828445.1 bacterium
GTTTATCCTTTATTTTTCATCGAACATATCAGCCTTTTTTTAACGTTATTATCTCCTTCGCGGATTATTTCCATATCTTTTTTTCCTATTTTTATTATAGTGGATGAGCCTCCGGCAAGTTCACCGGCGTTTACCGCTAAAATATTTGTACCGGATAGACCGCTTAAAAATTTTTCGTTTAATTCGTTGAAATCCGAAAAACTTTCTTTGCCGGAAGTATTTGCGCTTGTGGATACCAGAGGGAAATCGATTTCTTCAAAGAGTCTCGATGCAAAAGGGTGCGGAGAAATTCTTGCGCCGACCGATCCGGAACCGGCGGCAAATAAATAATTTTCGGCATGTTTTTTCGATTTTAAATTAAAAATAATCGTAAGGGGTCCGGGCCAAAATTTCGATATTACGTCTTCTTCCCGCCTGCCCACCGCAGCGATATTTACCAGCATATTCAAATCTTTAACTAATACGGGAAGCGGTTTATTGAAATTCCGCCCCTTTAAATCGTAAATTTTTTGTACGGCGCGGTTGTTTAAGGCATTTCCGCCTACGGCGTAAGAAGTTTCCGTCGGATAGATTATAATACCGGAGGTTTGCAAATGGTTTTTGATATCTTTATAATCCTTATCGCTTAAAGCGTCGAAATCGTAAATTTTTATCATTTTTATTTATTTTTTATTTTTCCGGCGTTTCTTTGTGCGACGAAACTATAACGTAAACTCCGCAGAGCGTGATAAATATTCCAAACCATCTCATAAGGGGAACCGATTCTCCGAGCGTTAAAGCGGCAAGTATGACGGTTATAATTATGCCGATGCTCACAAACGGATATGCGACGGACAGGTCTATTTTTGATAATACCTTTATCCAGAAAAACATCGATATTAAATATAGAACTATTCCGGCGGCGACAAATTTATCCGTAAAAATAATAAATAAAATTTTTATAATATTAATAGAAACGATATGCTTATGATATCCGGCGGTTTTTTTTAAATTAATCATGCCGTATTTCATCAGCAGTTGGGCAAAAACGCCCATAAAAATACTTACCGAGAGATTTATTAGCACCTGCGGTTTTAATTTATGGGCGGACATAAATTTTCCCTATATCTTTCCTGCAGTATTTATTTTCAAAATTAATTTTTTCTGCGATATCATAGACTATATCGGCTATTTCAGTCCCTTTTCCTTTTGCGCAGATATTTAAAACCCTGCCGCCGTCCGTGAAGTATTTTTCGTTTATTTTTTTTGTTCCGGCGTGGAAAATTTCATATTCCGCGGTTTCCGTCCGTCCGGAATTTTGGAGTCCGTTCGACGAAATTTCTAATCCGGTTTTATAATCCTTAGGATATCCGCCGGAAGCAAGAACGAGGCATATTGATTTATTATCGTCGAAAATTAATTTATAGTCTTTTAAATTTTCGTTTATTACGCTTAAAAACAAATCTATTATATCGGATTCGAGCCTTATAAGTATGGCCTGCGTTTCCGGGTCTCCGAACCTTACGTTGAATTCGAGAACGTAAATTTCATCGCCTTTAATCATAAGACCGGCATAAAGTATTCCTTTATATTTTATTCCCTCTTTTTTAAGCCCTTCTAGAGCCGGTTCTATAACCGTTTTATTTATTTTATTTACAAGGTTTTCTGAAACATAAGGATTTGGCGTAACGGCACCCATGCCGCCGGTATTTTCTCCGGTATCCCCATCCCCGATTTTTTTGTAATCCATGCTTGTGATTAACGGCTTATAGGAAGCTCCGTCCGAGACTATCATATAAGACAGTTCAAATCCTTCGATGTAATCTTCTATTACGACGGTTTCCCCGCTTTTTCCGAATATTTTTCCGTTAAAAATAGAGTCCAGTATCTTTTTTGATTCTTCCGCATTTTCGGAGATAAAAACCCCTTTTCCGGCGGCAAGTCCGCTTGCCTTAATGACTAATGGATGTTTTTTTTGTTTAACGAAGTTTTCGGCGTCTTGAAAATTTATGAACGATTCGTATCCGGCAGTTTTGATATTATATTTTCTGAGAAAATCTTTAGCGAATTTTTTTGACGACTCTAAGAGAGACGCTTTTTTATCCGGTCCGAATATTTGTAATCCTGCCGCCGTAAATTCATCGGCTATGCCCAGAGACAGGGGAATTTCAGGTCCTACTACGGTTAAATCTATTTTGTTTTCAAGGGCGAAAGAAAGAAGCCCCTTTATATCGTCCTGCTTAATAGGAACGTTTACCGCAATTTCCGCCGTCCCCCCGTTTCCGGGAGCGCAGTATATTTCGGTCTCTTTTTTTGATTTTTTGATAGCGGAGACTATGGCGTTTTCCCTGCCGCCGGAGCCTATGACCAATATTTTCATATATTTATTTTTAATTTTTTTAATGTTTAAAATGTCTGATATTTGTAAAAATCATAGGGATATTTAATTTATTTGCCGCCTCTATGACTTCGTCGTCCCTTATAGACCCTCCCGGTTGTATTATACCGTTTACGCCTATTTCAGCCGCGTATTCCACGGAATCTTTAAAAGGGAAAAAGCCGTCGGACGCCATAACAAAACCTTTTATCTCCCCGTAAGCATTTTTCATTTTTTCGCGGGCAAAGACGGCGCTGTCTATTCTCGACATCTGTCCCGCTCCTATGCCTGCGGTCACCCCGTTTTTTGCATATACTATAGCGTTTGATTTGACGTGTTTGGCGATTTTCCAAGCAAATATAAGGTCGTTTAAAACCGGTTCCGGCATTTCAATGTTTGTGACGGTTTTGAAATTGGACGTAATGTCGGGGATGTCGTCTTTTTCCTGAACGAGGATTCCGCCGGAAGCGCTCCTGAAAGACAGTCGTTCGTTGTTCAGGCGCATAAAATCATCATTATAGCGTATTATTATCGTGTTTTTTTTGGATTCTAATATTTTTAGCGCTTCTTTAGAATATTCAGGGGCTATAATTATTTCAACGAAAAAAGGTTTAATTTCGGCGGCGGTTTCTTTGTCTAATTTCTTATTAAAGCCTATTATCCCGCCGTAAGAAGATATTTCGTCCGTTTTTCTGGCTTTCAGAAAGGCGTCCTTCAAGGAAATATCGCTGAGCGCCGCACCGCAGGGGTTTGTATGTTTGATTATCGCGGAAAAAAAACCGTTTGTTTGATTTTTGTAAAAATCTTTAATGATGCCGAGAGTTGAATCTATATCTAATAAATTATTATACGATATATCTTTTCCTGAAAGTTTTTCGAAAGGCGAAGATGCGCCCGTTCCGTAAAAAGCCGCTTTTTGGTGCGGGTTTTCCCCGTATCTTAGATTGAATGACTTTTTGAGGTTAAAATTCAACCCTTTTCCGGTTTCGCTTCTATAAAAAGCGGCGTCTATAGCCGAACCGGCGTTTTTATCCGGATTTAAAAAGTCTGCTATCATTCCGTCGTATTCCGCGGTAAGTTTAAAGGTTTCATATGCGTAAATTTTTTTAACTTCAACCGGAATTTCCTGCTTATTTTTAAGAAATAAAATTATATCTTCATAAAAGGACGGGTCTATGACTACGGTTACGTCTTTAAAATTTTTCGCCGCCGCTCTTAGCAGCGACACGCCGCCTATATCGATAAATTCAAGTTTTTCGTCGAAAGTTATATCTTTGTCCCTCATTTCTTTAAAAGGATAAAGATTTACTATGACGAAATCTATAGGGGTTATGTCGTTTCTTATTAAATCGTCTCTATGATTTTCATTGCCGCGTATAGACAAAATTCCGCCGAAAATAGCCGGATGTAATGTTTTTACCCTTCCGTCCAATATTTCGGGGAAGCCGGTTATTTCGTCTATTTTTTTTAATTTTGTAATACCGGCAGACTTTAAAAATTTATATGTATTGCCTGTCGCTATTACGGTATAGCCGGCAATTTCCAGATGCGTCGCCAGTTCCGTTACTCCTTTTTTATCGTAAACGGATATAAGGGCATATCTTGTTTTGTGCATAATTATAAATTTCCTTTTTAATTTAATTTGATTTTAAAATATTATCTATAGTAAAATGTATGTAAAATTTATTATATTCTACTAATTTTAAATATTTATTTCAATACCTTAAGATTTAATAAAATTTGAATAATAGGAGAGGTAAGATTAAATGAAAAAAATAAAACTTATAGCTCTTGCGCTGATTTTATTCGGTGCAATAAATTTTTTAAGCGGGTGCGCCCTTATGCTCGTCGGCGGACTTGCAGGCACTACCGGTTATCTTGCCGCAAAACAGGGTTACGGCGTCCAGTCTCCCGTAACCAAGAAATAACGATGAAAATAATTAAACGGAGGGCGGAATGGCGGTTACGGTTATAGGTTCTATCGCAATAGATAATATAGAAACTCCTTTTGATAAAACGGGAGATATTCTGGGAGGTTCGGCAACTTATTTTTCGCTGGCGGCGTCGTTTCTGACGG
Source organism: bacterium (assembly GCA_021828445.1). Lineage (GTDB taxonomy): Bacteria > SZUA-79 > SZUA-79 > Acidulodesulfobacterales > Acidulodesulfobacteraceae > Acidulodesulfobacterium_A. Next base: position 21,916 of record JAJZJD010000002.1, read on the forward strand.
ACGTAAAAATTATAGGCACGGTGGGAAACGATTTTGACAGGAAGCATTTAAACGTTTTTAAGGACAGGTCGATAGACGTCAAGGGGATAAAGACGGAAGAAGGGAAAACTTTCAGGTGGAAAGGCAGATACGGATACGATATGTCCGACCCTGAAACTCTTATGACCGAGCTCGGGGTATTTTCTTTTTTTAAGCCGGTAGTCCCCCATAGCTCAAAAAACGATATGCTTTTTCTTGCCAATATAGACCCCGATATTCAGTTTGACGCATTAAAACAGATGGGCGCTCCAAGGCTCACCGCTCTCGATACTATGAATTTCTGGATAGAAGGGAAAAAGGAAAAACTCATGAAAGTTATTGAACTGACCGATATATTTATTATAAACGAATCCGAGGCAAGACTTTTGACGGGGGAGTCCTCTATTTTTTTATGCGCCAAAGCCATTCTCAAATCAGGCGCCAAAATATTAATTTTAAAAAGAGGCGCTTACGGAGCCACGATGTTTTTTGAAAACAAATTCTTTATGGTTCCTGCTTATCCGTTAGAGAACGTAATAGACCCTACCGGCGCGGGGGATTCTTTTGCCGGCGGATTTTTAGGATATATCGACAATACCGGCGATATGACGTTCGAAAATCTTAAAAAAGCTCTTGTATTCGGAAATATTATGGCGTCTTTTGCCGTCGAAGGTTTTTCGGTAAACAGGTTTCTGTCTATAAACAACGACGAAATTAAAGGCAGGTTTAAAAAATTCAGGGAAATGACTTATTTTGAGGAGCTTTTATAAAATATGAGGGAAACAATTAAAACCTTAAAGTTTATCGGCTTATTTTTTCTTATAACCGTTGTTTTTGCGGCATTATCTGGTTGCGGTCTGTCGCAGGTTCCTAAAAAGAATAGGCTTAAATCCAACCTATACTACAGGCTCGGCGTCGGTTTTTACCAGAACGGAAATTTCATAAAAGCGATGCAGGAGTTTATCAAAGCGAAGACCTTAAATCCGTATTCGGCAAAAAATTACAATGCGATAGGAATGGTTTATATGGAAACCGCCAGAGAAGGCAAAGCCATAAAAAATTTCAAGAAAGCGGTAATGATTAATCCGCAATTTTCTGACGCCTATTACAATTTAGCTATCATTTACATAAAAAGAAAAAATTACCCGCCCGCAAAAATATATCTGAAAAAAGCGTTGAAGAATCCTTTCTACAACAGGCCGTACCAAAGCTATACACAGCTGGCAAAAATATATTTTGCGGAAAATAAGCCGGAAAAAGCAAAAAAAATATTAACCATATCCAGACTTCTTAATAAGAAATATTTTTTAACGTATTATTATCTCGGCAAGTATTACCTTATTAAAGGAAATTTAAACAAAAGTCTGCATAACTTTAAAAAAGTTATAAAACTCGATATGTTTTTTACGCCCGCGAAATATTATGAGGGAGTGATATATTTTAACCGAAAAAGATATAGTAAGGCTAAAAAAATATTTTCTTCCATATATGAACAGAATAAAATGAACAAATATGGAACGAAGTCTTTAAATTATCTGAAGAAAATAATGCTATATTCAAAATAGGGCATATTTTATGGATAGCGAAACGCCGGAAACGGTTGGAGAATATCTCAGAACCAGCAGGGAATCTATAGGGCTTACCGTTGATGAAGTTTCCCTAATTACAAAAATCAGAGCCCAGTATATCGAATCTATTGAAAACGGCGACTTTTCCATGTTTTCTTCGCCTCAACTGCTTAAGGGTTACGTAAAACTTCTTGCAAAAACGGTCAAAGCGGACGATACAAAGGCTGCCGCCCTGCTGGAATCCGAGGCGGGTGAAAATTTTAAGGGCAAGCATATAGAAGATATAGTAGGAAAAAGATTTAAAGAAGAAATACGAAAGTCCGAGGATTTTAAAAAAAGAATTTTAGCCATAGTTTTTGCGGGCATCCTTGTTGTAATCTTATCGTATGCAATAATTAAGGTTTACAAATATATTAAAACCGCTCCGAGAATCCATATAGCGCTGCCGTTTCAATCGCCGGTTAAATCGCCGGTTAAATCTTTAGTTTCGGAGGGGCGTCCGTCCGTAAACGGCAAGCCCGTAAAAATCCCCAAAACTAATTATGCCGCAGTTTTAAAAGGACAGGTAATTAAAAGAACATGGGTCGCCGTTAAAATAGACGGCGGAAGCACCGTGACTTCTATGCTTTATGCGGGAGACAAGGAAGTCTGGAAAGCAAAAGAAAGATTAAGGATTAAGATAGGTAATGCCGGAGGCATTATTTTAAATTATAACGGAAAAGATATCGGAAAGCCCGGCACCGAAAAACAGGTAGTAACGCTAAACTTTCCGTCCAAGCATAACAATAGCGGCAAACAGCCGGGTAATACAGTTAATAAATAAATCGGGATTTAAATTTTCTTCTTGTTTTTGATGCGGTATCCTATTTTATCGAAAATTAACGATACGGCGAATAGCAGTAATGCTATGGCAGGCATAATTAAGGCTAAATCATCGTCTTCTATGTTTATTTTTAAGCCCTGAGAACCCCAGTATATTCCAAAACTAAGAAGCAGCACCGCCGCTATTCCTTTAATCCAGTGCGAAGGTATTTTTTTGAAATATTTTCTTAAATAAATCGACAGCATTAAAATAATAAGGGAACTGACGATAAGAGCGGAAATTACGGAAAGCCACTGGTTCTCGGTAATAGCAAGCGGAACGGCCACTACCGCTACTTCGAAAGCTTCTATTATTACGGCGTTTAAAGCGACGATGAAATGCCTGAATGAACATTTTTGATGTTTTATGACGGCCGTTTCCGCCTTTTTGAAAAGCGGTTTTTCGCCTATTTTTTGTGAAAAAGGCGTAAGATAAAATATAAAACTGATTAGTTTATAAGAGAAGTAAATGCCTACAGACAGGAGTATAAAGGCTATTATTAATTTTACCGTTAATATGGGAACGGTTTTAATCAGAGCTATGCCGCCCGTAAAAAGAATTATAAGAGTGCCGATGAATCCTATTAAACCTCCGGCTAAGGCGCTGGAGAGCCCCACATCTTCTCCGACCACGAAAACTATTGCGGCAACCTCGCTGAGTTCGACTATCGCAACCGAAAATACGGCTATAAATATAAGTATGCTGAAATTCATACGCTGTATTATATCAGATAGCAATCAGGAAAGACAATATAAAACAGACCTTCTTTTTTCTATTGACTTTTTGACAGCGAAGTAATAAGCTAAAATAAGATTTAAAGAAGATATATAACACTATTCTATTTAATCTATTTAACGAGGAGGCAACATTATGGCAGTAACCCCTAACAAAACACTTGACGCAAGCGGTTTATCGTGTCCCTTGCCTATAGTTAAGACAAAAAAAGAAATCGACACGATGACTTCAGGACAGGTTCTGGAGGTAATTTCAACCGACCCCGGTTCTAAAAACGATATGACGGCTTGGTGCAACAGGACGGGAAATAAGCTTCTGGATTCTTCGGAAGAGGGCGGAAAGTTTAAATTTTATGTCCAGAAATCATAATCCGCGTAATCTTGGATAGTAAGAAAATAAATTTTGGGGCATACAGACCGCATTAATTATATTAAGATTAAGGGGACGGATTTTTATCCGCCCCTTGCCGAAAAATGAACGCCGACAATAATGAAAAGGAAATTTATTTATATATCTGCCTTAATTATCTTTTTTATTATTTTACCTCAATTATTAAATTCAGACGTCTGTTTCGGATTGAAAAATCCGTTTATATCGCCTTTTAAGGTAAAACAATATAAGAATTTTAGCGAAAATCCTTTGAACGGTCTTAACCTTCAGGCTATCGTGAGCGGTTCCGACCCGGATAAAAACATTGCGATTATTAACGGTAACCCTTATTACGCCGGTTCTAAGATTATGGAAAAAACCGTCGTGGGAATTACACGGCAAGCCGTAATAATTAAACTTAAAAATGGAAAAATAGTTAAACTTATACTCTCCAAATTTGAAGGATTTAAAAAATAATAAACAATAAACTTATGATTTTTAAGTCCAGATATTCCGCTATTTTTTATATTTCCCCGCTGTTGTTTATCCTTATTTCTTTTTTTATTTTTTTTGGTCAAACCGAAAACGCCCGTGCTTTTAAAGCGCGAATAAGCGGCGCTTCCTCCTCCTCCGGTTCTTCGGATTTCGGTTTTATAGGCGGGATTAAACTGCCGGACAAAAAAATTACTATCGAAGGAAACGATATCCCGCTCAGACCTTTAATAATAGGAATATGCCATGAATTCAGGCTGAACTATGTTTTAAGCAGTTCGGTAAACGGAAGCGCGACTCTGCACATAAGAAACATACCTCTGCCGAATGCTCTATTGATTATTTTAAGAGCCGGAAATTTGGGCTACAGCGTGAACAACGGGATTCTGCTAATAGGCCCCCGTTCATCGCTTAAAAACAGTTATATCTATTACAAGATAAATCTAAAATACATTCAGGCTAAAAACGTTCTTACGGATTTGACGCCTGTTTTGCCGACGGGGGCAAAGGCTTACGCCTCTCCCCACGGCAATTCGATATTCGTTTACGATATTCCTTCAAACATAAAAAAAATTAAAAATATTATTAAAAAAATAGACGTAAAAAAAAGAGTCGTCCTTTTAAACGCAAGGATAGTCGATGTAACGGATAATTTTGTCAGAAATCTTGGCATAGCATGGTCTTTTTCGCCCAATAATAACAACACTATAATATCTACCTCTACTTTTCCTACCGGCTTTAGCGGGGCTACCACGTCAACCGCAGGCTCAAATACCCTGAACTTAAGCGTCGGAACGGCATGGCAGAATTTTGGAATACTTTCCGCCCAGCTTTCTTTAGGACAGCAGTTAGGCTGGGACAAGGTTATAGCATCCCCGAGCGTTTCGGTTATAAGCGGTCAGGCGGCAACCATAAATTCAGGGGTTACATTATATTATGTCGCATATACGGCATCAGGCGGCTCTTCATCTTCAACACCTTCAAGCGGAACCGGAACGGCGTCCGGAGGCACTACCGTCATAACGCAGGAACCGGTCACGTCGTCTCTTCAGACTATTACGCTGGGACTTACGCTGACAGTTACTCCTATCGTCGAAAGCAAAAACTCCATTATGCTGAATATAAACGTTACAAATTCACAGCCCGATTTTGGACAGGAAGTTAACGGATTTCCTTCGGTGAATAACAAAAGCGTTTCGACCACGGTTATGGTTAAAAACAATTCTACTTTAGTTATCGGAGGCATTTTATATACCGATAAATCTCATTCCAATAACGGAATTCCTATTTTATCGACCCTGCCGGTAATAGGCTATCTTTTTTCGTCAAGGCAGAGAAGCGTTTCCAAAGAGCAGTTAATGGTGTTTATTTCTCCAAAAATAGTAAATTAGCGGATTAAACAAAATAAACTTAAATGAGCGTTAAAAAAAAAGAACAAAATGGGAAAAGCGTAAAAGAAGAAGGCAGAATGGCCTTTTTAGAGCATTTTTCGGAATTAAGAAAGAGGATATTTTATATATTTATAGCGCTCGTCGTATGTATGGGTTTTTCGTGGCGGCTTTCCTATAAAGCGATAAATCTTATAGAAACCCCGTTGGAAAAGCCGACATATATTACTTATTTTTCCGGATACGCAAAAAATGTTATAAAAGAAGAAACCCCCTCGGTTTATTATGCGTTCGGTCTTAACAAAACCCCGAAAAAATTCGTAAAGCACATTCTGCATTACTCAAAGCCCTTAGAGCCGTTTTTTATGCAGGTAAAAGTATCCCTTATTCTCGGGTTTATGTTCGCCCTTCCATTCATATTATTTCAGTTCTGGCAGTTTATAAAACCCGGTCTTTTAAAAAAAGAAAGGATGTATTTACTGCCCTTTTTGTTTTTCGGGACGCTGTTTTTTGTTTCGGGCGTAATTTTTATGGTTTTTTACATATGGCCCGCCGTTATCAATTTTTCTTTGAGTTATCAGAGTCCGAATCTGTCGCCCCTGATAAATTTGACTCATTATATTGATTTCGCGCTCAGGCTCGGACTCATATTCGGTTTGATATTCGAACTGCCGTTAGTGTCGGCTCTTTTTTCGTTTGCAGGCATATTAAAGCCGGGGTTTTTAAAGAAATATAGAAAGTATGCCCTGATAATAAGCCTTATCATTGCCGCTTTTCATGCCGATATAGTCACCATGTTTTTTATAGCGGTGCCGCTTTATTCGATGTATGAGATAAGTATTTTTATATCTTCTCTGATATGGAAATTTAAAAAGAAACCGCCCGCCGCCGTCGCAGCAGTTAATAACTAGCCGTTCATAGAAAAGACGAACCCTTTTATATCGGCTTTAATATCCGGAAACGATTTTTTGCTTGCTTTAATAGAGACATAGTTTATCGTAAAAATTCTTTTCATAGAGTTTATATTTTTAATAAATTCTATCGTTTTATTAAAGCCCCCCGTTATAGAAATACTTACCGGCAGAGCCATCACCCCTCCATACTTGACCGGTTTTCCGAAATTTATATTTTCTATGGCAAAATTATCGGCAGGTTTATTCAGGGCGATATTTTTAATTAAATTTGCAACCATAAACGTCTTAGGAAGCATAATTTCTTCGTTTTTTAATTTTAATTTCAATGCTGCAATCTGATTTTTAAGGCCGTATAAACTATTTTTTTCACGCGAAAGAGATACTGCGGTGTTCTTTATCGCATTCATCCGGTTTTTTATTTTTAGTATGGCCGCATTTTTTTCGGATATATTTTTCTCTACGGCGTTTAAAAATATATCCTGATTTATTAAATAAAGAAAAACAAAAGCCATAAGTATAACGACGGCTATCTTATTTGTCCTTAAATATACCGGTATTTTTTTTATCTCTTCGAACAGTCTCATTTTTTATTATTAAAGCTAATATTCCGGATATTTAAAACGGCTTTTAAGTTAAAAGAATAAAAAGTATTTCCGCCTATAATCTTTCTGCGTGCCTCCGTAAGCACTATTTTTGTAAACAATCCAGTATTTTTAAGATTGTTTATATAGGTTGAAATTCCGGATAACGATACGCTGTTTCCGTTTATGGCAATAATCCCTTTTTCAAGGGATAATCCGCTCATCCATACCCCGTTGGGAGATGCCGCAACCATCTCGCTTATCTTTTTATTCCATGCCGTCTTAAGTTTTTTAAGGGAGTCTATGACCGCTATCTTTTTTTGTATCGCTTCCAGAAGAATTTTTCTTTTATCTATCGCAGATTCAAAAGTTTCGTTTAAAATGTTTTTTGTCTTGAGCATAGTTAACCGCTGGTTTAATTGCGATAAATAAGTTTTTTTATAATTGTTATTGAGAACGTATGCTAAGTCCAGTAAAAAAATAAATATTAAATAAGCTATAATTAAAGAAGAAATTACGAGTCTTTTTTTGCTTTTTGCAAGGCGGTTCCTGTCTCTAACGGGCAATAAATTAATCCTTGTCTTTTCCAAATTCTTATTTTTCATTTATTAATTTATTCTTCTATTCATCTATTAATAATCAGTCCGAATGTAGTCCACATTTCTTCCAACGGCTTGAAAAACTCGTAATCTTCGTCTATATTATGACTTTTTAATTTTTTGGATAGATAAAATGAATATTTTTCCGAACCTATCAGATTCAGTACGGAAACCGAATAAGCCCTAAAAGCCGTCGCCTCCGAAATCTTTGCGTCGAACCCGCTTTTGCCTGAAAAGATGCCGGTTAGAATAACTCCGTCTATCGGAGGCAAAGATTTTCCGGCAAAATAGAAATCTATCGTTCTTTTTAATTCGTCGGCTATAAGGCTTGAAGTTTCATCGTAATTTTGATTCTTTAAACTTAATCCGTCGATAGTTCTTTCAAAATTAACCGCATTATTTAATACTATGACGATTTTTATAGATTTATCGCCTATGTCGCAAAGCAGAAGATGCCCTGTTCCGTTTTTGTTTATATATCTTATATTGTTATAAATCGATACGGTTTTACATTCTATCGATTTTATTTTGATTCCTGCCCTGTCGAATATTTCTTTGAAATTGTTTATATCCTCCTCTTTTGAGGCAAATGCAGTAATGTTTAGCATCCTGTTTCCTGATTCGTCCGTTTTTTCGATATATATATAATCAAATACGCACTGAGATATCGGAAAAGGAAGAAGTTTTTTGAGTTCGTATTCGACGGCAATTTTAAGGTCGTGTTCCGGCATATTCGGTAAAATAAAATTAAAGCTGTAAACAGAGTTGCCGTCAATGGACGTTATTATGTTTTTTCTGCCGACCTTATTTTCATTCATAATTTTATTTAAATTGAGAGATACCGAGTTTATATTTCGGTAATCTAAACCGGCAACCGTTACGTTTACGAAATTGTTCAAGAAATAGCCGCGCTTTTTTTTGCAGATCTCGAGTATCTTAAAGTGGTTGTAATCAATTTCTACGGCGGTAAAGGTCTTCATAGGTTTTATAACTGCCGGATTCGGTATTATATAAAATTCAGAATTTTTATATAGCCGTTAAAAAATTCGAATATAATTCCGTCAACGTTAATTTTATTTTTGCCTAAATCATCCAATCCTAAAATATTTTCTATAGCCCCGCGCCTGTTGAACATCATCGCCTTATGCTTTATTTCGCTGTCCTCTCCGGACGGGGAAGATCCCGCTATGTTTAAAGTAAAATAACAATTAACCGCATTATTTTTTTTCGGGGTTTTATTTTTAAATTCGCGCCTGTTTATATCTAAAAGAGTGATATTTCTAATTAAAAACTTAGGTTTTTCGTTAAGCGGTCCGCATGGAGATATTAATTTTATAATTTCGGAAAGTTCCTTATCCGATAGAGAGTCTAAATTAATTTCTTCATCGTAGTCCGCTTCCGAGACTTCGACCCTGACAGGCGGTTTCGCGTCCGTCCGTTCTTCCTCCGGCGCGATGTTAGGCGAAATATTTTTTTTTGTCGAACCGTAGTCTTTTAAAACAGCGGATATAAAATTGTCTATCTCTTCACCTTTTCGGACGGTTAATCCGCAAGCCATTTTATGTCCGCCGAATTTAGAAAAAAAAGACTCGTAATTTTTTAAGAAAGCGTATATGTCGATATTGCCGCATGACCTTGCGGAACCTATATAAACATGCTCTTTAAATCCCGTAAGAAGCAGAACCGGCTTTTGCAAATAATCGGATAATTTCGAGGATACTATTCCTATTACGCCCGGATGCCAGGACTCTCCCTTTAATATAATAACCGGCAAGGTTTCTTCGCTGCCCGTTTTTTCTTTAATGAGACTGATTGCATCGTTAAAGCATGCGTCTTCAAGCAGCTGTCTTTTTCTATTGAACGCTTCCAGTTCCTGAGCAAGGCCGAAAGCCGTTTTAGGGTCTTTTTGAGTTAAAAGTTCTACGGCTACGGCGGGGTTGCCGACTCTGCCGGCGGCGTTTATTTTCGGCGCTATTTTCCATGCTATATCGGATTCGTTGACGTTATCGAAATGCAGTCCGCAGATGCGCCTTAGTTCTTTTATGCCGGGTCTGCGGCCGGCATTAAGTATTTGAAGGCCGTAACGGGTAAGCGTCCTATTGTCGCCGTACATGGGAACTATATCGGCTACAATGCCGAGGCATACGATATCTAAATAATCCTTAAGGTTAGGATATTCAGCCAGCAGACCTTCTTTCACTAAATGTTTTCTCAGGGCGATGCCGAGATTAAACGCAATGCCTACCCCGGGCAAAAATTTAAACGGGAATTTATCGCCTTTGCGTTTAGGATTAAGTATTGCAAAAGCGTCCGGCAAAGTCTCTATTTCTCCGTTTAGCGGAACCTCATGGTGGTCGCATATTATTACGTCGATATTTTTGGAATTTGCATGCGAAACTTCCTTGATTCCCGTAATGCCTAAATCCACGGTTATCATCAGGGACAGCGGCTTTAGGCCGCTTTCGTTTATAAAATCGTAAATTTCATTAATAGGTTCTATTCCCAGCCCGTAGCCGTCTTTTATCCTATCCGGCAATTTATAAAAAATAGAAGAGCCGCCGTTATCGTCACCGCTGTTTTGCTCCGGTTTTATAATTTTTTTTAATTCCCTTAAAAAGGAAACAAGAAAAGATGTCGCCGTGATTCCGTCCACGTCGTAGTCCCCGTATATGCAGATTGATTCGTCGTCAAAAATAGCCTTAGATATGCGGATTACGGCTTTTTCCATATCGGATATAAGAAAGGGGTCGTTTAGGCATTTAAGGGAGGGATTCAGGTAGTTGTCTATAAAACAGCCCAAAGTGGTTCTGCCGTCGTCCGTAAAAATATCGGAGTAAAAAGGGTCGAAATTTAACTGCGAAAGTATTCTTTTTAAAATAAGGGATGAAGCGGTATTATTGAAATATACGGGAAGACGTTCTTTTAAATATTGGTGAACATATTCTTTTTCCATATTTTGATTTTAAATTTATATGCACTTTTCAAATACTTAATTTATTTATAGTGCTTCTCATTTAAAATAACCATAATAGGGCTTGCTATAAATATCGAGGAGTAGGTTCCTATCAATACCCCGAACAATAAAGTAAAGGCGAAGCCGTGCAAAACTATGCCTCCGAGGAAAAATAACGATAACACGACAAGTATGACCGTAAGCGACGTAACCACGGTTCTTGTTAGAACCTCGTTGATGCTTATATTTACGAGACCTTTTAAATCGATATGTTTGCTTTTTTCCGTTTCGGTTTTCAAATTTTCCCTGATTCTGTCGAAAACGACGACTTTATCGGTAAGCGAATATCCCGCCACTGTTAAAACGGCGGTGATAACCAGAAGCGTTATCTCCTTTTGAAATATAAAAATTACTCCGAGCAGGGCGAGCACGTCGTGGGCAAGACCTATGGCCGCCGCAAGGCCGAATCTGAATTCGAACCGCCATGTGATATACAGGATTATTGCAATAATAGATATGATAATAGCGATAACGGCGTCTCTCGAAAGTTTTTTTCCTACGGACGGTCCTATCATTTCACTGCTGACCACTTTGGGCGGGTTTTTTTCGAAGGATTTTTTAATGACCTGCTTAATTTCGGCGGTATAAGCGTTCAAATCTTTCGCCGCCGCTTTGGTTTGGATTATAATATCGTTTTTGCCTTTAATTTTGACTAATTTTACGTCTTTGAACCCCGCAGGTATCAGTATTTTTCGGACGGAAGATATAGAAATTTTATGTTTAAACGCCAGTTCCATAGACAGTCCGCCGGTAAAATCTATTCCTATCTTAGCCGTTCCGGCTATCATCGTTATAATTTCGATTATACCGAATATTACCAGAATGGACGATAAGACGAACGAATATTTTCTTTTAGCTATAAAATTATAATGCGTGTTTTTAATGAATTCCAATTTTCGACTCCGTATTTATGTTAAATACTTAACTTATTAAGTTCTTTTTTGTTTGATATCATATCGAATATAACCTTCGTGCCGACTAAAGAAGTGAACAGGTTAATCATTATGCCCAAAGACAGCGTTACGGCAAAACCCTTTACGGGTCCTGAACCGAAATAAAAAAGAACCGCCGCGGTAATAAGAGCCGTAACGTGTGAATCCAAAATAGTAAAAAAGGCTTTATTGTATCCGTTTTCTACGGCTATGACGACAGGCTTTCCTTCTCTGAGTTCTTCCCGTATCCTTTCAAAAATAAGGACATTGGAGTCAACGGACATACCTATGGTCAAAATAATTCCGGCAATGCCCGGAAGCGTGAGCGTTGCTCCGAACAGTGAAAGCGCCGCCATAAGGAACAGGACGTTTTCTATGAGGGCGAAATCCGCGATTAAACCGGAAAGTTTGTAATAAAATATCATAAAACCGATAACGAGAATAGTGCCTACTATTGCGGCAAGTATTCCGTCGTGTATCGAGTCTGCTCCAAGGGTAGGACCTACCGTATTATTCTGTATTATTTTTACGGGAGCCGGCAATGCGCCGGAACGGAGAGCGATTGCGAGATTGTTTGCCTGCGCCATGGTAAAGCGTCCGGAAATAGACGCGTTTCCGCCGAGTATAGGCTCTTCTATAACCGGAGCGGAAATAACGTTGTTATCGAGTATAATGGCCAGTCTTTCGCCGGTATATTTTGTAGTGATATTTCCAAACTGTTTTGCTCCGGCAGAGTTCAAAGAAACCCCAACGACGGGCTGATTATAGCGGTTCATCTGAACGTTTGCGCTTGAAATAGCGGCTCCGTCCATCAACACCGCTTTTTGTATGAGATAAGGTCTTTTTGCCGTTTTATGCGTATATTTATTGTATGTAATATGATATAAAATCTCGTCGCCTTTCGGAACTTTTCCGTTCAATGCGTCCATTAGATTATGTTTGTCGTCCACAAGCTTAAAAGTAAGCCTTGCGGTTTTTCCTATGAGTTTGATCGCCTGTTTGACGTTTTTTACCCCCGGCATTTCGACCACTATTAAATCTTTTCCCTGTCGGGCGATTTTTGGAGCTACGAGCCCGAACTGGTCTATCCTGTTCCTCATTACCTCGACCGCTCCCCCTACCGCTTCTTTTTTATATAAGGCAAGAGCCGACGGTTTAAAATTTATTATATCGCCTGATAGCTGCAAAGAAATATGATGATTTTTCAGATAATTTTTAAGGCTGGAAACCGCCGGTTTATTTTTCAATAGGTTTCCGCTTAAAGCTATGTATTCGTCTTTAAATGTTAAATCTTTGCCCTTGCCGATATTTTTAGTTTTTATGAACGATTTTATATCGGAATAATCTTTATATAATTTTTCTTTAACGGCTTTATCGACCTCGACTTTTTCGACGAGATAGACGCCGCCCTGAAGGTCGAGCCCCAGATGCATTTCCGCATTTCCGATTACGGCTTTCCACCATCCCGGCGTATTTGGGTAAATGGAAGGGATTATCGAAAAAAAAGATATAAAAATAAATACGGCTATTAAAATTACTCGAGTTTTAACCGGTTTCATCAAGCTCCACCATAAAAGAAAATTAGACTTGTTAAATTATAAAATATTTTAAAATTCTGCCGTTTTTTACTGTTTTACGGTTTTCGTCGCAATGGCGCTTTTGGTAATTTTGATTTTAACGTCTTTTGCTATTTCTATAGTAAAAAGCTGGTCGGCTATTCCTGTAATAACGCCGAATATGCCTCCGGTAGTCAGGACTTCGTCTCCGACTTTAAGAGATTCTATCATTTTTTTATGGTCTTTGGTCCTTTTTTGCTGGGGCAGTATTACTAAAAGATAAAAGATGGCCACGATAGCGATAAGCGGCGCAAAATTCATTAAAGTCGATTCCCAGCCTCCTGAAGCGGACGCTGCGCCTGAAGCGGCATAGGCGTTTTTAACCGAGAACTGACTAGATAAACCAGATAAAATTTTCATACTTGCTCCTTTTTCTATTAAATTTATTATTTTATTAATTCGGGAATTTTATTATATTATATTTATATTTAAAGAAAGTCAAAATAAAGATGAATAATTTTTGGAAAAATCGTAAAAACTGCCGTCGCCGATAGACCGCCTTATCCGTAAAATCAAATTTTGATAGAAATGCAGATTATGGATAGTCAAAAGCCTCTGCGCAAATATTTCCCTGCTCATAAAAGCATGCCGGACGTATGCGGCGCTGAAATTTTTACAGCAAAAACAACCGCATTCGGGGTCGATAGGCAAAGTTTCGGATTTATACGAAGAATTTTTTATGTTAACCGTTCCCCGCGATGTAAAAACAAAGCCGTTCCTTGCGTTTCTCGTCGGCAGGACGCAGTCGAACATATCGATGCCGAGAGATACGGCGTTGACTATATCGGAAGGAGTTCCGACGCCCATAAGATAGCGGGGTTTGTTTTCTGGAAGATTTGAGGCGGAAATTTCAAGCATTCTCAGCATAGTTTCTTTAGTTTCGCCTACGGCGAGCCCCCCTACGGCATAACCGTCGGCATCCATTCCGGACATTATGGCGGCGGATTTTTCCCTCAAATCTTCAAAAAAGTTGCCCTGCGTTATAAGAAAGAGCATATTTTTCGGAATTGCCGACGCAGTTCCGTTTTTAGCTTTAATGGATTTTTCCGCCCATCTTAAAGTCGTATCTAAATCTTTTTCCGCTTTTTCTCTTTTTGCGCCGGGTCCGGAAAAAACGTCCAACTGCATCATTATATCGGAATCCAAAGTCTGCTGGATTTCTATTACGCGTTCGGGGGTAAAAAAATGGGTTTCTCCGTCGATATGCGACATAAATTCTACGCCCTCGTCTTTTATTTTTGCGAATTTCGCAAGGCTGAAAATTTGAAATCCGCCCGAATCGGTCAGTATGGAACCTTTATATCCGGTAAAGTTTCTCAGGGAGCCGAATTTTTGGATTACGTCAGTTCCCGGCCTTAAAAAAAGATGATAGGTGTTGGACAGCATAATCCTGAACCCTTCGTCGTATATTTCGAAGGGCGACAGCGATTTTACCGTGCCTATGGTCCCGACCGGCATAAAAACCGGCGTTTCTATCGTTCCGTTTTTTGTTTCGAGTATGCCCGTTCTTGCGGCGGTGCGCCCGTCTTTATTTATTATTTTAAACGCCATATATTATTTTATATTATATATTATACAGATACATTACATCGCCGTAGCTGAAAAGGGAGTAGCCTTTTTTTATAGCCTCTTCGTAAACAGACCTTGTTTTTTCTATGCC
>JAJZJD010000048.1 GCA_021828445.1 bacterium
GCTATAACATTAACGCCTAATTTTGCAAGCCTCGACATAAGTTCTAAATTAACCCCGGCGAGCATCCCGTCTTTTTTAATATCTGTGAATATAAAAGTTTGTATTCCGTAAAGGCCCCTTAAGTTTTCCACCGCTTCGCCAAAAGGGGTTTCTACAAATTCTCTCCAACCTGAAATTGCTATTTTTTCATCGTATAAATCGATTCCGGCTATGATTCTTCCTTTATAATTTAACAGGGAAGCCTTAACGGAATTAATATCTTTGAATAATACCGAACCGAGAATAATATAAGATGCGCCGGCATTAAAATAATTTTCTATTGTTTTGCCGTCCCTGATGCCTCCGCCGACCTCTACGGGAATTTTAACGGATTTTATAATGTCTTTTATAATATTAAAATTATCCGGATTCCCCGATTTGGCGCCGTCAAGATCGACCAAATGAAGTCTTTTTGCCCCAAGTTTCTGCCAGTTCAAAGCGGCTTCCATAGGCGAAAGCTCATACTCCTTTTTAACGTCGTAATCTCCCATGGTCAGCCTGACGCATTTTGAACCGAGTATATCTACGGCGGGTATTATAATCATATTTTTAATTTAATCATTTATAAAATTTTTTAATAACGCCAATCCGACGGTATGGCTTTTTTCGGGATGAAACTGACAGGCAAAAATATTATTTTTTTTTACGCAGGCGCTGAATTTACCGTAATAATCGCAAACCGCGGCGGTGATGTCTTCTTCGGGAGCACAATAATACGAGTGCAGAAAATAAAAAAAGCTGTTGTTTTCTATCCCGTTAAATTCTTTTACCGGTTTTAACATTTTTATATCGTTCCACCCTATGTGAGGTATAAGAGGAATAACGCTATCGTCAAATCTTATTACTTTTCCTTTTAAAATTCCGAACCCTTCGCTGTGACCGAATTCTTCGGAAGTTTCAAATAAAAGCTGCATACCGAGACATATACCCAGAAAGTTTTTGCCTGAGGCGACGGCATCTTTAATAGGCTCGATCAGCCCTTTTTGCCTGAGCGTCAGCATAGCGTCTTTAAATCCCCCCACGCCGGGCAGAATTAAATGGGTGGCATTTTCGATATGCTTATAATTTTCGGTAATTTCGGCGTCATATCCTAAAAAATTAAAAGCGTTACGGACATTTTTAAGATTTCCCATTCCGTAATCGATTATCGCTATCTTTTTTTTCATTTAACCTGCTTTATTTTATAACAAAATATTTATAAATTGCATTGGCTATTCCGCCGGCAATCAAGCGCCTGAATGTGGAAGAACCCAAAAGATGCTCTTCGTAAGGATTGGAAATAAAAGCATATTCGATAACGACCGCCGGCATTGTCGTAAATCTCAGCACGTAAAGGTCGTCCCTTACGACTCCGTCGTATTTCAGATTTAACTTAGAAGAAATATAATGCTCTAAATAGCTTGCAAACTTATAGGAATTCCCATGGAAATAATAAGTGGTCGTTCCATACAGATACGGAACGACGACGGAATTGCAGTATAAGCCTATAAATAAATTCGCTCCGCTTCTGTCGGCTTCCTCCGCTCTCTGTCGCAAGCTTACATTTATATTAGATGTTCTGTCTATTTCCACCTTGATGCCTTTGGCTTCCAAGAGTTTTTTTAGTTTTAGCGCGATGCTCAGATTAACAAAATCTTCCGGCAGACCCATAGGTCCGATACCGCCGGGGTCGCCGCCGCCGTGACCCGCATCGATGAAAACATTAAAATTAATGCCCTTGATTGAAGCGGATGATTTAATCTTTTTAAAAACATAAACAACGGCTTTATAGCGGTTATTCCCGAGATTTATCGTTCTTATTCGCGGTTTTGCCATTAAATTCTGCCTTATGACTATATGAACCGAATAATTCGGGGCGCCGCTAAATTGAGAATATGAAACCGAATATATGTTTTTAAAAGGCTTCGCTATCTTTTTTCCGCGGCCGTATAAAATCGATTGTCCGAATGTTAAAATAAAAAAATTTTTATTTCCGCTTTTAAATAAATATCCTTTATAATAAGGCTTGCCTATCGTATATATATTTATAGCTCCGTTTGCGTTATCTATGGAGACTCCCGTGATTTTCGTTATATTGCCGGCATACGCATAAGCATTCCCCGTACTTGCGGCGGCAAGGCTAAATAATAAAACCGCCCAGAAAAATAAAATTAAATTTTTCATCTTTTTTAAATGCTTCCTTTTGTTGAAGGTATTCCCCGGTTATCGACTATTTTAAGCGCATCCGATAATGCTCTGCCTGTTGATTTAAATATTGCCTCTACCATATGATGCGCATTTGAGCCGTATTGAATGTTTATGTGCAAATTTATAAGAGCATTTTTACATAAGGCTTCAAAAAATATATTCGAATATACATAAAAAAATTTATCGACGAGAATTTCTCTTGATTCCTGTTTGGAAATCGAAAAAAGAGGCGGCGAAGATATTTTTTCGGATCGGGACATATCCTCATCCATAAATTTATAAACAAAAAAAGACCTCCCGCAAAAATCGACCGATGACTGCACAAGAGCTTCATCCATAGGAACGGAAGCGAAACCGAATCTTTTAATTCCTTTTTTATCTCCCGATAATTTCATTAATGCGCTGCCTATGACGATTCCGGTATCTTCTATAAGATGATGCAGGTCAACCCCTATATCGCCTTTTGCTTTAAGATGAATATCGAAACCCGAATGCTTCGAAAGCTGTTCGAGCATATGATTAAAAAACGGCACTCCCGAATCTATTTCGTACGCGCCCTTTCCGTCAATATTCAGTGAAAGTTTAATATCGGTCTCGGTCGTTTTTCTTGCAAAATTTCCTTTGCGTTCTTTCGACCCGCCTTTCTTGACTTTTGCGTTATTATCAGGTTTGGATTCTTCCATATTTTCACCTTAAAACTAAATAATTATTATAACATATTCGTAAAATCTTTCTTAAAGTTTTTAAAATAATCCGCCAGCTTTTTATTTTCGGCCGGCGTGCCTACGGTTATTCTATAAAATAATTTCATATCGCCGGTAAAACTTCTTATAATTATATTATTGTCCTTAAGAAACTTATCAAATTTATTTTTTAATTTTTTATCTTTCAGCTTTATTAATAAAAAATTGGCATCTGACGGGTAAACATAGATATAATCGAATTTATTCAGGACGGAATATAATTTTTCTCTCTGTTCAATCGTTTTTTTTATATTTTTATCGAATTCACCGAAATTATTTAAAAAAAATTCGATGGAGCTCAACGTTAAAGAGTTTATATTATACGGCAATTTTATTTTTTTAAATTCGTTTATAAGTTTATCTCCCGAAAAAAGCATTCCGAATCTTAATCCCGCAAGCCCTATTTTCGAAAAAGTCCTTAGGACGATTAAATTATCGTATTTATTTATATACTTTATGAAAGACTCTTTGTTTGAAAAAAATATATAAGCTTCATCTACCACGACAATGTTATTTTTATTTTCCAGAAGACTTTTTATGATATCGCGGTTAAAATGGTTTCCCGTTGGATTATTGGGATAACTGAAAAAAAATATTTTTTTTGAATTTTTATCTTTATCGGCATTTATATTTTCCGGCAAGTCGAAATATTTTTCGTCGAGTTTTATAAGTTCGGTCTTTAAGTCGTTGTATCTTGCTATAATGTCGTACATAGAGAAAGAAGGGGACGGAATTTTCACGGCGACGTCTTTTTTTAGGCTAAGCAGAATAATAGATATGAGTTCGTCCGAGCCGTTGCCGAAAATAAAATTTTCAACCGCCGTATCGTAAAATTTTTCGAGCAGTCGGATAAGGTTTTTCGAGCCTGAATCCGGGTAAAGATTTATGAGAGTATCTTTTATAAAATCGGCGTACCTTTTTTTAATATCTTTGCCCAGAGTATAATTAGATTCGTTCGCATCGAGTTTTAAGACTTCATCTGATTCAACCTCGTTGACCTTGTAAGCGGATAATTCAAGAACGCTGTTTTTAATAAAATTTTCTATTTTTAACGGAGGCATGTTGATTTTTTTATTATTTTTTTTGCTTTTTTAACTCTGCAGCTTACCGATTCGCCGTGAGCGCCGAGCCCTTCGATATCCGAAAAGAATCCGACGTCGCCCGCGCTTTCTAATAAAAAATCAGAGTTCGATGAAATAACGCTCGTTCTTTTAAGAAAAGACAGCGTATCTAAGGGAGAAAAAAATCTTGCCGTGCCGCCGGTAGGAAGGACATGGCTTGGACCGGCGACATAATCGCCTAAGGCTTCCGGAGTATTGCCGCCTAAAAATACGGCTCCGGCGTTTTTTATTAAAAACAGTTTTTCGAACGGGTCTTTTACATATAATTCCAGATGTTCAGGGGCGAGCTCATTGGCGACATCGATAGATTCTTTTACCGAACCGGTTAAGACTAAAGAGGCATTAGAGTTTATCGATTTTTCTATTATATTTTTTCTTTTCTCCCGTTTTATTAGTTTCGGTAAAATTTGCGCTATATTTTCGATAACTGAAGGAATATTGCTTATAACCGTAGAAATCGCCATTTCGTCATGTTCGGCTTGAGACATCATATCTATCGAGACGAGTTCCGGGTCGGCGGATTCATCGCATATTATCGCAATTTCGCTCGGTCCCGCAATCATATCTATATCGACGTCGCCGTAAACCATCTTTTTTGCCGTCGCAACGTAAATATTTCCGGGGCCGGTTATCTTATCTACCCTCGGAATCGTTTCGGTTCCGTAAGCAAGAGCAAATACGGCATGAGGGCCGCCTATTTTAAATATTTTGCCTATGCCGCACAAAACTGCCGCCGCAATAACATAATCGTTTAACCTGCCTCCCGGAGGAGTAACCATAATAATATCTTTAACTCCCGCGGCGGATGCCGGAACCGCATTCATAATAACTGAGGACGGATAGCTTGCCTTGCCCCCGGGAACATATATGCCGACTTTTTGCAGGGGGGCTATAAGCTGTCCGGTAATAAGTCCGTCATTATTGTTAGAAAACCATGTTTGTATTTTTTGCTTGGAATGATAATCGTAAACCCTTCCTATAGTATTTTCGATGCTTTTTCGTTCGCTCTTGGTTAAAGAATTGACCGCTTTTGCCTTTTCTTTTTCTTTGATTAAAAAGTCTTCCGGCCGGAGTTTTATTTTATCGAATTTTTCGGTATAAGCGGATAATGCTTTATCTCCTTTAGAAATAACGTCCGAACGTATAATTTTAAGTTCCTGCTGAATTTTATCGGAAAAGTCAAACTGTCCGAGCCTTCTTTTTTTTAGAAATTCTTTAAAATCATCTTTTTTTAAATCAAATATCAGCATTCTTTTTTAACCTGTTTCTTTAAATTATCTATTAAAGACGCAATTTCTTCAGAATTGATTTTAAGGCTTGCCCTGTTAACTATAAGCCTTGAGGTGACAAATACGATATCTTCCAACGGCGTTAAATTATTTTGTTTTAAAGTTTCGCCGGTCGAAACCAGGTCCACTATAAAATCGCACAAGCCGGAAATAGAGGCAAGCTCTACGTTGCCGTAAAGTTTTATGATTTGAACGTTTGAAACGCCTTTTTTATTAAAAAACTCTCTCGTTATGCGGACATACTTTGTCGCAATACGCAGATTCGTTCCGGAATAATAAATTTTTTTTTTAATATCGTCTAACACGCTTTCTGCGGCATTTTTACGGCAGCGTTTGATTTCTTTATCCATTATGTTTTTATCTACCGCCGCGACGACTCTGCATTTGCCTATGCCTAAATCCAAAGGCTCATATACGTTCCTAGGCTTTTCCAATAAAACGTCCTTTCCCGAAATTCCGGCGTCGGCGGCCCCGTATTCGACAAAGGTAGGCACGTCCCATGGCTTTACTATAAGCAGGCTCACGTCGTCGTCTTGATAATCGAATATGAGTCTTCTTGAATCATAATCCGCATCGGGATGTTTGACGTATCCGGATTTTCTTAGAAGTCCGAGGGCGTCTTTAAGCACTCTTCCCTTAGGAACGGCAATTTTGAGTTTTTTCTTTTTATTCTGTTTTTTATTTTGTGCTGTTTTCATCATTTTATGCGCTCTTACTGCAAGCCGTATCGTTAAAATCAGTGCCTTCCGCTTCGCCGGAAGGCGGGTCGCTTGCCTTAACTCTTGAAATTATCGCTCCTAAATCAGCCAATTTTTTTTCCATTCTTTCATAGCCGCGGTCTAAATGATAAATCCTGGAAACTGTGGTTAGACCGTCGGAGGAAGCCAATCCCGCTAAAACAAGCGAAGCGCTTGCCCTTAAATCCGTAGCCATAACCTCTGCGCCTGAAAGCTTCTTTGCGCCTTTTACTATCGCAAAATTATTTCTAATCTTTATATTAGCTCCGAGGCGTATAAGCTCCGCAACATGCATAAACCTATTCTCGAAAACATTTTCGCTGATAACGCATAATCCGCTGGAAAGCGTCATCAGCGCCATCATTTGAGCCTGCATATCGGTAGGAAAATCCGGATAGGGCGAAGTAGAAATATCGACGCTTTTAATGACCTTGGAGCCTTTTACCCTCATTGAAGACGATGAATTTATAATAATCCTGGCGCCGGCTTCCGAAAGCTTTTCTATAACCGATTTAAGATGGCTTACGTTAATATTTTTAAGGAATATGTCGCCTTTTGTTATAGCTGAAGCCACCATAAACGTTCCGGCCTCTATCCTGTCCGGAAGAACGCTGTGGCATAATCTTTTAAGTTTTTTAACGCCGTTTACGGTAATTACGGCCGGCTCCGTTCTTTTTATCTCTGCCCCGCCGTTATTAAGCGCTGTAATCATATCGTCGATTTCCGGTTCTCTTGCGGCATTTTTTATAATGGTCGTCCCTTCGGCGAGAGTTGCAGCCATAATTACGTTTTCGGTTCCGGTAACGGACGGAATAGGAAAATTTATTACCGCTCCTTTAAGCTTATCGGCATAAACATCCACGTATCCATGGTCAACCTCAACGGTAGCGCCGAGTAATTTAAGCGCGTTTAAATGAAAATCTATGGGCCTTGCGCCTATAGCGCAGCCTCCGGGCAAAGACACCCTCGCCCTTTTATATTTTGCAAGGAGAGGTCCCAAAACCAGAACGGAAGCCCTCATGGTTTTTACAAGGTCGTACGGGGCATCGTAATTATTGATATTGGAAGTGTTTATAATTAATTTATCGGCTTCGCCCGATTCTTTAATTTCGGCTCCGAGGCTTATAAGAAGCTTCTTGATCGTTTTAATATCTTCAAGGTCGGGAACGTTATCGATTTCATTGTCCGAACCGTCGAACATAATCGAAGAAACTATTATCGGTAAAGATGCATTCTTGGAACCGCTTATGGAAACCTCCCCGACTAACGGAAAGCCTCCCTCTATCACCATTTTATCCATATGTAATTTTAACCGCCCTTTCTTTATTATTTAAATCGTTAATAAAAGCTATATTCTTAAATTTTATATTTTTAAACTTTTCATTAAATAAAGATTG
>JAJZJD010000049.1 GCA_021828445.1 bacterium
GGAAATTTAAATAAAGATGCGGTTCTGGTAGGAATAATCAACAGATTCGAAATATGGGACAGAAATCTATGGGATGCAAACTTTGAAGGCGCAAAATCCAATTTCGAATCCATTGCGGCTACTATGTCGCAGATAGGTTTTTAGTATGCCGCCGGGGAGAAAAACGACCGGAGCGGGTTATATGGCGGAAGCGCAGAGAGAACAAAACGGACGGCAGGTTGCTGCCGGACATATACCGGTGCTTTTGAACGAAGCGATGAATATTTTGAACATTAAACGGGGCAATGTTTATGTTGACGGAACTTTAGGTGGAGGGGGTTTTTCCGAAGAGATTTTGAGAAGATTGCATAAAGGCGGTTTTCTTATCGGAATAGACAGAGATGCCGAAGCTGTCAAAAACGCTCAATCGGAATTTGAAGGGAAATTTGATAATAAAAATTTCAAGCTGTTCCATTCAAATTTTAGTAAAATAGATGAAATAGTAAAGGCTGAAGGGCTTGCGGGTATCGACGGCGTAGTGCTTGACCTTGGAATAAGTTCTATTCAGCTTGAGGGCGGCAGAGGGTTTAGCTTTAACGAAGAAGGAACCGGCGCCGCCGCCGGCGGTCTAGATATGAGAATGGATACGGAAAGCAGTTTAACGGCTTATGATGTAATAAACGGCTATCCCGAAAAAAACCTTGCCGATATTATATATAAATTCGGGGATGAAAAATTTTCGAGAAGAATAGCAAAAAGGATAATAGAATACAGAAAAAATAATCCGGTGGAAACATCTTTGGAATTAGCGGATATTGTAAGAAAAGCCGTCTATAGAAGCTACGGAAAATTCAAGAAATTTAAAACGGACCCTGCGACAAAAACATTTATGGCGTTAAGAATTTTCGTAAATAAAGAATACGATTCATTGGCGGAATTTTTAGAAAAACTTAAAAATGTTTTGAATAAAGGCGGTATTGCGGCTATAATTTCTTTTCACTCTGGAGAGGACAGGCTCGTTAAGCATTTTTTAAAGAATAATTTAGATTTTAAACCGTTAAATAAAAAACCTATAGTTCCCGGAGACGAAGAAATAAAAAACAATCCGAGATCGAGAAGCGCAAAATTGAGGGCTTTTTATCATGTCTAAAATAAAGCCTTATTTTATCGTTCTGGTCATAATATTGACCGTTCTGGGTATTTTTTACGTATGGACTACTATGGAAAGCATAAAACTCGGCTACAATATTACTAAGCTTAATAATATTAAATCAAAATTAGAACATAAACATAAGGAACTTTTAATTAAAAAAACGGCTTTAAGCTCTCCTTCAAGGATTTACGGTATTGCAGGGAAAATGGGTTTTATTTATCCGAAAGAGGGCGAAATTATAATGGTCCATGATTAGAGTATGGAAAACGACTTTAAAACTGAGAATGCTAATCGGTTTTATCGTAATTCTAATTTTCGGGGGATTATTGATAAGCAGGGCATTCGACCTTCAAATAATCGAGGGTCAAAGATTAAAAATGCTTGCCCGCGAGCAGTTCCGCGCAAACGTGTATTTTACGCCGGAGCGCGGCAATATTTATTCTTCTAACGGCAGCATACTTGCGGCAAGCGTTAACGTGCCGGGAATTGCCGTCGATCCTTTGATGGTCGGGCATAAGCTTAGGAATGCCGAAAAATTATCTAAACTAACGGGGATTAGTTACGCAAAAATAATTAAAATATTAAATCGAAGAATTCAATTCGCATGGATTAAAAAGAGGGTATCGGGACAGACGGCAAAAGATGTGGAGAAACAGGGAATAGGCGGGGTCATTATAGTAAAACAGCCGGTAAGGTATTATCCTAACGGTACGCTGTTGGCTCATGTTTTAGGATTTGTCGGAATCAACGATAACGGTTTGTCGGGGATAGAATATAAATACAATAAATTTTTAAAGGGGAATAAACGGGCATTAAAGGTTCTGCACGACGGTTTGGGGCAGTATATATTTATAAGAGGCTTCGGACTTAAAAAAGCAACGCACGGAGATAATATTTATTTAACTATTAATAAGCAGCTTCAGTTTATAACGCAGTATTATTTAGATAAGGAGGCAAAGGCGGCGGATTCTAAGGGCGCTTTTGCAATACTTATGGATCCAAACACGGGGGCGATTCTTGCTATGGCAGATTATCCCGATTTTAATCCAAACTATTACTGGAAGTATTCCGCAAGATACTGGAGAAATAGAGCCGTTACGGACGATTTTGAACCCGGTTCCACCATGAAGCCGTTTGTGGTCGCCGCCGCTCTTTCCGAAGGGCTTGTCAAACCCGATACCGTGATTAACTGTTATCACGGAATATACTCGTTAGACGGTATAACCGTCCACGATGTAGAAAATTGGTTCGGCAGGTTTTCCGTCAACCAGATAGTCGAATATTCTAGCAATGTCGGCGAATGCCGGATAGGCATGAAATTTAAAAAGTCACAGCTTTATAATTGGTTTAGTTTGTGGGGCTTCGGACATACTCCTCATGCCGGACTTTTGGGGGAAGCTAAAGGAATTATAAGGCCTTTAAGCAAATGGTCGGAAGTGGGCCCCTGTGAAATGGCGTTCGGACAGGGTATCAGCGTTACCGGACTACAGGAAATGGCAGGACTTTCGGCGATAGCAAACGGCGGACGCATAATAAAACCTTATATTATTAAAAAAATCGTAAATGCATATGGAAAAGTTATTTATAAAGCAAAATCAAAATATTTAAAAAGAATAATAACCTCCAGGATAGATAAAGAAGTTAAATATATGATGCGGTTGGTAGTTAAGGGGGGGACGGGGCAGTATTCTAATCTCATAGATTTTAAGGTTTCCGGAAAAACGGGGACCGGTCAGATTGCTGACCCTAAAACGGGAAAATATTATAAAAACAGATATACGGCATCTTTTATGGCTTTTGTTCCATATAAGCATCCTGAATTAGCGATGCTCGTGGTTCAGCAGGAACCCTCTAAAATAGGTTATTACGGCGGAGCCGTCAGCGCGCCGGTCGTGCGCAGCGTATTTCAAAATGCATTAAATATATTAAATATATATCCCGGCGGAAATGCTTACATAAAACAGTCGAAAACAGGGGCGGACCTTAACGGCAATCTTTCAACGGCAAGCGGCGGAACGGAGAATGCTTCAATAAACGATTCGGGAGTGATGCAGGATTTAAAAGGCGACACTATTTATCAGGCATTAAAGATTTTAAAGAAATATAAGTTTGCCGTAAAAATCAGCGGAAGCGGATATTTGTATTATCAGAGCATTAAGCCCGGAACGAATACCGGTAACGAAAAAGTTATAGTTTTAAAATTTAGACCCGGTAAATATTATGCCCCGGCAAATTTAAAAATTGCAAAAAAAAATAAAAAATAAAATCTTATGTATATCAGAGATATTATAAAAAATAACGATTTGGTAAAATCCGTGTTCGGCAGGACGGATATCGATATTACAGGGATATCTAACGATTCCCGCAGCATAAAAAAAGGATATCTTTTCGCCGCAAGAAAAGGGTTTAACGTCGATTCCAATATTTATACAGAAGAAGCCATATCCAAGGGCGCTTCAGCGATATTAACGGACGATGCCGAAATTGCGAAAAAGCTTGAAAATAAAGATATTACCATAATAACGGCAAATGACGCCTTAAAAGCCTATGCCGTCATTTCCAAAAACTTTTTTGGCAATCCGGCGGAAAAATTAAAAATTGTGGGCGTTACGGGAACAAACGGGAAAACTACCACGACGTTTTTACTAAAATCTATTTTAACGGCGGCGGGAAATAATGCAGGTTTAATAGGAACGATAGATTATGAAATCGGAGGCAGTATCGCCCGGTCTAAGAATACTACGCCGGATGCTTATGAACTTAACGAGATGTTTGCCGAAACGGTTAAATCCGGCGGAGGTTATTGCGTTATGGAGGTTTCCTCGCACAGTCTGGCGCAGGACAGAGTTTACGGCGTTCCTTTCGATATTGCCGTTTTTACTAATTTGACCCGGGACCATCTCGATTACCATGAAAATATGGATAAATATTATTCGGCTAAAAAAAAGCTTTTTTCGGAAATATTATTAAAAAGCTCTAAAACGAAAAAATTTGCCGTAATAAATAATGACGACCGTTACGGAAAAAGACTTATAGGCGAGTTAAAAGAAGAAATTAAAAAGGAAGATAAAATCAATCTGCTCGCATACGGGTTAGGCGAAGACTGCGATATATCAGCCAGAAACATAAATTATTATAGAGACGGTTTAAAATTAGATATTATTTTTCCCGGCAATAATGTTATAAAGGGCATCTATTCCAATCTTATCGGCAGCTATAACGTTTACAATATACTTGCCGCAGTTTCCGCGGCATATGCTCTCTCCATATCGGAAGATTTTATAATTTCGGGAATAGAATCGTTAGCCAATGTTCCGGGCAGGGTGGAAAAGGTAAACACCGGAAATGCCCCTTCGCCTTTAATTTGCATAGATTATGCCCATACAGACGATGCGCTTAAAAGGGTGCTGTCCGCTTTAAGGGATATAAGCGGCGGCAGGTTAATAAGCGTTTTCGGATGCGGAGGCGACAGAGATAAGGGGAAAAGACCGCTTATGGGCATGCATTCCACTGATATAGCCGATATAAGCATAATTACGTCCGACAATCCAAGAAACGAAGACCCATTGTCGATTATAAGGGAAATAGAAGCGGGAATAAAAAATGCCTTATTTATAGATAAAGGCGAATTAAAAAATGAAATGAACGGACATATTTATACTATCGAGGAAGACAGGGCAAAAGCAATAAAGATTGCGCTTTCCATAACATCGGAAGAAGACGTCGTTCTTGTTGCGGGTAAGGGTCACGAGGATTATATGATAGTCAAAGAAAACAGGTTTCATTTCAGCGATAAGGAAGAAATATTAAAATATTATAACCTTTAAATATTATGAAAATAGAATATAACTTAACCTTAGACGAAATTTTAAACTGCACGGACGGAAAAGCCGTAATTTCGGGAAACGGAACCGGACCCTTTGTTTTTAACGAAATATTCACGGATTCAAGGGAAAATTTTTCTAGAAATGCCGTATTTATTGCATTAAAAGGGAAGAACTTTAACGGAGAAGATTTTGTCGATGCCGTTTTTAAAAAAGGCGGATACTGCGCCTTAGTTTCATGGGATTTTCTTGAAGGCCACGATATATCCGTATATTCCGATAAAATTATTATAGCGGTTGCGGATGCCGCTTCCGCTCTTGGAAGCATTGCAAAATTTTATTTAAGCAAGTTTGATTTAAAGAAAAAAATAGCTATAACCGGTTCCTGCGGAAAAACAACTACAAAGGAAATGGTATTCAATATGTTTTCTTTAAAATACGGCAAAGAAAAAATTCTTAAAAACGATTATAATTATAATAATCTGATCGGCGTTCCCAAAACTATTTTTGGATTAAATAAAAATCATGAGTATCTTATTTTAGAAATAGGAACAAACAAAAAAGGAGAGATAAAAAAACTTTCGGAAATTATAACTCCGGATGTAGGAGCAATTACAAATATAGGTAAATCCCATCTTCTTGAATTCAAAAATCTCGAAGGAGTTTTTGAAGAAAAGAAAGAACTTGCCCTCGCCTTGAGCCTTAAGAAAGATTCATTTCTGATAATAAATGCCGACGACGAAACGCTGTCCGCCGAATGTAAATATAAAAATTTTCCGGACGTAAATATTATTTCGTTTGGATTCGGAAAACAAACCGGCGTGTCTCCCGATATTTTATGCGATAACGTCGATATAAACAGAGAAACCGGCAAGGCTGTTATGGAGATTTCTTTTAAAGGAAAAAAATATTCCTCAAAGATTAATTTTTACGGAATGCATTTGATTTCCGACCTTTTATGCGCCGTTTCAATAACTGCGGCTTGCGGAATCGACATCGAAACCGGATTAAAGGCGATTGAAGGGTTTACGCTTCCGGATGGAAGAATGCAGGTAATTCCTAATTATGCAGGCGGATATGTATTGATAAACGATTCTTATAATTCAAATCCCGATTCCCTTAAAGCGGCGCTGGATTATATAAAAACAAATTACGGCGGCAAAAAGAAGATATTGGTTTTAGGGGATATGCTGGAATTAGGAGATTCGGCCGAAGCCGAACATATCGAGATCGGACGCAGTATCGGCGATACGGCCGATTATATATTTTATAAAGGGGATTATTCGGATTTTATAACAAAGGGGCTTGTAGAAAAAGGATTTACCGGTAAATTTTTCATAATAGGAAATAAAAATGCCTTCGCAGATACGTTTAATAAATTAGATAAAAAAAACAGCGTCATATTAGTCAAAGGTTCGAGAGGTATGAAACTTGAGGAATATTTCGAAGAAGAAATGCCAAAAAATAAAGAAAAGAGAGGTAACTGAAATTACTTATGCTAAATTTTAATATTGATTTTTTTAGATATATTACGTTCAGGTCGTCCTATGCAATAATTTTATCTTTGATATTATCTATCGCATTCGGGAAGATATTTATCAAAATATTAAAAAAAATGAAAATAGGTCAGGTCGTAAGAGAAGACGGTCCTAAATCTCATATAAACGAGAAGAAAGATATTCCTACTATGGGAGGACTTCTGATATTATTCAGCGTCGTAATCCCTGTGTTATTGCTTACGAGGCTTTATAATTTTTACCTTTATATGGGCATATTAACCCTTTTAGGTTTCGGGCTTATCGGCTTTATCGACGATTTTTTAAAAGTCAGAGGACATTCTTCTAAGGGATTAAGAGGCAAATACAAATTTGCCGTCCAGAGCTTAATCGCCCTTTTTGTTTCCGCAGTATTATATTTTCACGATAAATCTTTAGGCTTAGTGGTTATTCCGTTTGTCAAGGATTATTATCTGAATCTCGGTCCATATTTTATAATTTTTGCCGCATTTATAATAATCGGTTCTTCTAATGCCGTTAATTTAACAGACGGACTCGACGGACTTGCGATAGGGGTTTTTGCCGTTTCTATAGCCGGATATCTTGTATTCTCCTATGCCGCTTCCAATTATAAATTCGCAAATTATCTATCCATACCTTATATGAAAAATATAGGCGAAGTAGTTATTTTATGCGCTTCGCTGTTCGGGGCTTCAATCGGCTTCCTGTGGTTTAATTCTTATCCCGCATCGGTTTTTATGGGAGATACCGGTTCGATATCTCTGGGGGCTATCCTTGGATATGTAGCAATAGTTTCACAGCAGGAAATACTGCTTGTCATAATAGGATTCGTATTCGTGATAGAGGCATTAAGCGTCATATTTCAAGTGGGTTCTTATAAACTGCGGAAAAAAAGAATATTTAAAATGGCGCCGATTCACCATCATTTTGAAATCGAAGGCGTGCCGGAGTCTAAGATAGTAATAAGACTGTGGATTATTTCATTGATATTGACGATATTCGCTCTT
>JAJZJD010000050.1 GCA_021828445.1 bacterium
TCTTTTTATTTTATTTATTATAATAAAAAATAAATAAATAATCCCTTTGCGCAAATTTAATATGTGCGGAGGGGGAACAAAGCTTTTGCCCTCTGTCCGAGTTTGGACAGGGGGCATTTTTTTTGCCCTAAAATTCAGTATCTCAAAAAAAAAGCGTATATATATACTGAAAACCTTTTTACGCGGGAGGAATATAATTTGTTTCTATTTATTAAGATATTGGCCGGATTTATTATAGTTTTAATTATCGTCGGCGTAACCTTAGCGGCGAAAATGCTCGAAGAAGACCATAAAAAGAAAACGAGAAATTACCGTCTTTGCGAAGAAGAAAGAAAACGCAGGACGGCTCATTATATAGACGACAAAGATTCTTTTCAAAGTTATAGAGATAAAGACCCCGCCTATCAGGATGCCTTAAGGGCAGTCCAGGGTTTTAGGGATAAAGGTAGCAACGACGATAGAGATAAAGGAGGCTGTCCTTTTTGAAACTAAAAACTCATAACATATTTACCATAGGAATATTAACCGCTGTAGGTTCTTTTTTTACTAATCCAGTAGCATCTTTAATATCTGCGGATATATTATCATTGACGGCGAATCAAATTATAGATTCTTTAGGGCATAAAGCAAACGCTCAAGGCTATCTCGTTAGGACGCCTTTTACGCATACGATAGTCCGTTCAGTTTTATGGAGTTTAATTCCCGCCGTAGTTTTATTTCTACTGCTTGGTTCTTTAGGTAAATTACCCGTTTTGCATTTAAACGGACATCAACCCTATTGGATATTATTACAAGGCATTCTTGCAGGACCGTTGCATATGTGCTTAGATATGATTACCGAAGGCGGAATATTCAGGCGTAAAAACGGCAGATTTCAGAGATTTGCGGTAGCGCATATTAAATATAATAACATATTTTGGAATATATTTTTTCAGCTTATAGGTATAGGACTTGTTTTTTTAATATTTTTTATTCACGGATTAATAGGAGGTCACTATGGCTGGTTTATCTAACGCACCTAAAAACGAACCCACTAGTAGTAGTAGTGGCGGCGGCGGAGCTGTAGTTACCGGCGGCGGAAATTATAAACCGCCTAAAGGGCTATTAGACGCCATATCTGAAATTCAGCAGTTAAAAGTCATAGAATCCGACGGGAATAATATAGACAGCGATTTCTTTTCTATTCAACAAAGGCTTGATTATTATAAAGTCGGCTCTCGTTCAGGAATGAAAGAGGCTGTATTTATGTTTTTATTATTTCCTATTTTCGGCTGGATAATACCGTCTTATTTAAACTTTTTTTATGGCGGCAGTACCGGCGCCGATACTCAATTATTGCTTTTATTAATAGCTGTTTTACCGGCATTGTCTTACGTAGGTTTATGCGTGTTTTTGGCAAATCTTTACCGCGGACAGATTACCAAAATGGCAATTAATGCCCTTTTGACAGGCAGAAGCATGGTAATGGCAATGTTAGGTTTCTTTATATTCGTAGTTTATTATATGCTCTACCAGATGTCTTTAACTAAAAGCGTTTCTCATACCATAATAAGCATATTTTTTGCGATAGGTAAGGCTACTAATCCGCATTTGCCGAAAATAAGAAACTATTATGACCTTTTTTATTATCAGAAAGTCAGGCCGGATTTTTTAGACATAGCCGTCTCTAATCTTATTATACTTTTATTATCTGCTTTAGTCCCCGTCTTTACTCTTTATCTTAAATATTACCGCAAGAAATACAAAGCTTACAGAGCAAAACAGAAATTAGAAGGAAAATGCTGAGAATATGTTAATTCTTGATTTTCTCTCTGCCCTAAAGGGCGGAGCTTTACGGCGGGATTTGATAAAAATACCGCATCGCTTTTTTGTCCGCATTTTTTATCCTAAAATTTCAGTATCTCAAAAAATAGCGTATATATAAAATATATATAATTTTTTACGGAGGAACTACGCTATGCCCGAAATTCAAGAACAGACCGCTATTCAAGATAACAATGCCGTCAATGACGGTAATCAGCAAAATATTAACGAAAATGTAAATCCCGACAATCAAAATCCTGAAGAAAATGTAAAGGCTGATTTACAAGATGATTTAATACCGCAAGAAGATGTTCAATCTGAAAATGCCGAACCGCCGGAAACGGACAACAACGAGGATATTTTGGCGAATAACGGCGAATATACGGACGAAGAAACTTACGAAGACGAACAATCCGCCGAACAATCCGACGAACAATCCGACGAACAATCCGATGCCGCCGAACAAACGTCTATCGTTTTAAGCGATTTAAACGCTGTTTTAGCCGCTTTAAAATCGGTTAATAGAATTATATACGATAAGCTGATAAAGACCGGCAATATTGCTATAAAGCTTTTTAACGCGTTAGGTTATGATATAACCGACGAGTTATATCTTGCCTGTTATCTTTCTAATTACGGATTATTAGCCGTCCCCGAAAATATCTTTTTAAAGCAGGGGTATTTATCCGAAAACGAGTTCAGGGAAATTAAGAAACATCCTCAAATATCGGCGGAAGTCGCCAAAGACGTTTATCTAAACGCATTAGGCGACTTATATAATGACGAAACCGCAGAAGTTGTAAAACAAAACGTTGATTTTATCATAAGTCTAATATTGGATCATCACGAACTCCCCCCGGCTAATCCTATCGCTAAAGGCTATTTTAATAAAATGTCGGTATCGAGAGAGGCTTATATTTTAGGCATAGCGGATAAAATCGTAGGCGCTACTGACAAAATGAGACGTCTCTATTCTATCATTGTCCCGGTCAGCTCTGCCGCAAGAGAAATACTCTCTGTTTTCGGAGAGACGGACGCTATATTTACATCAAAAGAAAAACAAATTATATGGGACATTTTGGTCAATAATGCAAATTTATAGAGACAAAACAATTATCGGAATGGGCTACGACTTAGCCAAAGGCGACCCCGAAGACATAAAAGAAATTTTTTTAATGGATTCGGAACGCTCCGGGCATATTTTCGGCATGGGGACCACACGATTTGGCAAAGCCCAGAGTTTAGATTCTTTGATTCATACGCCTGACGGTTTTAAACGAATGGGTGATATTAAAAAAGGCGACATCGTTTCTACTCCGGACAATAAAACCGCTACCGTAATAGATATATTTCCGCAAGGTATATTGCCGCTTTATAAAATTACTCTTGAAGACGGCAGGACTGCGGAGGCAAGCGGCGATCATCTATGGGAAGTTTATATAGGATATTCAAAAAAAAAGAAAAAAACTATCGTTACTACAGATTTATTAAGACGCATAATGCAGACCAAAAAAGTTTTTATTCAAGTTTGTAATCCGTCTAAAAAAGAAAAGCTAAAACTTGTCGCCGTTAAATCTATTAATTTTAGCCGTAACGCTGAGGCGCAATGTATTTTATTAGATAGTCCTGAGCATTTATATATTACCGATAATTATATTGTAACGCATAATACCCGCTTAATGGAGTCTATGATAGAACAGGATTTGCGTAAAGGCAATTCTGTTATTTTCATAGACCCTAAAAGCGATTACGATATATTTTCTAAAATAGTTCAAGTTGCCTTTGAGGAAAACAGAGAGGACGAGATTATGTATTTATCGGTTATCCCCGATAATTCCATAAAATTTAATCCTTTATCGCATTTTTTAATACCCGACGAGATGGTTCATCATACGGTTTCAGGTATTGAAGCCAAAGACCAGTTTTTTATCAACGTAGCATACGAAACGTCTTTAGCTATAGCATCGTCTTTATATATGATAAAACAGGCTAACGGCAATAAAGAACAGCTTAATTTTTCGGATATTCTTTATTATGTTTCTCAAGCGGATATGAAAGATTTAAGAAATACTTTAGAAAAAGCAGTCGTAGAACAAAAATATGTCGCTAATCAAAGAACTATGCTCCATTTATTAGACCAGATAATAGCGTCCCCTACCGATTATTTTTCTAAAGTATCTACTACGCTTAGGACTATGCTTACGCAGCTTACGTCAGGCAATATGGGGACGGTTATGGGATTGGCAAGGGAAAATCCCGTAATAGACAGACTTGAGGCGGGCAAACGCATTATTTTAATTGTTCATACTCACGCGTTATCGACCAGAAAGGTTAGCTATCTTATGGCAAGAAACGTTTTATCGTCTATTCAATCTTTTATAGGTAGAGTATTTGAGCAAGGTTTAAAGATTAATCCCCCGCTTTGTCTTTACATAGACGAAGCGTCAAACGTTTTTTACGACGGCATAGAAAATATGTTTAATAAAGCCGGCGGCGCAGGCGTCTGGCTTGCGGCTTTCACTCAATCTGTATCTGATATTACCGCCGAACTCGGCATTGACAGAACTAAAAAGATTATTGATAATACAAATACAAAGATTTATTTAAGGGTTAACGATCCTGATACGCAAAGATTCGTTTCCCAATCGTCGGGGCTTATTAAGGGATATTCTCACATTATAGGATTAGGCGGCTCTTTTACCTTAAAACAAGAAGAAATTCCATTGGTTTCGACCGATATTATCGGCAATCTCAAAAAAAGAGAGATGCTTTTTTTAGGACCGGACGGAAGATATAAAGGTATGACCTTATTTACAAAGCCGTCTTACGTTAACATAACGAATAAAAAAGAAGAGAAAACTAATCAGGCAATAAGTTCAATAAGTCAGTCATCAGGCAAGCTTGATTTATCAGACAAGGCATCAGGCAAATCAGTCAGCGGGTTATCCCCCGCTGACGATATTCCTAAAGATAACGATGATTGGATGTGGAACGGAAAACAGGTAGACAAACCTGCTCCGTTGCCTGAAGAAGAACATCATTTAAAAAAGAATAAAATATTCACGATATTTAATAATTTATTCAAAAAAACTGCTTAATGAGGATATAGATGCCTAAAATATTACCGTTTTTACATCATTTAATTTTATTTTTTCACTCTTTAAGCGCTTTTACTCAACCCGCCCTGCTTTTATTCTTAGGCATGTCTATCGGTTTAACGCTGGCTTTATATCATATTTTAAAGACTGTTACCGCTAAACAAAAAGTAGATATATCCCTTGAGAAACTTTCTTTTTTATGGAAATCTCAAGACGAAATTTCTTTAAATTTAAAAGAAGAAATTATTGAAGATATTAAAGCTGAACTCGGATTCGGTATGATTAAAAAAAATAAAAACCGTTTAAAACTACGTACTAAAGAAGATATAGAAACAGGCGTTAGGTTAGGCATTCAGTCTTTACAGGCAGAGGCGGAAAATACCGATAAAGTTATTGATAATAAAAAACTTCTTGTTTTTTACGTTAAAATAGAACCTTATTTAAAATCCGACGAGCAAAATAATGTAGTAGTTAGACTTTTAATGTTTTTAGATAAAAAAGGCAACTGCCCCTCGGTTGCTTCGTCAACTAAAGATACATCTACTACTGCTTTTCAAAAAAGCCTGACGATAATAAAAAACGTTACTCAATACGATATATTTAGACAAATTACATTAACCGACCATACTTTAGATGTTTGTGAAGAAGCTTTATCCTCGCTTTTAGAAAAAATTAAAATTCGTTCCGAGCAGGAGTCTTTTATTGCGCCCGTTATGATAGCCTGTTTGGCTCACGATATAGGAAAAGTCCCTGATTTATCTAATACTTATGCTACGGGAGACCATCCGATGATATCCTCTCGTATGCTTATGGATTTAGGCGTGCCTCAAAATTCGGATATTCTTAATGCCGTATTAAATCATCATAAAGTTGTTGCAGATTCCAGCAATACAATTTATTTAATGCTTAAATCCGCCGACCAAGCTGCAAGGGCTAAAGAATTATCGGAATATTTGAACGCTCACAGTCAGGATTCGCAAGAGTTTTTAAAATCTGTAGGCGTGTTAGGCAAAAACGATACGGCTCAGGAAATAAAACAGGATATACCTTTAGAAAAAACCGAAGTCGCCCCGCAAACAGTTTCTCCCGATAGCGACTTATCGTTTTTAACGTCTAAAAATTCGTCTCCGGCTGTTGATTCAGTTCATGAGTCTAATTCCGTTATTTCTAATCAAGTTCAAACGCCTGATGCGCCGCAAAATATTTCTTTAGGCTTTGAAGAACAAAGTTTATCGTCTAATGCAGGAGATTATTCTTGGATAAATATAGAAAACTATTTATCGTATTTAAAGCCCTTTATTAATACATATGAAGTTAAAAATAATCAATTAATAGTTCAGTCCGTAGCTCTAACGTCAGGTATTATTTATTTTAATACGTTTTGTTTGGGTAAGGCTTTAACGGATTATATGAAATCACGAGGATTAGAGCCTTTAAATTATAAAACTAATAAAAAAGAAACAGAGGATGTCTTAAATTATATTTCTAAAAACTTATTTGAAAATAATCTTTTAGATTCGCGCGTCAACAGCGGATATTATTCTAATTCGGTAAATATAGTCCAGAAAAACGGAAATATCATTAATGCGTTCGGCATACTAATCAAAATAGAAGC
Source organism: bacterium (assembly GCA_021828445.1). Lineage (GTDB taxonomy): Bacteria > SZUA-79 > SZUA-79 > Acidulodesulfobacterales > Acidulodesulfobacteraceae > Acidulodesulfobacterium_A. The sequence goes on from JAJZJD010000050.1 coordinate 6,517, forward strand.
TTTAGGATTTATGTCTGCATCGGACGTTACCGCTAATATACCTGACGGATTAAAAGGCATTACCGATATATATATCGTTAAAACAAAAATTAAAGAGCAGACAGACGTTGTCGTTCCAGATATTTTTTCTTAAAATTTCAGTATCTCAAAAAAGAGCGTATATATATATATTATAAGTTATCTCCACTAACGTGCCTATCGGGTCAGACATAGCCCGATAGGTTTTTAAAATTAATTTTAAAGGTAGCATTATGAAGAATATTAAGTTTAAAGACATTCGTTCAGATATTTCATCGCTAAAGAAATTATCTAAAGCTGAAAAATTAATAAAAAATTGTAATATAAAAATAAAATTTGCAGAGAGGTTGTCGTCAACCACCCGCGGATAAGTCCGCAGGCTTGTAAAAGCCGGTTGATAAGGGAGATTAAATTATGTTTAATCAGCAGTTATTCAAGAGAACCTTTAAGGCACATATCCGTGAGTATTACGCAAGCTTGCGGCTCTATGGTCCGTTATTAAACAGTTTCGAGAGGGCAAGAAACAGTGCGGCGGACTTAAAAACCTTGAATAACAATCCCGATGCGTATCTAACGAGTTTAAATGAGTTCTCGGACGGATCATTTGTAGGTCTATCCGTTATAAAAACTTCTTAATTTTGAAATAGGAGGATAGCTCTCCTCTCCCTTATAAATTAAGGGAGTATCCGAGCTATGAGTTTTCATGATAAAAACTTTTCTTATTGCTTTAGTTTTATTTATACCCTCAACGGCTAACGCTTACCTTTTAAACAACTTGGTTAATCTTTCAAACGTAAGCTATAAGGCGGGCTATATTATGCAGTCTAAAAATGATAAGCTTTCTATTAACCAAAGCTATACCGCCTGTAAAGCCTTTATAGTAGATAAGTATAATCCTGCGGTAGCCCGCAAAATGGATTATACGCAAAAACAGCTTT
>JAJZJD010000051.1 GCA_021828445.1 bacterium
CTTTATTGTCAATGGCAAGAGCGGTTTTATATCTCAATCGCGGCAATTGAAAAGGAAAAACAGAAAAAATAAGTTATTTTTTGTTCTAAATTGGAATTAGGGGGCTAAAAAAAATTGACATTTGCACAAAAAATAATTTATAATTATGTATATTGGTGCACATATATATGCACATACAGGTTCGTTTGAATTGAATTAAAATTTTTATATAGGAGCTGGTTAATAATGCGTACTACGATAACGATAGAAAAAGATATTATAGACGATTTAATGAAGGAAATTCATGCAAAAAGCAAAGCATCTGCGGTTAAAATAGTCATCGATTCGTATCTTAAAAAAAATAAAATAGATAAGATAAGAAAATTAAAAGGAAAACTCGAATTCGATATGACAGCCGATGACATCAGACACTATGAAAGGTGAAAAAATATTAATAGATACTTCCGTTTGGATTGATTATTTTAAGAAACGGGATAGCAGTATAGGCGATGTCGTGGATGCCGTTCTTATAAAAAAAGACGTTTATATCCCAAAAGTCGTAATAGCCGAACTTATACAGGGTGCAAAATCCGAAAAGGAAATTGCAGTCATAGAGGAATTTTTAGATGCATTTTATATAATTGACAATAAGGGCGACACTTGGATAAAAGCGGGGAAATTTTCATTTTCTATGAAGCGGCAAGGAAAAACTATAAATTTAACGGATTGCTATATAGCAATTATGGCATTAGACAATGATTGCGAAATATTTTCGCTTGATAAACATTTTATAGAGATTAAAAATTTTATAAATATCAAATTATTTGATTTTCAAAAAAAGTAACTGTTTTTTTGATTTTTTCGATAAAATTTTATTGCAAATTTTAAAGGTTTATCCTATAATATCAAGAATTGTATTCCTAAAAAAGACTATAAATATAGAGGGTATAAATGTTAAAACATGACGTTGTAATCGTCGGCGCAGGACTTGCGGGATTAAGGGCCGCCGTCGAACTTAGAAAAAAAGGGATAGACGCAGTAATAGTGAGCAAGGTTTATCCTACGAGGTCTCATTCCGGAGCGGCTCAGGGAGGAGTTAACGCCGCATTCGACGAAAACGATTCATGGGAGTCCCATTTTTTCGATACCGTAAAAGGCAGTGATTATCTCGGAGATCAGGATGCAATAGAAATTTTGACAAGCGAAGCTCCCGCTAATATACTCGACCTTCAAAGAATGGGGGTGGTATTTAATAGAAATGACAAGGGAGGCATTGCGCAGAGACCTTTCGGCGGGCAGAGTTTTCCGCGTTCCTGCTATTATGCCGATGCGGTCGGACATATGATGCTCCACGGACTTTTCGACAACGTCCTTAAATATAAAACAAAAATTCTTTATGAATATTTAGTTACCAGTCTGGTTACCGATAACGGAAAAGTCAGCGGGGTCGTCGCCTACGATATTAAAAACGGAAAGTTTGAAGGTATTGCCGCAAAAGCCGTATTGTTTGCCACCGGAGGTTACGGACAGGTATATTCTTCCAACACGAACGCGCTCATAAACACGGGAGACGGAATGGCGGTTTCTATTAAAGCCGACGTTCCTTTAATGGATATGGAATTTGTCCAGTTTCATCCTACGACCCTTAAAAGTACGGGGATATTGGTTACTGAGGGCGCAAGGGGCGAGGGCGCTTATCTTCTTAATTCTCTGGGCGTCAGGTTTATGTCGAAATATGCTCCAAAAGCTATGGAACTTGCCCCGAGAGACGTCGTGGCGAGAGCCGAACAGACTGAAATCAACGAAGGAAGAGGAGTTGACGGCGCAATACTTTTGGATGTCAGACACTTAGGCAAAGAAAGGATAATGGAAAGACTTCCGCAAATAATGCAGTTATCCATTGATTTCGAAGGGGTTAATCCTATTTACGAACCTATTCCTATCAGACCCGGCGCTCATTACTCTATGGGCGGCATCAAAACGGATTATAACGGCAGGACGGTCGTCGAAGGTTATTATTCGGCTGGAGAATCCGCCTGCGTCAGCGTTCACGGGGCAAACAGGCTCGGAGGCAATTCGCTTCTCGATACCGTGGTATTCGGAAGAAGGTCGGGAATCGATATAGCGGAATATTTAAAAACCGCCGAGGAAAGAAAATTTGACGAATCTACGGTTAAAAGAGACGAAGAAGTTTTTGAAAAACTTAAGAAATCTTCGGGAAAGGAAAGACACGGTTTGTTAAAATCCGAACTTCAGGAAGAAATGAGAGCCGACGTAGGCGTTTTTAGGGAAGAAAATGCAATGAAAAAAGCTCTAGATAAAATTAACGAACTCAAAGAGCGCGCAAAAAACATAGGTATAGACGATAAATCTAAAACGTTTAATACCGATATAGTCGAGGCATTCGAGTTTAACAATATACTGCTTATAGCCGAAGTTATCGCAAGGGGCGCAATTTTAAGGAAAGAATCGAGAGGCGCACATTATAGAACCGATTTTCCTGAAAGAGACGATGAAAACTGGCTTAAGCATACGCTGGCTACTTTGGACGGCAACGGAAATATAAAATTCGATTTTTCGGAAGTTGCCGTAACAAAATTTAAACCTCAGCCGAGAACCTATTAATAGAAAGGGGAAATATAATGGAATTTAAGGTCAGGGCATACAGATTTAATCCGGAGATTGACGAAAAGCCGTATTATAAAGAATATACGGTTGAAGATTATCCCGGTATGACCGTATTAAACGCTTTAATAAAAGTAAAATCCGAATTAGACGGGACTTTGAGTTTCAGAAGGTCATGCAGGAGCGCTATATGCGGTTCATGCGCTATGAAGATAAACGGAATATCCAAACTTGCCTGTAAAACTCAAGTAAGCCCCGAAATAGAAAAATTCGGGATAATTAACGTTGAACCTCTTGCCAATATGCCGGTTGTTCGCGACCTTATAGTCGATCAGGAGATCTTTTTCGATAAAATAAAAGAAATCAAGCCTTATCTTCTCGGTCAAAGGGAAGACGAGGCGCACAATCATTTTCACGTATTAAAAGAAGGAGAAAAAATAAGCCAGCCCGTTTATTATAAACCGGAATTTCAAAATTTGACGGGAAATAACGATACTCCTAACTGTATTTTATGCGAGTGCTGTTATTCCGAATGCGGCGGCGTAGTCGGGAATCCGAGATATTTAGGACCTGCCGCTTTAGCTAAACTTTACAGATACAGTGAAGACCCTAGAGACAATGACAAAAACGGCTCCCGGTTAGTTAACGGTTCAAAGCCTGACGGAATGTGGGATTGCGTTCACTGCCAGTCCTGCGAAGAGTTTTGCCCGAAAGGCATTTCGCCCGTAAAATCAATAGTTAAACTTCATGAAAGAACCATTAAAAATTCTATAACATTTTCCGCAGGTTCAAAACATGTCGTCTCTATAGCCAAGTCTATCGGGGAAACCGGAAGGCTCGATGAGATAAAGGTTGCATTCGAATCGGGCGGCATATCCGGACTTATAAACGATTTGCCTATGGCTTTCGGCGCCGGACTAAAAGGAAAAATTCCTCCTCTGAGGCTTAAATTAATTAAAGATATGGAAGACATAAGACTTGCATATAAAGAATTAGATCTGGAGGAAAAATAATGATTACCTATGCTTATTATCCGGGCTGCGTAGCGCAGGAAAGCGCTAAAGAGCTTGATAACGCTACAAAATTTATAGCAGATAAATTAGGTATAAATTTAATTCCGATGCCCGAAGCTTCCTGTTGCGGCGGCGGAGTCATAGACGGATTCGATAAAAATTTAAAACTTTTTATCAACGGCAGAACCCTCGCATTAGCCGAAAAAGACGGACTCGATATAATGACGATTTGCAATACTTGCACTTTGACTCTCAGCGAGGTGAACGAAGAACTTATAAATAATCCGGAATCTTTAGAAAAAACTAATGAATACCTTGCCAAAATAGGACTTAAGTATTCGGGTAAAGTTAAAGTAAAGCATATTTTATACGCCGTCAGGGATGATGTAGGTTTAGATAAGCTGAAAGAAAAAGCGGTAAAAAGCCTGAAAGGAATTAACATCGCTCCGTTTTACGGATGCCACATATTGAGACCTTCAAGCGCGGTAAAGTTCGACGACGTTGAAAATCCGCAAGGATTTGAAGAATTAATCAAGGCTCTGGGCGGGGAACCCGTATCATATGCCCGCAGGACAAAATGCTGCGGTTTTCAGACGATACTCGTAAACGAGGCTACTTCTACTTCTCTGGCAGGAAATGCCATTTATGAAGCGCAGGAAAAAAATGCGGACGTAATGGTTACTCCATGCCCTTTATGCCATTTAAGTCTCGATACTTATCAGACAGTCGCGGCAAAGAGTATAAATAAAAAATTATCTCTGCCCATATTGCATCTTCCGCAGTTAATAGGCGTAGCTTTAGGCGGAGATTATTCGGAAATGGGTTTTTCGAGGCACAATGTGTCTCTCAGGGGTATAATGGCGAAAGTCAGGCAGAACGAAATCTAAATATAAATATAATAGAAGGGGGCAGATTTAAGTCTGCCCCCTTAAAAATAAATAAATAAGAGGAAGGTTGTTAAAATGTCGGACAATATAAACTTAGTTCTCAAAGCGCTTAAAGGACTTTCTATTCTTGCACAGGAGAAATTGGACGATTATGTCGATATATCCGATGAAGAAAGCAGGGAAGCGGCAGACCAGATTATCGAAACCGTAAAATACGAATCCGGCGTTATCTTTAAGTCCATCAAGGAAAAAGTAGCCGATATTTTATTGGACGAAATGAATTTTGCCTCGACTTATGATATAGAAGAATTAACCAAGAAAATCCAGAAATTAGAAAACAAGTTGGAAGAATTGTCGAATAAGTCGAAATAAATAATACTGTACGGCAATTTTAGATTTAAGCATTATATTTTTTGTACTCTATTATAACTTCCACGTTGGATTTTATTCCGAATTTTTCCTTTAGGCTGTTTCTTAAAAATTTTATATCTACCATTGTAAATATTTTTCCTTTATTGCCGGTAAATAATATAAAAGTGGGGATTTCCTCCCCCTCTTTCTGCACGCCGTAAGTTATATATTTATATAATCTTCCGGCCTTATTGTCCGTTTTTGCTTCTTCTATAAATCTATTCAAGTCTTTCTTTTTAATTTTTGTCCTTTTTGAACTATTAATTTCTATAGATAAGTCCAATATTTTATATAAATTTTTATTTATTTTCGAGGATATATAAACAAAAGGAGTTTCATGAAATTCTTTCAGTTTAAATTGAATCTCTTTTTTTAAATTAATCCCTGCATCTTCCGCATCTTTATCCTTTAAATCCCACTTCGTAAAAGCTATGATAAAAGGTTTTTTGTCTAAAGTGACTCTTTTTAACAGCGAAAGGTCTTCATGGGATATTTCGGAATTAACGTCTATAAAAATGATAATGACGTCCGCCCTTTTTATCTGCTCTATGCTCTGTTTTTGAAAAGCCGCAGAGTTTACGTCCAACCGAGACTTTTTTCTGATACCTGCGGTATCCACGAGAGTTATGGGGTATCCTTTATATTGAATATATGTGTCTATCGAGTCCCTCGTAGTACCCGGTTTTTGGTCGGTAAAAAGCAAATCTTCCTTTAAAATAGAGTTTATGTAAGTAGATTTGCCGCTGTTGGGTCTTCCGATAATCGCAATCTTAAAACCTGTTTCCTCATTTTTTTTAACAGGTTTCGTCGGTTTTTTTAAATTTATTTCGTCGATTATTTCTTCAATGATATCGTCTATTCCCATTCCGGTCTCAGCGCTTGCGGCAACGATTTTTTTTATGCCCAGACCGGAAAATTCGGCAATTGCGCTTTGGACGTCCCTCGGAGAATCAACCTTATTTATGACAAGAATAATATTTGATTGATTTTTAATTAATCTAAGGAAAATTTCTCTGTCTTCCGGTATAAAACCGCTTTTAAAATCAACCACGAATAAAACTATGCCGGCTTTTTTGGAATATTCAAAAACCTTTTCTTTGATTTTTTTCTCGGTTTCATTTGCAGGTGAGACGTTAAATCCGCCGCTGTCGGAAATAAGAAAATCTAATCCTTCAAAAGAAACTCTTTTAATGTTTAAATCCAGAGTCGTTCCGGCTATTTTTGAGGACAAGGCGGAAGCTCCGCCGAGTATTTTATTGAATATAGTCGATTTGCCCACATTAGGCCTTCCGATGAGTATTACAAAAAAGTCGTTATTTTTTATCATTTATTTTCTCCAAAATTTTTTTTAAGGCTTCTTTTGCGCCGTTTTGTTCCGCGATTTTTTTAGAACGCCCGGTTCCGTAACCTAAAATTTCCCCGTTTATCTTTACGCAAATCGTAAAAACGACATTATGGACGGGTCCCTCTTTTTTAACGGTGCGGTATTCTGGAGTAGTACCCGTTTCCTTCTGGACAAGCTCCTGCAGGGTCGTCTTGAAATCGGTATTTTCCAAAATTTCTTTATAAATATCCGGATTAAACCTATGTATATGCGACAGCAAAATCTCTTTCGCTTTTTCATGTGAAGAATCCAGAAACACCGCTCCTATAACGGCTTCGTAAACATTGCTTATTATCCTTTTGTTTTTACCGTTTGCGCCCCCCGCCGCTCCTATGCCGTTGTCCCGTTCTTTTAAAATAAACTCGGAAATTTTAAGTTTTTCGGCTATATCATATAAGGCATCCAGCCTAACCAACGCCGCTCTGTACCTCGAAAGTTCTCCTTCGTTTAAATCTTTAAAATTCAAATAAAGATACTCGGCTACAATTGCTCCTATAACGGCATCCCCAAGAAATTCGAGCCTTTCGTAATTTCTTGCCTGATTTATGGATTTATGGGTAAAAGCAAGGTCGAGCAATGTTTTATCTTTGAACGAATAGCCTATTCTTTTTTCTATGATATTATAATCCATTTTTACCTATATATAATTTTTTATTACAACCGATACTTCGTCTGCCGGAGTAATTCCGTTTGCCGTTTCTATTATGCTTCCCCTAAAGAGCTTTCCCGAAGGAACGGGGGAATTGCCGGATAGCTTAGCTTTTATATAGTTGGAACTTATTGCTTTATTATTGCTCAGGCTTAGAAATTTTAAAGTTTTGTTTTGGAATCTTTGATGAAATTCTATTTTTTTTTGTGAAGAAATATCCCTTATAATACCTGTTCTGCGATTGATTTCGTTTTCGTCTATTTTTTGTTTTAAGTAATAAGACTCCGTTCCTGGTCTGTCCGAATAGGAAAATGCGTGAATATAATAAATAGGCAGTTTCTTAAGATTATCCGCCGTTTCCGAGAAATCGTCTTCGGTTTCGCCCGGAAAACCGCTGATTATATCCGTTCCTATTGAGACATC
>JAJZJD010000052.1 GCA_021828445.1 bacterium
GCCAGTCTCCGAAGGTTGATAAAGAGGGTATTCTAAGATTTAGAAGGTTAATAAGAGCGTCATCGTTTTTTATTTCTCTAATATGTTCTATACAACTTCCGCCTCCGAGCATCATAAGCATTAAAGGTACTATATAGGCAGAAGGGTTGTAGCCTCTTTTAGAGCAGGGAGAAGGCACCATTTTATCGATTAAATCTATTATGCCGGATCTGTCTAACGATTCATGGTACATTGCAAGACCTGCCCTCGGGGTTATTTCTTCTTCGGTTAATCCTAATTTGAATTTTGGTTCTTTTTTTGGTATCATAATTTTATACCCCCTTATTTATTTTGTTTTCACCTACGAGGTGAATATAATTAACAATAATTATATCACTGAAAAGCATATAAATAAAGGGGTTTTTTAGTTTTTAGTTAATTTCAATCGGCAAGTTATAGTATATTTATCTATTAACATTTTTTAATTTTATGATAATATTTTATATAGGCATATTAAATAATGTATTACTTAATTAATAAGGATTCGACATGGACGTAAATCGACAAGAAACGGATAGCGGCGCAGATTTCACGGTAAACACCATCCGAATAAAAAAAAATGAAATAATCGACCAGATAATCAACAATATATTAGTATCAAAGATTGAGCTTGGAATTACCGTTTTTCCTTATAACCAGTTTTTTAAATCTTATTTAATTGAAATTAAGCCGAAATACTTGGTTATCGACAGTCTTATGCCGTTTTACGGAAATAAGATACTGCCCAAAACGGAATATTTAAAAATAAACGCCGAATCCGGCAATCACGGAACCGACAAACATTTCCTTTCAAAATATAAAGACGAAATAATATCCGGCGAAGAGAACAACTTTTTGATTTATAAGCCGGACGAAATAGTCATAGTCGAAAAAAGAAGCATTCTGAGAGTTTCGACAAACAAATTTAATGCGGCATATATTTACAGCTCATACGGAAATAACGATTTTTTTTATCCGGTATATGATTTATCATGGAACAGCATATCTTTTAATGCCGTCAAAACAATGGAGAAAGGTTTAATATTAAAGAATGTTACGGTAAAATTTTTAGATAAAGCCGTCAATATGGATTTAAAAATTATTCATTCTACTTATAATAGCAACGACGGGGGATTCAGGATCGGATGCAGTATCGATAAAATATCCGATAAAGACAGAGATATGATTATTAATTTTATTTTAGGAATAGAAAGGCAGAACATTAATTATAATTTGGAAGAATAAGTTATTTTTTATTAATAAATTCTATTATTCTTTCAAGTTCTTCGCCTGAATAGAATTCTATTTCTATTTTGCCTTTTAGTTCGGTTCCTTTGCTTTTATAATTGATTCTAACTCTAGTTTGAAATTTTTCCAGCAATTCGTCTTCGTAGCTTTTAATTTGAGAAGATATGGATAAATCTTTTTTAGGCTTCTGCTTTTTTTTCTTTAATTTAAACTCTCTCGCCTTGCGTTCCGTTTCTCTTACGTTTAATTTTTCGCCGGAAATCGTGTTCAGGAGCATATCCGCTTCATCGTCCGAAAGACCGATAAGATTTCTCGCATGAGAAGGGGTAATCTTGCCGTAAATAAGTTCTTTTTTAATTTCATCGGATAAAGAAAGAAGCCTTATCATATTGGTAATAGTCGCTCTATCCTTGCCGACTTTAACCGAAAGTTCTTCATGGGTTAATTTATACTCGTCTATCAGCCTCATATAGCAGTTTGCTTCTTCGATAACGTTTAAATCCTGCCTCTGAATGTTTTCTATAAGCGCAATCTCAAGGGCTAAAACACCCGCGACGTCTTTAATTATCGCCGGAACTTTTCTAAAATTAAGTTCTCTGGCGGCTCTATATCTTCTTTCGCCGGCTATTAAATCGTATTCGCCTTCATTTTTAGATTTAGCGACTATTAACGGCTGAATTATTCCGTTTTCTTTAATAGAATTTTTTAATTCGGCCAGCTTATCCTCGTCGAAATATTGCCTGGGTTGATATATGCCCGTATTTATTTTATCTATGTCTATTTCAAAAACGGAAAACTTATTATCTAAGCCGGGCTGACCTTCGTTTTGATTAAAAACATCCGTCAAAAGAGCCCCCAACCCCCTGCCTAATACGTTTTTTTTAACATGTTTTTCTTTTTCTTCCATATTTGTCCTTTTTACGCAACTTTAGATAGAAACTCTTTAGTTAATTCAAGATAATAGACCGCTCCCTTAGAGTTTATATCGTATAAAATTATAGGCTTCCCGAAACTTGAACTTTCGGGAAGTTTAACGTTTCTCGGTATAACGTTTTCGTAAATTTTTTGTCCGAAATATTTTTTAACCTCGCCTACAATTTGATTCGTAAGATTTGCTCTTCCGTCGAACATAGTAAACAAAACTCCTTCTATGTGCAAAGTCTTGTTCAATCTTTGATTGACAAGCTTAATCGTCTGCATCAGCCTTGATATCCCTTCCAACGAATAATATTCGCATTGCATAGGAATTAAAACGCTGTCCGAAGCGGTAAGCGCATTAATGGTCAACAGTCCGAGAGAAGGCGGGGTGTCTATGAAAATATAATCGTAATCGTCTTTAATTTTATCTATTATGTTTTTTTTAAAAAAATACTCTCTTTCGCCCATATTTACAAGTTCGACCTCTATCCCTGCAAGGTCCGACGTTGAGGGCATTACGTAAAGGTTTTTCATTTGGGTGGCATAAATTGCATCGGAGACTTTAGACCCGCCCGTCAGACATTCGTAAATCGTCGGATTGGATTTTTCGACGGTAATATTTAACCCGCTTGTGGCATTCGCCTGAGGGTCTGCATCAATCAAAAGGACCTTTTTCTCGTATGCCGAAAGACACGCCGCAATATTAACGGCGGTGGTAGTTTTTCCTACACCGCCTTTCTGGTTGGAAATACAGATGACTTTAGACATTAAATCAACCTAATGTGATTGTTATATTAAAAATAATCAAAACAATTATATCATTAATTAAATTTATAAATCAAAATTTTTGTTTCACGTGAAACTTTATTCAAATATTATAGTTTTATTATCATGTTCTAATATCCTGTCTTCCGTAAAGAGCTTGACGGCTTTTGCAAGAACTAATTTTTCGACGATTCTACCTTTTCTTTTTATTTCGTTTATATCGTCTCCATGGTCTATCCTTATGATATCCTGTTCTATAATAGGTCCGTCGTCTAATTTTTCGTTTACGAAATGCGCCGTAGCCCCAACTAATTTTACGCCTTTTTGATAAGCCTGGACATAGGGTTTTGCGCCGGGAAAGGAGGGCAGAAAAGAATGATGTATGTTGATTATTTTTTGACAGAAAGAGTTAATAAAGTTTTTTGATAAAACTCTCATATATTTTGCAAGTATTACAAAATCTATTTCTAAATTTAATCTTTTGAATTCTCTTTTTATAAATTCTTCCTGCCGAGACGGATTATCCTTATAAGGGGCATATATAAACGGCAGGCGGTAAGATTCCGCAACAGGCAGTAAGATATTATGATTCGATATTATGCAGACGATATCTATAAATAAGTCGCCTGAGCTTTTTTGCCACAGCAGTTCATACAGGCAGTGGTCTTCTTTTGAAACGAATACCGCCGCTTTTTTCTTTACCGAAGTATCCGTTAGTTTAAATTCGGCATTAAAAACCGAGGAAAATTCGGCTAATTTTTGATTTATACTATGTAACCCCTGAGGACTTTCCGGTTCAAAAACGATACGCATAAAAAAATGAGGCTTGTCGCCCGAATTGGTTGAATACTGATTAGATTCTACTATGTTGGCGTCGTTTTCAAAAAGTATTTTTGAAACGGAAGCCACTATTCCTTTTCTATCGGGACAAGAAAATGTCAAAACTATCATAATTTATTATTTTTATACCTTACATTAATACTATAAGCCTTCCGCAAATAAATCCCGCCGCCGCGGCTGCTCCGCCGATTAAAACCATTTCGAGAGCGCTTTTAAATCTGCCGGTTTTAGTTACTTTTGCTTTGGCAAGACCGGTAAAAACAAGAACTAATATAGATAAAATAATTGAAAACGCAACGGCGGTTAAAGACTGCTTAACAAAGAAAAACGGCAATAACGGCGGGATGCCGCCCGCCAAAAAAGATAATCCCGTATAAGATGCTATTTTTAATGGATTTTCATAATAATCCCTGCTTATTCCAAGTTCATCCTGAACCATAAAATCCAGCAGTATTTTTTTATCGGACATAAGTTTTTTAACTATCGGATCTATTTCCGCTTTGGTAAAACCTTTATCCTGATATATTTCGTAAATTTCTTCTATTTCATGGTCCGGATTTTCTTTGATCTCCCTCATTTCCCTGTTAATTTCTTTTTGGTAAAATTCATTTTGGGATTTTGCCGCAAGATATGCTCCAAAAAACATAGAAACCGTACCGGCTATAATTTCAGCCGAACCCGACATAAGGACTATTTTTAAGTTTATCAACGCTCCGGTCACGCCCGCAATAAATCCGACCGTCGTAACTAATCCGTCGTTAATTCCGAATACGAATTCTCTTATAAGTCTGCCTTCCGGCGTATGCCAGTCTTCATTGTGAAATCTTTTTAACGGATCCAAATATAAGTCCCTTTTTTATTAACGGCTAAATCGATAGTCTTTTAACTGCTCTGTTTTTGCCGAGAAATTTAATTATTTTTAATATAGACGGTCCGTCTAATCTGCCGGTTATAAACAGCCTTAAAGTCTCGTAGCATTCTTTAACGGTTTTACTGTTTTGCGAAGCTGCTTCTTTTATAATATTTTTAATTGAATTTTCGTTAAAATCGTTAATATTTTGAAAACTATCTAAAAGGGCCTTCCGTAATCCATCATCGTATTTAATTCCGCTTAAATTAATTTTAAAGTCGTCAAAAAATATTTCGAGTTCTTTTAGAATTTCTTTTACGGTCTTAAATTCATTTTTTAAAAAGTCGATTATTTCAAAATAAAAATCTTCTCCGTATTCTTCTTTAAGTTTTGCTAGTATGGATGCCGCCTGAAATTTTTCGGTTAAGACTTTTATTAATTGTTCTGCCGGCATAAGAGCAAGCCGCTTTTCGTTTATATGCCTTAATTTGTCCTCATTTAAGACTGCGCTAGAACCTTTTGCCTTTTTAATATCTAAAAGGTCTGCCATTTCTAAAATATTTGAAAATATTTCCTTTTCAAATATCTCTTTTTTGCCGTCTTTAGAGCTATGCACGGTAAAAGTGTTGCCGGTTACTGCAAGATAATTTAATACGGCTTCGGGCAGGTATCCTTCTTCTTTATAGTATTTAATATTAGACGCCGCATCCCGTTTTGACATAATTTTTCCGTCCTTTCCGTATAAGAGGGATATATGGGCAAAAACCGGCGGCTCTTTGCCGAGGGCTTTAAGAATAAGAATCTGCTTCGGGGTATTGCTTATGTGGTCTTCTCCTCTTATCACATGGGTTATTCCGAGATCGTAGTCGTCTATAATAGAAGCAAAATTATATGCAAATCTGTTATCTTCCGTTTTTAAAATAAAATCCCCTATAAGTTTTGAATTGAAAGAAAGATGCCCGTGAACCGCATCGTTAAATTCTACAGAATAAAAACTCGGGTCCATTCTCAAAACTTGAGCTATATTTAAACGAATAGAAGAATATAGCCCTTTTTCTTTTAAGCTAAAGCTCAATTTTTCTTTTTCGCCGGAGGAAAGATTGGCGCACCTTCCGTTGTATATATAAGGTTTTTTAGACTTAATCGCAATTTCTTTGGATTTTAAAATTTCCTCTTCGGTGCAAAAACACTCGTAAGCAAGACCGTTTTCTTTTAGGGTATTCAAGTATTTTTCATAAATGAACGCCCTTTCGGACTGCCTGTAAAACTCGTCCCACTTAATTTCAAACCATCGCAAATCGTCTTTAATAACATCTTCATATTCTTTTTTGCTTCTGACTCTGTCCGTATCGTCTATCCTTAAAATAAATTTACCGCTATATTTTAATGCAAAAATATAATTAAACAATGCCGTCCTTACGCCCCCTAAATGTAGATTGCCGGTAGGACTCGGCGCAAAACGGACTCTTATGCCGTTAACCAAATTTTCTTCCACTTTACCCCGCTTCGTTTAATTTTATATTTTTAAAAATATAAAATTATTATATTATAATTACCATAGAATACCATAAATAAAATTGGTTATTCAATAAAATCATTTTAAATATACATATATATGTAAATCTAATGACCGAAAAAACTCCTAAGGAAATATTCGTCGATAAAATTGCGGAATATTTCAAAAATTTTGGAATAATATCCGCCGATAGCCGTCTTGACCTTAAAAAACTGGAAAAGTTTTATGTTTTATATACGGAACTTATCGAATGGAATAAAAAGATAAATATTACCGCGATAACCGGTGAAAGCGAATTTATAAAAAGGCACATTATAGACAGCGCTTTTTTATTTAAGATATTTGATAAGAGAGGTAAGTCTATAATGGATATAGGTTCCGGCGCCGGATTCCCCGGAATAGTCCTTAATATATTGAATCCGGCTTTAAACATAGTTTCAATCGAATCGGTTTTAAAAAAATGCAATTTTCAGAAAAATATTTCCAGAAAACTGAATCTTGAGAATTTTAAATGCTTAAATTTAAATATATTTTCTTATAAAAACTATAGCGAAAGTTTAGATGCGATAACTACGCGGGCGGCATTTAACGTAAACGAACTTATAAATTTAATAGAAAAAATAGAATTTAACAAAAGCTTTGATTTATATTTATTCTTGTCTAATTTAAATGAGGCGAAGAAAATTGCGGATTTTAAATACAAAACTAAACTTATACGGTTAGATAGGATATTATTTTATAAAACGGACTATTCTTTCAGGCTCATAGCAAAATATACGGCCGCTCCTAAATAATAAATAATATAATTTTACAAGCGGCCGTATATTTTAATTTTTATTTGCAGATTTAATTACAATTTAACTCTTTTATCGCCCTCATAAACATAAACTCCGTTATCCGATTCATCTTTTGCATGGTCGTGCGAACCGTCGCAGAATGGAAAATTCTTTGAAAGACCGCATGCGCAGACGTAAATCGGAAACTTTGCGTCTTTTTCTTCTATCGCAACCGGCAGTTTCTTTTCGTGCTTTACGACTCTTGACATAATGCCTCCTTATTAAATTAATATTTTGGTTATTAATATAATAAATCAGTAAATATATATTGTCAATTAGGGATTTTAAAATTATCTGGTTCTTTTTTTATACTTAATAAATTTTAAACATTCGTAATATTTCTT
>JAJZJD010000053.1 GCA_021828445.1 bacterium
TTTAGGTAAATTATATTTGAAATTTTATTTTTTATGATTTCGCCGAATATTTCAGAATAAATTCTTTCTTTATCGACATCTTTTCTTATGATAATGCCAAGATAATCCGAATAATCGCCGCTTATAAACATCAGGGATTTAAAAAATAAAAAAAATCTTTTTATGAAAAAGGGGGCTATCGCTTCTAACTCTTTGGCATCGTTATAAACGGCGATTATAAAAAGATTACCGGCCTCGCCCAGAAAATGTTTTACCCAAAGATAATTCCAATCGTAAGACAGGAAAACATTTTCGTTCAAGCTCGATTTTAATAAAGCGTTCCATTCGCTTTCTATCTTTTGAAGCTCTTTTATATTGCGGATAATTTTTATCATTTATGTTCGCAATGGCAATAAAGAATCGGTTAACGTCAAAGAACAAATTTTTGCCTTATATCCAGTATTTCGTCCATACCTTTTAAGAAAGCATTAAAACAATCTACATCGAAAGATTTTCCCGGCTGCATTTCATCTTTCATAATTCTGATAGCTTCTTCAAGCGTATAAGCAGGCTTATATATTCTTTTGTTAACCAATGCATCGAAAACGTCGGCTATTTTGCAGATTCTACCGGCAATCGGAATTTTATCGCCCGCTAATCCTTTTGGATACCCGCTGCCGTCAAAATTTTCATGATGCGATAAAGCTATAACCGCCCCTTCTTTAAGCGTGGATGATTCCGAATTTTTTAAAATATTATAACCTATTTCGGTATGCGATTTCATAATTTCGAATTCTTCTTTCGTAAGGCGTCCGGGCTTTAGAAGAATATTGTCCGGTATTCCTACTTTTCCTATATCGTGCATAGGCGCCGCATTTTGTATGTCTTCCTGAAAAACTTTATCCATTCCCAGTTCTTTTGCTATAATACCGGCATAGTGCGACATCCTATAAATATGCGCGCCTGTATCTTCGTCTCTGTACTCGGCAAGAACTATAAGCCTGCCGAGCGAATCCTGCTCCATTTTATAAACATCGTCTATAGACTTCTGGTAATACGATTCGATTGCAAGAGTAATATCTATGGAAAGCAATTTTTGAACGGAATTTAATATCTGTAAGGATTCTTCGACGCTTATCCCTTTTTTTTTACAGCAATTAATTACGGCGGATGTTATCAGCGTATTGTAATAACCGTAACTGGCGATATAAACCGACGGCGAAATTTTGTAGATATAATGGGCGAAGCCTACGATAACCCTGTTTATAAAATATTTTTCGTCATATGTTAAACCGAATAACTGTCTTATGTAATGAGACTGGGTAAGTTTCAGCTGGTCAAGCAGGTCAGGCCTCGAGAGAATGATTTTACGCGTTTCTTCTATATTTATTAAATAATCGTAAAAGTCGGAGGCGATTTCCAATGCGATATTATCTATGCAGTCTTTAATTCCGGCGATGCCTTGCAAGTCTGCTTCCGAAAAATTAGTCAATTTTTTCAAAAGTTCGATATTACCCGATGAAAAAAGACTGTAAATACCGAAAACTCCCTTTTCGGTCATTTTATTTTTTTCCAGAATATCGTCTAATCTGCCCATTTTTTAGCCTACTATAACTTATTAATTTTATTAATTTTTAGCTTTAAAAAATTTGCATTGCGGCGTTAAAAAACGTTCTAAGGATTTCATGAATGATTCCATGTCCATTTAAGCGCTCTGAATTAAAAATTAATTTTTACATTAATTATATCACGCATCGAAACTTTTTAAAAAGAAAAACCCGACGTTGCAGATAGGTACGAACATACTTGCCGGTACAAAAAGCAACTAATAATGTAAAGGTGGGATTATGTTTCGTACCTATCTGTCACAAAATAGAAATTCAATCTTGATTGCCTGTTGGAATAGTGGTAATATATGTTATGCGGCATTATTTTAAAAGTAATGCTTAAACTTACCCGTCTAAGCTCCATATAAGCTAAAAATTAATTGCTTTTCATGAATATACTAAAGAAAACAAAAAGCAAAGCTCTGACGTCTAAATCCGACAAACTCCAGATATTGGCAATGCATCTTTTTTTCTTATTTCTCATCTGCCTCGTGCTTTCAATTTTTACATATGAAACCATACGCCTTAAAAAAATAGTTGCAAACCGCTTTAAAGCCTATGCAAGACTAACGGCGCTCCATATATCTTCCGCCCTTAACATACAAATGGATGCGCATTTCCATGATCTTAAATTTTTAAGAACCGATTTTTTAAACATCAACGGCGGACGCCTTTTTCCAAGCATACAAACATTGCATGTTTTTAAAGATTTCAAGAAATACCATCCTGCTATTTCGGCGCTTAATATCCTAAATCCGTCTATGGACAAAATAGTCTGGTCCAGTCAAAGAAAATACTTAAATCTAAATATAAAAAATGTTATTTTCACTCCATTAAAAGGTTATCCAAATCGTTACATAGGAACGCTTTATTTTGAGAAAACGGATAAAAAATGGGTCATTCCGATGAACGAGCGGATAATTAATAAAAGGGGCCGCATATTGGGCTTCATCGGCTCCCCTTTTAGACTTTCGAATTTCAATTTAATCCATACGCCGAAATATATCGAAACAGCCCTTATAGAAACGACATCGGGCAAAGCGATATCCGTATGGAAAAACGGCAAATGGTCAGGCAATTATGCCGATATGCCTATTTTCTCCGGCGGCATAACGCAAAAAATAAACGGCTATCCGTGGATAATTAAAGCCGGATGGGGCAGGCCTGCGTTTGAAAAGTTTTTCTGGAGCAAGGAGCGCGTTTATTTATTGATGACGCTTTTGCTTATTCTGATATTCGTCATAATAGACGTAATATCAAAGGTTGCTTTCGAACGCCTCATCCGCCTGAAAAGATATCAGGACGCTACAATAAGCGTACAGGAAGATATTTTATCGTTAAAAGAAGTCGAAACCATATATAAACATATCGTGGATATAATAGTTACTAAAACTGACGCCATAGGGTCTGTTTTAGTCGTCCCTGACAAGGAAAAAGGTTATTTTATACCTATTGCCGCATGCGCGGATAGCGAAGAACACGAAAAAATCCTTATGCGGATAAGGCCTTCTTTGAATAACGCCGATGCTTGCGGAAATATGCCTGCTTCCACAGTTTACAGGGAAAAAAAGATACTTGGTCCGTTATATAATTTAGATCCGGATATTATAAAGAAATATCCGACATTTTCCAGAATAAAAAGCTTGATGGCTTTCCCGATATTTGAAAATTTGGATTCCGACCCTGTAGCCGTTTTAGGCATACAATCTGATTCTAAATATCATTTCACTAAAGAAATGGTTGGCATAATCACCCAGCTTGTAAATTCTTTAGGCATCGCCGTTAACCGCCTTCGCATTAACCGGCGCTTGGTTCATGAAGCGGAACATCAGCGGCGGCTTACTGAATTTAACTTTTTTTTGGCGCAGATAAATCAGCTGATAAGCAGAACCGAAGACGAAAAAAGTCTCCTTGATTCTATTTGCTATATGGCGGTAAGCTACACGGGATTAAAACTGGTATGGATAGCAAAGCCCGATGAAAAGGGCAATGTCCGTTTTATATCGCATTTCGGCATTTCAGGCTTCGTAGAGAAGTTAAATATCTCGGTTAATTCCGATACGCCGGAAGGACATTCCAGCGTGGGCAGGGCATGGCGTTCTAAAAAGCCTGCTTACGTTCCTTCATTTAAAAATGATGCTTCGATGGGTCCATGGCTTGATATAACGGAAGAGTTCGGCATATTATCCAGCGCTTCTATCCCGATATTAAGAGGCGGAGATATCTGGGGAGTAATAACGGTGCTTCATTCTAAGGAAAACTTTTTCGACGAAGACCTTGAAAACCTTATGGAAGAAATAGCGCTGGATATCGGATTCGGCCTAGACAGGATAGACCTTATAAATCGTGAAAGAAGGGCAATGGAAATAAAAGACGCTTTTTTGAGCAATACTTCTGCAGGCATTACGCTGGCAAGCTATCCCGATAGAGTTTTTTTGGAGGCTAACGATACTTTTTTGAATATTTTAGGCTATCCGGATATCGAATCTTTGCAGAACCACAATTCGAGAGAAGTTTATCCTGACGACGAAACATATGCCAGAGTAGGCGAAGTTGCTCGAACAATTTTAACCGCGGGGGAAGGTTCTGTCAGAGATGTACCCGTAGTGCGGACAGACGGCACCCTTATTTACGCCGATTTTTATGGACAAAAATTAAAAGAATCGGTTAACGGCAAAGAACAAATATTATGGACTTTGATAGACATTACCGAAAGGCATCGCTTGTCGGAAGAGCTGTCTCATCAGGCTTTTTACGACGAACTTACCGGGCTTCCCAACCGCCGCTCGTTGTCGCTCGAACTTGAACGCGCCATAGCAAGAACCGGCCGCCGCAAGACGCTGCTTGCCGTTTCAATAATAGACCTCGACGATTTTAAACCTATAAACGACATGTACGGACATCCGGTCGGGGATAATGTATTAAAAATAATTTCGAACAGGCTTAAAGACGTCCTGCGGAAAACAGATTTTATAGCCAGACTCGGCGGAGACGAATTTGTAGTTATAATAGAGGACTTTAAAGATAAGAGAGAGCTCGAAAATATATTGGCAAAGATAGAAGCAAAGATTAAAGAAGTTATTATTTTAGAAGGCGAAAATGAAATAATAACGAATTTGAGTATGGGGGTTTATATTTACGGAGATTCTTCTAACGGAAAGGAATACTTTACTTCCGACAATCTTTTGCGTTATGCGGATAATGCATTATACGAGAGTAAAAAAAATAAGGCGGATCGTTTGCAATATTATGTTTTTTACGGGGAAGCGGTTCCTCATATGAAGAATAAAATGCAAAAACTTTTAGAGGAAGGCAATCTCTTGGTTTATTATCAGCCTATTATGAATAATTCGACGAGAGAGATAGTAGGAATAGAAGCCCTCGCACGCCTATATGATAACGGCAGCATAATTTCTCCGTATAACTTTTTACCTATGCTGAACGAAAAAGATTTGTTTTATTTAAGCAATGAAGTATTGGTAAAGGCGCTTAAAGAATTGTCGCATATCGGCGAACCTGCCGAAAAGTTATGGGTTTCAATTAATATCGACCCAAAATTCATTTCGGAAGAATATCTTTTATCCTTAAAAAACATACTGCAATCCGGGTACGACCCATCTAAAATAGTTCTAGAAATTCTTGAAACGGGAGATTTCCTGAGCGGAGGCAAAGCCATTGAACACATACGGGCTATAAAAAATTTAGGGATAAGGGTGGCGTTAGACGATGTAGGAAGCGCGTATTCATCGCTTATGCGCCTTAAAGAGCTACCCGTGGACGAAATAAAATTAGACCAATTTTTCGTGAGAACTTTGGAAGAAAATCCGCACGATCTTCATTTTGTTCAGTCCATATTAGAACTTGCCGACGAAAAAAAGGTGGATTTAGTAGTGGAAGGCGTAGAAACCGACGATATACTGGATGCCCTTTCGGTAATGACGGTTCAGTATCTTCAGGGCTATGCGATAGCAAAACCTATGCCGTCGGACAAGCTCAAGGATTTTTTAATCAATAAACCTTTATCCCGCAGAAAACGCCCCGTAAGCTTTCTCGGCTTATATGCCATTAAGATAGTTTCTTATCATAATATCAAAAAACTTATCAGGCATGATCCGTATTTAATAGATTATAAAAATCTTATCAGCGCTAAAAATTGCCCTATAATGGATGCCATGCTATCTTTAAATGTTCCTAAAAATCATATTTTATATGATTTGCATTATAGATACGACAAAACTATAGTAGAATTGGGCGAAACCTTAAAATCTTCGGGAAATGCGGATTGGAGTTTATTAAAGCAGATTAGCGAAACATTTGAGCAGGAAATACTCACCGAATATTACCGGCGAAAAGGCGCATCTTGATAGGTGCATTATAACCGGAACCGCTTATATCTTATATATTGAAACTTTAAATGGAGCGGGAAACGGGGCTCGAACCCGCGACCCTCACCTTGGCAAGGTGATGCTCTACCACTGAGCTATTCCCGCATAAATAAAGAAAGGATTCAAATAAATTCATTATAAACTTATTTGGTTGTTTATATATTAAATTATATTTTCAATATTTTGTCAATAGACAGAAACTTTTATGGACAGATAGATACAAACAAACTTAGCGGTATAAAAAAGTTAACGCTGCATATTATGATGATTTAATATTAATATCCATAATTCTTAATCCGTCCGGCAAAATTGCGTTGATTTTTTCCAGTAGAACGTTTAATGCCGTTGAAGCGGTATATTCCGCGGCTACCCGCGCCTTAATATACAACTCGTCGCTTTCGCTCATAAAAGGTATGGGATTGGAAAAGCTCAGCCTTGGTCTGGACGTAAATTTTGATTCCCTGTAAATTAGCGGGATACCGGCTACTCTAAAAGCTTTAAGCAATATTTTTACGGTTTCTAAATGTCCAAGATACTTCGCCGCTCCTCTTTTGGAATATATAAACGTAAGTTCGGAAAAAGATTTTACGGGATTGTTTTGAATTATTTTTACTCCGAAGGCGGCGGCTTCCGTATTTTTATTATAGTTTTTTTTATGCATTTTTATATTTTCCGCTTTTGACGAATAAACGGGGCCTACGGTTTTAAAATCGCATACCCCGCATAAATAACAAATTTTTCTGCAATTCTCCGTTAAAAGGTCTTCGATGAAATTGTCTGTCCGGGCGGCATTATGCGGATAAATGGATTTTAAATTCTGCATATATGATTTTTTATATTCGTCTTTTAAAAATTCCTTATCCACTAAAATATCTATAAAATCCCATGGAAGCGGAACGTCTATATTTTTTTCTTCGTATAAATATCGATAATCGTATCCGTATTCAAGGGCTTTAACCCATGCATCATAGTTGAACAATCTGGATTCGCTGTCGTAAACCGCTCCGAATTTATAGGCATTGTATATGATTTTAGGCGTAAAATCGTCCCCTCTCGATATGAGCCCTTCTATGAAACTGACTTTAGGGTCCTGGTATCTAAAATTTACGTTTAAGGGTCTTAACAATTTTTTTAAATAATTAATTTTAAAGTTAAGCTCCGGTTCCTTTTCCATAGGATGCCATTGAAAAGGGGTATGGGGCTTCGGCACGAAGTTATTGACGTTTACCGTAATATTCAGCCCTTTTGCAACTTTTTTTATTTTTATTATTAAACCTGCT
>JAJZJD010000054.1 GCA_021828445.1 bacterium
AGACTATAAAGATTTTCCCGGACGGTCTTTTCACCGCCGCTCGGCAAAATTTGCAATTCAAATCCATCTCCAGTCCATCCAAGCTCTGCTAAGGCAGTTTTGAGAGGTTCGAGAGTTTCTTTGCTTGCCGGTTTTAATCCTCTTTTTTCAGTTAAATATTTGGCAACAGTCCCGTTTTGACCTGTTTTATTCAAATTCAAGATTAAAGCCTTTTTGACGGTCATAGCAATTTCTTGATTTTCTTTATTTAATGCGTATTTTTCTTTTTGTTCAGGAGTAATCCCTTCCTGAATAAAATCGTATAACCCACCGTGAAAGCCGCAGGAAAAGCATTTGTAATACGACTTATCGTTATAAAGGAATAAGTTAAAGGACGGATTTTTATCGGGATGTTCGGGACATAAGCCGATGACCCTCTTGCCGCCTGATTCCCGCCAGTTAAAATCGTGTCCTTCGTATTTTAACTCAAGATGTCTTTGTAAAGCCGTTAGTTTGTCGTCCATCATAGCGCCACCCCCTGATGAAATAACAAGGGTTGCGCCGCCGCCAGCGGCTTGGGCTGCCTGCGATATGCAGGTTTTACGGGCTTTTTAACCGTCTCGATTTGCTCAACCTCAAACAATTCGCCTGTTTCGACCCTGCGGCGCTCGTCAAATTCAGCGATTAAGCGGGCTTTTTGCACCTCCGATAAGTCGTCAAGGACGGCTTGTTCTATTTTTTCTTTTTCTTGCGCAAGCAATATTTCTAAGGGTTCGGGGTCGTGGGACGGTATAATATCGTGTAAAGTTGCGGACTTGCCGTCTGAAGTCGCCGTCAAGTCTGCGTCAATATCGATTTCACTCTTGCGGGTATATGCTGCAACGGCATTTTTCATTATGACTTCAGCTTTTTTATTTTCTCTTTTTGCCGCAAGCGCAAGCGTGGGTAGGATTTGCCTTGTTATCGCAAATTTGATATTTTTCTCAAAAATAGTGAAATTATTAAGGTTTTCCGCAAAGTTTAGCGGGTAGGAACGTTGATTTTTAACGACTTTGCTAACCAATTTTTGAATAACATACTGACGAATTTCATCCTTTTTTAATTGTGTTTCGATTTCTTGGAGTTCATCTAAAACAGGCGGTATAAGGTCTTGCAGGATTTCATAAACTTGAAATGCAGTTAAAGGCTGGTTTTTAGGCGGGGCAGTCGGCGGGGCATTTGCATAAACCCTGTTTACCTCTGCGTTTCCGACCGCTATAAAACCGTATTCATTGCGAATTGGCGAGGTAAAACTAATATTACTTATGTTATTATAAAATACAGATATTTGATTAGCAATTATCTGAATTTCCATTCCCGAAAATTGGTCGTCAATAGTTCTAAATTTTGAACTTATTTGCCTTAAAAAAATGTGAATTCCAAAAAACCCAGCGCCGACTAAAAAACTTAGCAAAACTTGATAAATACTCATTTTGTGCCTCCTTAATTTTAAATTAAATTAATTTAATTTTTATCTTATATTATATATTATATTATATCTTTATATAGTTGTCAAGTTATTTTATATATTTTTTATATTTTTTTATTCAATATTTTCAATAACTTATGCAAAATAAAAAAATACTTTAAAACATAATTGTTTTTTTTTATTTTAAATTATGTTAAAATAATGAAAGCCCTGAAGGGCTTTATATATATTGAATATTGATAGATAGTATTAGGCTACGGTGCGGCGGGAACTTATCTATTCTACCTACTTTCATAAATAATATAAATGAAAGTAGGTAGAATATTTTTTGGATATAAGGTTCTCAAATTTTATTCCTGCGTATTCTTTTTTTATAATTCACTTTCAAAAATAGCTTATTTATGAAAGTGAATTATATTAAGATTTGCCGGTATTATCACAAGAATTCTTATTAATCCATTCCTTTATTTTTTGACTGTCAAACCTAACACTCCTGTTTGTTGCGCCGATACGAATATAAGGTATCGCGTCCTTATAAATCATTTGGTAAATTGCATATTTGCTTAAAGACAACATTTTTGAAACGTCTTTAACGGTTAGCAACTTAAAATCATTTAAGTTTTCCATTTTAAATCTCCTTGCCGGTTGTGCCGGCGTTAATTTTATTTTATTTATATATATATAGCTAACTTTGTTTTTTTTGTGCAGGTTTGGGCTTTTAAAGCCCCTTTAGAAAAGGAAAAACAACTGCGCAGTTCCGGGCTTTCTTAGTTCGGCGGCTCTGCCGCCTTGTTGGAATGCTTTAAATATAAAGCAAGGCAAGGGGTAGCATAAAAAACGAACACAATGCCGCCTTGCAGGCTTGAAAAAGAAAAATAGGTATAAAACCATTAACCTTAAATTAAAAAGCCTTATTTTGCTTTGTGGTATTATATTTTTTTCTTTAAAGCTCGAACCTGCCGGAATATAAGAACTGCACAAAGGTTCTTAGAAATGTTCTTGGCGGCGATAGCGAAGCGCCAGCGCAGCGAAAAGCCGCCCTGACGAAAAGGTCGGAACTGCTGTTTTTCCTTTTGAAAGTTTTTTGTCTTAAAAGTTCGAACCTGCCGCCTGCAATACCGCCGCCGAAGTCAATTAGGATTTGATTTTAGCTGAGGCGGCGGGCCAAGAAAGAAAAAAAGTAATTCAGGCGGTAGCGTAGCCGAAGGCGAAGCGGTCAAGCCTGAATTATGCCCTAAAAACTTAACAAGGTTAAATGAAACGAAATGCAATTTAGCTGGTAAAGCCGTCCGACTGCAAAAGCTAACAAAATTAAGTTATTATGGCTATTTGTTATCGGCTATTAATAAGCTATTAAACATTCAGATAGCTTATATCAAATATTCGGATAGCTTAATAAAGCT
Source organism: bacterium (assembly GCA_021828445.1). Taxonomy (GTDB): domain Bacteria; phylum SZUA-79; class SZUA-79; order Acidulodesulfobacterales; family Acidulodesulfobacteraceae; genus Acidulodesulfobacterium_A. Next base: position 2,851 of record JAJZJD010000054.1, read on the forward strand.
GATATTTATTTATACCATAGCGTTTATTCGCTTTCATGAGTATTTGCTATCGGCTATTAAACATTTAAACAGCTTATATCAAATACTCAAATAAACTCAGATAGCTTATAACAAAATAGTCATATTTATAAAGGCTTGCTGGTTATTTCGGAAGTATTTAGGCAAAAAAATACCGCAGAGTTTTTAAGTCCTGCGGTAAAAAGATAGCTAAAAATTGACTAATAAACTACGGCAAAAATATTAGCAGGGTAAAAATAATAATGTTTGCTAATACCTGATTCGTAACGCTTAAATCTTTCACGACCAACTAATTCCGACGGTGATATGCCCTCAACGATATGTGCCCACGGCAATATGTTTCTTGTTATATTCGTGAAATAAGTAACGATATAAATTGTGAAAAGTGGATGATTATTTAACAAACAGATGTTTTCTAATGTTCCATCCGTCCCGCCGGATAAAACGTATAAAGTATAATATCGATTCGGAGCATAATTTATTCCAACGGACGTATTATTACATTGCAAATACCGAGACGGGCTAATGTTACAATTAAAAGTAGTATTTGGTATTCCTCTTACTTTGTATTTTTGTTTATATTGTTGGAATATTTTAGGTATTGTGGTTTGGGTGAATTTGTTTTTTTCGTTTTTTCTTATCACCGCTATAATAAATTTATTTATACCTGTAGTATTTGGTATTTGTAATGGTTTATATTGGTTTAAATTATTAATAACGGTTTTGTAGCTTCCGCCCAGATTTTTACATTCGCGATAATATGCTCGTGAAATCTTAAAAAAACTATATTGCCCAGGTTTGCTATTCCCATTCGGATAAGCAACATATTCTATCGGTTTTGAAACAAGAACCGTATTGTCTAAAAAATGATATGTTTTAAAATTGTTTCGCGTAAAATCCGCAGTATATTCTTTTAGATTTTTGTTTGGGGCGGGTTTATTACCGAAAATACTAAAACCCGGTCTCGGCGGATTTGTTGCACATCCTGATAGTAATAATGCTAAAGGCAATAGCAGTAATCCTAAAATTAAATTTCTTTTTTTCATAATAAATATCCTCCTTAATTTACAGATTATTTTAAAAAATTAATAAACTACGGCAAACATGTTTGCAGGATAGAATTGATCCGTCCGTTTTCCTACAACAGAAGTCAAATAAGAAATAATATAGATTTTAAAAAGATATTTGTGGTTGCGAGAACAAACATTTTCTAAAGCCGTAGCATTGTTATCAAAAAGTTTATAATTCTGAATTTCTAATAAAATATTTCCTTTAAACTTGTTTTTTTCGTTATTTTTAATAGCTGCGATAACAAATCTATTTAAACTGTTCGTATTAAATATATTCAATGAATATCCCTGTCTATTGGCTGGGATTTTCTTGTTTATTATGGCTTTATACTGTCCCCCTATATTTTTACACTCTCTATAATATGCCCGTGAAATTTTATAAAAGCTGTATGTTGGGGTCACTCTAAATCTATTCCCGCCGATAAAATATTCTACCGGTTTTGAAACAAGAACCGTATTGTCTAAAAAATGATATGTTTTAAAATTGTTTCGCGTAAGATCCGCAGTATATTCTTTTAGATTTTTGTTTGGAGCGGGTTTATTATTGAATACATTAAACCCTGTAAAAGCAGTTTTGGTTGCAAAGTTGCTTGCGCACCCGCTTATCGCAACGGCAAGAACTAATACCGATATGGCGGTTAAAATCAAATTCTTTTTTTTCATAATAATTAATCTCCCTAAAGATTAGATTTTTAATAATTACAAATCTTTTTAAATGTTGTATATATTCTTTTTTTAACCGGGATAACTCCTGTAATACGGTTTTTAATTCCTTTTTTAAAAGTGATATGTTCTTTTTTAAGAATTTTACATTTTATCTTTTCAAAGTTAAGGGTGCTGATACTTTTATCGTAAAGCTCCCTTTGTATATATAGCGAATTTTTGTCTTTATTATTCAAAAAGGTGTTGTGTTTGTTAAATGTCTTTATATCGGTTTGACTAACGGATAAATTTTTTATCATTAACAAACAGAGTAAAACTCTTTTAAATCCTCTACGGATTGCAATATATAATGGAGTCAGACCATATTTACCTGCTTGATTATAATCTAAATTTGGATAAGCAGAAATTATTTTAAAAGCAAGTTTAGCTAATTCCGTTTTATGTATAATATTTTTTTGATTTATATAAAGTTTATCTTTGCTAAGTAAAAAACCGTTCCCCCCTACGGCAAGATTATACCAGTTTCTTAAAAGCGCCCGAAAATCCGAAATCGTAATGTTTTTGTGCATAACAATCATATTATTAATACTGTTATAATCTTTGACAGTAATATATTTATTATGAAAGTTAAAAGCGAAAACATTAGACGATAACATTAAAACCGTAGTAATAAAAACTAAAAGTATTATTTTTTTCATTTTGAAACCCCCGTAGTTATTTCGCAAAATTTCCCGTTCCACTCAAAACCCGTCCGGCAGGGCGGCAAATTAAGTTTTAGTAATGCTTTTTTTACGTCTAAATAATGCAATTCTATGATTCTATCCGTTATCCACGGATAATTAGTCGAATTATATTTATACGAACTTATCTTTTTTAAAAGCAATTTTAGATATAAATATTGATATAAAATCATTGCGGCTTGATTAATTTCAAGTAGTTGTATCTTAAAATGATTAGAATTAACATAACATCTGGCATTGCCATGAACAGGATACCCCGCCGGACAAATTTTTTCGGAATATGATGTAGTATAATATGAGTTATTTATATTTTCTTGGTGATAATCTCTTTTTGTTACTGTTATTTTATATTTCCATACAGGAAAATCTTTAAATCTAAAATTAGATTTAATAGTAGAAAGCATTGCTTTAATTCTTGAATTTTTAAAATAGTAAAGAAATCTAATTATAGCTTTTTGCAAAATTGTGCTTTCTTGATGCTTTGGTTTTCTTATGCTTTTAAATGTTTTTATAAAATTTGACATGTGATTTAGCGCTAAATCTACTAATAATTTTTCCGATATTCTTTTCAAAGAACCACTTTGGCTATATGTATTTTGAAATAAATGTTCGGTCAAACTATAAAAATTTGGGCTATTTAAACTTATATTTTCATAATCGTTAAGCCACTCCGGCGCCGTGCCTGAATAATTGAAATGGTGTTTTATGAAATAAACAGAATTAACATTTCCTTTAAATAAAAATGCAAATCTTTTATAATTGTTTTTAGTTTGGACTAATTGAGAAAGCACATTGTTTGCGTTAAACATAATCGTATTATAAGATATATTTCTCGCCGCTCCGATGCCGATGAATTTTATAAATTTTGTTTCAATATTTCCGTATTCTGCTTGTAAGCTTTCCGAGTAATATTTAGCGACATTATAAAAAAGATAACGTTTGTTTGACGTGGAAGTAAAAAACATATTTGTTCGTGCGCTTGCTTGATTCAAGGGACCGATAATACTTGGCGAATTTCCGCCTAAACCATCAACAGACGATACATTACCTTGAATATATGCTCTATAACTTGTATTCACAACGTTAAAATAAAGTTGTCTAAGTCCGTCTTTATTTATGCCGAATGTTTTTGTAATATCCGGTTTCGGAATAACGAAATGCTGATAGCTTTCTTGTAAAAGAAAAGAATAAGCTTTATCCATTTTTAAAGTTTTTACTTGTATTGCATTATTTATTATAGTCTGCGATAGAGCAAACACGGACGAGACTGTTAAAACTGATAAAGATAAAATTAATGTAATTATTAAAAATAATTTTTTCATGATTAAATCTCCTAAATTGCCCGCTGAAGGGCGGTAATGTTAATTAAAACTGAGCGACAGGACTGCCAAGAACATGCATAATCTCGTAAAAAATTATGACAGTCGGTATCATAATAGATACCGTTATCCAAAATTCCTTTGTTTTCAAAACGTTTTTAAAACCTTGAAATTTGTTTTTCATTTTTAAGCTCCTTGATTAATGCCCGCTTTTTACGGCGGGCATTAAATTAATTAAATTTCATTATTCAGGCAAATCAGGAAACCCGGCTTTTGCCCATTCCGCAAAATATTCTCTGGCTTGCCTGTTTTCATTGAATATAAATTCTGCCATATTTTCCCTTTTCTCTTTTTCCGTAAAGCAATCATCCTCTAAAAGCCACTTTTCAAGTTCTTTTTGTCTTTTTTTGCCATTGATGATTATCTCTTTTTCAAGTTTAGATTTTTCTTTTTTAAACCTTTTTTCAAATTTGTCATGTTCTATTGTTTCCATTTTTAAATCTCCTTGCCGGTATTGCCGGCGTTAATTTTAGTTTATTTTATTTCCATACTTA
>JAJZJD010000055.1 GCA_021828445.1 bacterium
AAGAAATTAATTCTTTAATTACTTTCGCCGAACAAAAATCAACCGAAGAGCTTTTAGACATGATAGATATTATGATCAACGCAGATATGAAATATCAAAGGATTTCATCGCCTCTGTTAATGCTGGAACTAACTCTTTTCAGGCTTTTTAACATACCGCGAAAAAAAGACGTGCAGGAACTTATAAGCGGACTTAATAATTTGAAAACGGCGGGCGGGCTTGAAGCGCACGGGGAACACACGGGCATTGCGAAACAAACCGGCTTAAAAAATAATGATAATGCGGCGCTCATGAAAAATTCAAATTTAACGGCTGACAAACCGTCTGAATCGACGAATGGGAACGGCGTTTCCTTAGAACATGAAAAATTATTCGACCATTTTTTAAAGACGGACGAAAAATTAAACGAATTCAATAAAAAAACGGAAACCGAACCCTTGAAAAACATAATAGGAAGATTAGACGACGACTCACAATCCGCGGCATATGCGGCAGAAAAAAAAGATACCGGCGGCGTTATAGAAGATATTAAAGAAATATTCGGAAGCGGCATAGAAAGAATTGAAAAAAATTAAAAAGTTAATTTGCAAAAAAACTTTAAATCAAATAAAATATTATTAAAAATTACGGGGGATAAACAATATGTCAAAAAACATCGCCGGAATGTTAAAACAGGCGCAAAAACTTCAATCGGATATGCTAAAAATGCAGGAAGAACTAGGCTCTAAAATAGTAGAAGCCGGTTCCGGCGGCGGAATGGTTACGGCAAAGGTAAACGGAAAACAGGAATTGTTAGAAATTAAAATAGATAAAGCGGTGGTTAACCCTGATGACGTGGAAATGCTGCAGGACCTTATCGTCGCTTCGATAAATGAAGCCCTCAATAAATCGAAAGATATGGTTACTGGCGAAATGTCTAAAATAACCGGCGGGCTTAATCTGCCCGGTCTTTTCTAGCCGGTGACTTTATGTCTTTAAATCATTCCGATTACATCAAAGATATAGTCTTTGCACTGAAAAAACTGCCGGGCATAGGCGAAAGATCGGCAAGAAGATTAGCTTTTTATATATTGTCCCAAAATGAATCGGTAGCTTATAACCTTGCGGATGCTATCAAAAACGCAAAGCAAAATATTAAACTTTGCCAAAACTGCTTTAATCTCAGTTCGGACGACTTGTGTCCTATATGCAATAATCGGTCCAGAAACCATAAACAGCTTTGCATCGTTGAAAATCCCGAAATAATTTACGTATTTGAAAAAAGCGGCAATTATAACGGTTATTACCATGTTCTGCATGGTTTAATCAATCCGCTGGAAGGCATTACCCCGTCCGACCTCAGGCTTAGAGAGCTTGCAAGCAGAGTAGAAACCGGCGGTTTCGAAGAAATAATACTTGCTCTTAACCCCAATTCAAACGGGGAAGCAACTTCTATATATATACAAAAAATATTATCTCCTTACAATGTCAATATATCCGTGCTGGCACGCGGAATCCCAATCGGTTCCGATCTGGAATACGTCGATAAAGACACTCTATCCGAGGCAATAAATTACAGAAAAAGGTTCGATTAATTTTAATATTTTTCTGCATATTGACATATTTTTAAAAAACTAATAAAATGTTAGTTTTCGATTATATAAATCTTTCTTAAAAAAATTTATATAATCATACTATAAAATAACTAAATTATTAAACTTATTAAATGTTTGACGGACTGAGCACAAAACTCGAAAGGGTTTTTAAAAATCTTAGGGGTTACGGAAAGCTGTCGGAAAAAAATATCGAAGACAGCCTTAAAGAAGTAAGACTGTCTTTGCTTGAAGCCGACGTAAATTACCTTATAGTAAAAGAATTTATAGAATCCGTAAAAAATAAGGCTATAGGCGAAAAAGTCGCGGACAGCCTCACCCCTGCCCAGCAAATTATAAAAATAATAAGAGACGAACTCGTCGAACTATTAGGAAACAACGAACCTTTAAATATTAAAGCGAAACCGCCCGTTATTATTATGCTTATAGGGCTTCAGGGCTCAGGCAAAACCACTACGGCAGGCAAACTTGCTCTTTATCTGCACAGAATGAAGCGCAGAGTTTATCTTGTTCCGGCGGACGTTTACAGGCCTGCGGCAATACTACAGCTAAAGAAAATCGGCTCAAGCATCAATATACCCGTTTACGAAACCCCTGAAGAAAACGGAAAGGTTTTGCAAAAACCCGATGAGATACTAAAAAACGCCATCGACATTGCCGAAAAACAGGCATACGATACTATAATCGTGGATACCGCCGGGAGGCTCGAAATAGACGAGCCGTTAATGAACGAGCTTAAACTTCTTAAAAATAAATTTAATCCCAACGAAATATTATTCGTTGCCGATTCCATGCTCGGACAGAGCGCCGTGACGGTCGCCAAGACGTTCAACGAAGCCCTCGATATATCCGGCGTCGTTCTGACGAAAGTTGACGGCGACGCAAGAGGCGGAGCGGCTCTTTCCATTAAAAAAACCGTTAAAAAACCGATAAAATTTATCGGCGTCGGCGAAAAATTGAGCGATTTCGAAGTCTTTTACGGCGACAGAATAGCGGACAGAATACTGGGAATGGGCGACATATTAAGCCTGATAGAGAAAGCTCAGGATTCCATCGACGAAAAATCGGCAAAATCTATCGAAGACTCGCTTAATAAAAAGGATTTTACCGTAAAAGACTTTGCGGAACAGCTTAAAATGATGTCTAAAATCGGCGGCATTGCCCAGATAGCCGGTATGATTCCGGGATTTTCGAAAATTAAAGATAAATTCAATTCCGAAGCGGCGGAAAAAGAAATTGTCAAAATTAAAGCCATAATCAACTCTATGACCGAAAAAGAAAGGATTAATCCGGATATTCTTAACGGCGGAAGGCGCAAAAGAATATCTCTTGGAAGCGGCACGACCGTTAACGACGTGAATATCTTTATAAACAAATTCGAAGAAGTTAAAAAAATTATGAAATCGTTCAAAAAAAACAAATTAGGTTCTTTAAAGAATATAAATAATATTAAAAATATGTTTAACAAAGGAGATCTCAAGTGGCGGTAAAAATCAGACTTACAAGAATCGGTTCTCACAAAAAACCTTTTTACAGAATCGTAGCGGCTTCCGGCGAGAAAGCCGTGCAGAAAAAATTCATCGAGATATTGGGGACTTATAATCCCTGCGCGAATACGGCTCAATTCAATATCGATAAAGACAAGTTCGACAAATGGATAAGCTTAGGCGCTAAACCGAGCGATACGGTTATGTCTTTGGTTAAAAAACAGGGTAAATGAACGACTGTATCTGCATAGGGGAATTTATAAAACCCCATGGTATTTGCGGAGAACTTTTATTTACAACGTATAATCCCCTGTCGGATGCATTGGATTCGGATATTCCGCTATTTGTTGAGGAGAATTGCGAACTTGGACGGCTGGAAATCGAAAAAATAAGGCGGGTAAACAAGGGGTATCTGATAAAGCTTTGCGGCGTTAATTCTATAGAATCGGCCGAAAATTTTAAAAAGGTCCCCGTATATATTAAAAAAACCGATATAAATTTAAAACGGGGCGAATATTTAATTTCGGATTTAATAGGCTTAAGCTGTTATAACGAAAACGATCAAGGAATAGGAACGGTTTCGCAAATTTATCCGGGGGAAGCGGATATAATCGAAATAAAATCAAACGAAGCAACTTATTTAATTCCCATGACCGAAAACAACATTTCATTTATAGATATTAAAAATTCAAAAATAGCGGTAAAAAACGAAGAAAATTATAAAATATGATTCATAAGATCGACGAAAATAAAAAAATTATAGACGTCATTTCGATAATGCCTGAATATTTCGAGTCTTTCCTTAAAACTGGACTCATCGGAAGAGCCTTAAAAACCGGCCTCGTAGAAATAAATATAATTAATCCAAGAGATTTTTCTAATGATAAGCATAAAAGGGTGGACGATAAGATTTACGGCGGCGGAGCCGGCCAGCTTTTAATGGCTGAACCTATCCTTAAAGCCTACGAACATTCTTTAACCAATTATACATACAAAAATAAAAAATATATTACGGTAATAATGTCCGCATCCGGAAAATTACTTGATTCAAGCATAGCCGAAGATATGTCCGGCTATAACCATATAATAATAATTTGCGGAAGATACGAAGGAATAGATGCCAGAGTGACGGATATTACCGGCGGAATTGAAGTATCGATAGGAAATTATATATTATCCGGCGGAGAAATAGCCGCCGTCGTCTTCATGGAAACCGTCAGCAGATATTTTAAGGGATTTCTCGGAAACCCCGATTCTCTTAAAGAAGAAAGTCTTTCCGGCGATTTCGGCAAAATACTGGAATATCCGCAATATACTAAACCAAAAGTCTTGAAAGGCAAGCCTGTTCCGGATGTCCTGCTCGGCGGCAACCATAAGCTGATAAACGAATGGAGAACGGAAAAAGCGTTAAAAAAGACGGCGGAAAACAGGAACCGTCCTTTTAACGAAAATAGCGGAGAAACTGAATCTTAATATAATCATAACTAAAAAATAAAGGAGATTTCAATGAATATCATCGAAAAAATCGAAAATTCATCTTTGAAAACCGATACGCCCATATTTAAATCGGGAGATACGGTTAAAGTGCATCAAAAGATAAAAGAAGGCGATAAGGAAAGGATACAGGTTTATGAAGGGGTCGTTATCGCAAGAAAAGGGAGCGGCCTTAGGTCGGCATTTACCGTCAGAAAAAATTCTTACGGCGTAGGGGTAGAAAAAACTTTTTTAGTAAATTCTCCTTTAATCGATAAAATCGAACTGCTGTATCAAGGAAAAGTCAGAAGGGCAAAGCTGTATTATTTAAGAAAGAAAAAAGGCAAAGAAGCTAAGATAGAAAGGCTCGATATGGCACGCCAGCAGTAAATATAAATATAATATTTTATATTTACTCGATTCTTTTATAAATATTAATGATATACTTATATTATGATATAAGCTAATTAATATTAAATAAAGGAGGTTCGTATGGAGAATTCAAAAACGCCGCTTGATAAGTTTACCGAATTTATCGGCACCGTTCTTACCGCAACTGAGGATAGATTTCAAAAAATTCTCGATGAATTTATCGTAACTCAGGATTTTGGAAAAAAAGAAGCCGCGGATTTTTCTAAAAAAATGAAAGGTATATACGAGTCTAATAAAGAGAAGATGCTGTCTTTAATCGACGAATCCGTAAAAAAAGCGCTCAGTAAAGCCGATATAGCACGCGGTTCGGAAATTAAAGAATTGGAAGATAAAATAAAAACGCTGGAAGAAAAAGTCAATAAGCAGGCTCATAGCGCGCATACCCATACCGAGCACCATAAGCACGCGGCGGCGCACCACACGAAATAGTAATTAAGTTTTAATTTTAATAATGGCGTTAAAATCTTACAGAGTTATAATTAAGGGAATAGTTCAAGGCGTTAACTTCCGTAATTTTACAAAACTTGAAGCCGAAAGAATAGGCGTCAAAGGATACGTCATGAACACCCATGACGGTCACGTAGAAGCATTTTTCGAAGGCGGGGAAGAACAAATAAAGGAAATGATCGCTTCGGTTCACGTCGGTCCTCCTTCTTCCAGAGTAAAAGAAGTCAAACTTTACGAACAGAACGACCTGTCTAATTTTAAAGATTTTAAAATTTTAAAATAGCGTCATTGCGAGCGTCAGCTAACCAATCTCTAAGTTAGACTGCAGAGAAACGGGGTCTATAACGAGGGTAATTTCGCCTTTAATAAGTTCCGGCCTGCCTTTAATTTCTTCCAGTACCGCTTTTAAATCTTTAGTTTCTATAAATTCATATATTTTGGTCAATTCTTTCGCATAACAAATTTTTATGTTTCCGAAAATCTCGTTTATATCGGCAAGCAATTTTTCTACGCTTCTTCCCGGCTCAAATAATATAAAAACTCTTTTTTCTTCCTTAAGTTTGGCAAGAAGTTTTTTTCTCTTACCCCCTTTTTTCGGTAAAAACCCTATAAACGTAAACTCGGACGTATCGAGACCGGATGCCGAAAGTGCGGCCAATACGCTTGAAGGTCCGGGGATCGGAACTACCTTTATGCCTTTTTCCACGCATAATCTTACTAAATACGAACCCGGGTCGGATATCAGGGGCGTTCCCGCTTCGCTGACGAGCGCAACGTTTTTATCCTTTAATATGTTTGCGACGATGCCGTCCGCCGCGGATTTTCTATTATATTCGTGATATGGAATTAAGCGTGTTTTTATATGGTAACGCGAAGTCAATATTCTTGTCTTTCTAGTGTCTTCGCATGCTATAAAATCCGCCTGCCTCATTATCTTTAACGCTCTTATCGTAATATCTTCGAGGTTTCCTATCGGGGTAGCGACAACGTATAATGCGCCCATCTGATTACGCCCAGTCCCTTAAATATCTAAAGTCTATATTTATCGTCCGCTCCGAGACCTTGGCTATCAAAGGCATTCGTCTTTTATACTGGGATTTTTTTATTTTGTCGTATATTTTATTAACAAGATTCTCGTCATACCCTAAAGAAACTACGACCTCCGGTTTGTACATTTTATCTATTAAAAGATACATTATACCGTCTGCCGTTTCATAAGTAAAACCGAGTTCGCCTTCATCGGACTGCCCTTCCCATAAATCAGCCGAAGGAGCTTTGGTTATTATGTTTTTTGGAATATCGAGATGCTCCGCGAGTTGATATATCTGCGTTTTATAAATATCGCCTATAGGATTTAACGCGGATGCCATATCTCCGTAAAGCGTTCCGTAACCTAAAAGAAGTTCGGATTTATTGCTTGTTCCCAGAACCAAAGAATTTAATTTATATGAATAATCGTATAAGATAGACATTCTTTCTCTTGCCATTTTATTGCCTTTTCTAACCCTGATATCGTCCGGAGCCGCAACGGCTTTTTCTTTCGTAAAATATTCGTTTATCTGTTTCGTTATATCTATAACATAATGAGAAATACCGAGCGTCTTGACGACTTTTAAGGCATCGTCCATACTTGACCCGGAACTGCTTTC
>JAJZJD010000056.1 GCA_021828445.1 bacterium
ACCGTTAAAGGGCGCGGCAGGGGCGAATTAAAGCCTTTTAATATCAGTATCCCGGGAGATTTCAGCAGCGCCGCGTTTTTTATCGCGCTCGGCATTTTACATAAAGGTTCCGAAATTACGGTCGGCAACGTTTTACTTAACGATAAAAGAACCGGATTTATTAAGGCGCTTAAAATGATGGGAGCGGACGTTAATTTGGCCGTTACGGGAGAAATTCCCGAAAGAACCGGCGATATAAAAGCAAAATACTCCGCCCTTAAAGGCATAACCGTTCCTCCCGAACTGGTTCCGGATATGATAGACGAGTTTCCTATTTTTTCCGTAATCGCTTCTTTTGCGGAAGGAAAAACGACCGTAACCGGAGCAAAGGAGCTAAGGGTCAAAGAAAGCGACAGGATTAAGACTATAGTTTATAATCTAAGGGCGCTCGGGGTCGATATAAAGGAACTGGAAGACGGATTTGAAATAAACGGCAATCCCGATTTAAAAAACCGCCGCGAACCGAGGTTGACGGCATTAAATTCGTTCGGCGACCACAGAATCGCTATGTCGATGATAATCGCGGGGCTTATTCTTAAAAGCGGAAAAATAGAAATCAGCGGCATAAGATGCATAAATACTTCTTTTCCCGAATTTTTCGATACCGTTTCCCGGTTAATAAACCAATAAGGATATAAATAAAAATAATATGAAAATAATAGTAGCGCCTTCCGCCGGCTTTTGTTTCGGCGTTAAAAGGGCGGTCAATATGGCTTTAGACGCGGCCGAGCAATGCAGGCCGTTAGAAAAATTAAATACCCTTGGACCTATCATACATAATCCGCAGGTGGTTAAATCTTTAGAAGAGAAGGGCGTGTTTTCGATAGACGACATCGATTGCGGTTGTTTCGACACCCTGCTTATCCGTTCCCACGGCGTTAAGGCGGAAGTTATGGAAACGTTGAAATCTAAAGGCGTAAAAATAATAGACGCCACATGCCCTTTTGTGAAAAAAGCGCAGAATTATATAAACGAAGCCGCTTTAAAAGGCTATTTTATAATAATGGTCGGAGATAAAAACCATCCCGAGGTTCAAAGCGTGATAAGTTTTGCAGATAAAGACAGGTTTTTAGTGATTAATAATCTTGCCGATATGGAAAAAGTTCCGGTATCCGAAAAGTTGGCTGTAATTTCGCAGACCACTCAGGATGTAAATTTTTACAAGCGCGTAATAGACGAAATAAATAAAATAGCAAAAGGCGAGGCAGTCGTTTTCGATACGATTTGCGATGCCACCGCGATAAAACAGGAAGAGTCTAAAATTATAGCTTCGAACGTCGATGTTATGATAGTCGTAGGGGGCTATAACAGCGCAAATACCAATAAATTGCAAAATATATGCAAAGAGATTCAACCTAATACATATCACATAGAAACCGAAAACGAAGTTAACCCTGAATGGTTTGCAAATGCTAAAAGCGTCGGCATAACTGCGGGGGCATCCACTCCCGACTGGATAATAGAGCGGGTTTTAAAGAAAGTCCACGATATAGACGAAGCCGGATTAAAAAGATTTGCTTAATTTATTTAAATGTGTTAGATTAGTTTTATTAAATTTAGGAGGTAGTAATATATTTATGGCAAAAAAAAGTTTTAATCAATTTAAATCCGTTAACGCGGGCGACGGCAATCCCACCGAATTCGAGATTCTGCTCGGTTCTTATGAAAATATGAACAGCAAAGGGCTCGTGAGGCAGGGAAAAATTTTAAATATCGACCAAGACTATGTTTACGTCGATGTAGGAGATAAGTCCGACGGTATAATTACGGTTAAGGAGATATCCTCCGGCGGCACTATCGATATTACTTCTATTGCGATAGGCGGTTCCATAGAAGTCTTTGTCGGGAGCTACGACGATAAACTCGGATATTTAATATGCTCCAGAGAAAAAGCAAAAAACGTTTACGCGCTTGACGATATAGAAAAGGTATGCAACGACAATGAACTAATAAAAGGGACGGTAGCGGCAAAGACCAAAGGCGGACTAATAGTCGATTTGAACGGGGTTACCGCGTTTCTGCCCGGGTCGCAGATAGACGTTAAACTGACCAGAGATTTCGACGCTTTTCTCGGAAAGACTTTAGACCTGAAAGTTATAAGCGTGGATAAAAAAAGTTGTAACGTAATAGTATCGAGAAGAAAAGTCATAGAAGACGAAATAAAAAAGTTGAAGGAAAATGTTTTAACCGATATAAAAGAAGGCGACGTGCTTGAAGGAATCGTTAAAAATATTACCGATTACGGCGTTTTTGTGGATTTGGGCGGCATGGACGGACTTATTTATATTACCGACATATCATGGAAAAGAATATCGCACCCGTCGGAAATATTAAATCTCGGACAAAAAATAAACGTTAAGGTTATTAAGTACGACGAAGAAAAACACAGGGTTTCGCTCGGCTACAAACAGCTTTTCGACGACCCATGGCGGAATATAGCGGATAGGCATAAGCCGGGAGATATTATAGAAGGCGTTATTATAAATATTACGGATTACGGCGCATTCGTCGAACTCGACGACGACGTAGAAGGGCTTATACACTTATCGGAAATGACGTGGGAGAAAAAACAGATAGACCCGAAAACTTTTTTAACTAAAGGACAGAGGGTAAAGGTATCCGTCTTAAGCATAGAACCCGAAACGCGAAAATTATCCCTCAGCCTTAAAAGGCTTACCGAGAGCCCGTGGAATTTATTAAAAGATAAATATCCGGTAGGCAAAGCCATAGAAGGCACGGTCAAAAATATATACGAGTTCGGCGTCTCCGTGGAGTTAGAGGAAAATTTGGAAGGCTATGTCAAGCAGAACGATTTTTCGTGGACAAAAAGAACGAAACACCCGAACGAGTTATTTAAAACGGGGGAGAAAATCAGTGCGGTCGTTTTAAGCATAGACGAAGAAAAGCAGAGAATCTATCTGGGAATAAAACAGCTTACCGAAAGCCCGTGGTCCCATATTAAAGACAAATATTCCGTAGGCTCGATTATAACGGGAACGGTATCTAATATCACTGAGTTCGGAATATTCGTTCAGCTTGAGGAAGGCATAGAAGGGCTTATCCATAATTCAAAAATTCCGGAGAATTTCATTAAGGAAAACAATGTATCCGCCGGATCCCAAATTAATGCGGAAATAATAATGCTTGACGGCAATGAACAAAAAATCGGATTATCCCTTATTAACGTTGACCAGAATTAATTATGAGCATGAATAAACATCCCTTTTTAAGCGGATTGCTTTTTCTAATCGTATTCATAGGAGTATTCGGTCTATTCATCTACCTGATATTATTTAAATTTCAGTCAAAATCAAGCTATAACGTCGTCAGGGGTTCATCTCATTATGCCGTCGGCATAATAAATCTTACCGGCGCGATAACGAGTTCGTCGGACTTCGTGCGGCTTTTAAACCACTATAAACGGGACGGCGATGTTAAAGCCGTGGTAATCAGGGTAAATTCTCCCGGCGGAGAGGTTGCCCCTTCTCAGGCAATTTACGAACAGCTTATGAAATTCAGAAAACATAAGAAAATAGTGGTATCTATGGATTCGGTAGCTGCATCGGGGGCATATTACATATCTTCCGCGGCGGATAAAATAGTCGCCGAACCGGGGACGCTTACGGGTTCTATCGGGGTAATAATGGAAATGCCGAATGTGTATAAACTTATGAAAAAAGTCGGAGTGTCTTATAACTATATCGTAAGCGGTCCTTATAAAGACATAGGAACTCCTTTTAAGGAAATGACTCCTATGCAGAGAAAAAAAATGCAGGGCGTCGTAATGAACGTTTACGGACAGTTTGTCAAGGCTGTCGCTAAGGGCAGAAATCTCAAGGTTTCTTATGTAAAAAAGCTTGCAAACGGCATGGTATATTCGGGACAGCAGGCGTTGAAATATCGTCTAGTTGATAAACTCGGCGATTTTCAGGATGCGGTTAAACTGGCTCAAAAATTAGCCGGAATTAAGGGTAAGGCTACTTTAATATATCCCGTCAGAAAGCATTCCAACCTGTTTCAATCCGTTATAAAAAGAGCGGTCAAGTCTTTCGTCGATAACATTGGAGGCGCCTCTTTTCTTAAAGGCGTCGGACTTGTTTCATACAACAATATGAGATTAGATTTTTAAAAATTTAATTTAAAAAATGCCGTATGGAAATTATTTATGCACCTTGGCGTATGGACTATTTAGTAAAAGATAAATCTAAGGAAGAATGTGTTTTTTGCGAAGACAGCAAATGTTATGAAGACAAATACGTTCTTTTTAAAGGAAAATATTCATACGTAAAACTAAATACTTTTCCTTATAACTGCGGACATCTTTTGATTATACCTTACGTCCACTCAAAGGAACTCAACGGGATTTCTTTTGAAGCGGGAGCCGAAATAATGAAACTACTGTCTTTAAGCTGCGATATTTTAAAAAAAGTTTACAAGTGCGATGCCATAAACGTCGGGCTTAATCTCGGCAAAGCGGCGGGGGCAGGCATCGAACAGCATCTGCATTTCCATATAATACCGAGGTGGGAAGGCGACGTTAGTTTTTATACCGTTTGTTCGGAACTGAGAGTCGTCTCGGAAATACTCGACGATACTTATGGCAAACTATCCGGCGATTTTAAAAATATAATCTTGTAAGAGGCGTATATAAATGGTTAAATATATAAACCTCGTTCTTTTGGTCGTTTTTGTAGCCGCAGTTTTAATTTTTACCGCAGAAAATCCCGAGCTTGTCAGCGTAAAATTTTTAGAATTCCGGTCAATCAATCTTCCTATATCGGTGATTGTATTTTCTTCCGCGATAATCGGCATTTTTATAGGCTTGATATACCATTTTTATACCGCTTATAAAACAAAAAGAGAACTGAAAACAAAAAACGAAAAAGAAAAATTATGACCGGTTTGGCGGAATTTGAAAAAAATTCAATCGAACAGGCTATAACCGAAATTTTTTATAGATACGGATACGGAATACCGGCGCAGGATTTACTTAAAAAAATAGGCGTTGTTTCCGAAAATGCGGGATTCGGCGCTTTTTTAATAGGCGGCTTTCCGAGAGATATTATAATATATATTTTAAAGTCAAACCCCGAAACATCTGATAAATTTAAATCTTCCGAAGTTTTTGAATCAAACTCCCGCTTTCTTGATTTAGATATTGCCGTAAAAGGTTCTGCCGAAAAACTTGCCTTTTTAATAAAAGAAAATAAAAATTTAAAATTTAAATTAAATTATTTGAAAGCGCATAAGAAATTCGGGACGGCTTCACTGGAGTTTTTAGTAAACGGTATGCCTCTTAAAATAGACCTTGCTTCCCTCAGAACCGAGGTTTATAAAAAACCCGGTATGCTGCCGGAAGTAAATACGGCAAAAGCTGGACTCAAAGACGATATAAGCAGAAGAGATTTTACCATAAATACCGTCGCTTTTTCAATCAACCGCAAAGATTTCCTGAAGATTAAAGATTATTCGTCGGGAATACGCGATATATTAAATAAAAAAATAAGCGTTTTGCATGATTTAAGTTTCATCGACGACCCGACCAGAATGTTCAGGGCTGTTAGATTTGAAAAAAGGCTCGGTTTTAAAATAGACGGCAAGACGCTAAAACTGATAAAAACCGCTTTAGATAAAAATATTTTGGACAATATTTCCGGCAAAAGAATAACCGCGGAATTATATCTTCTGCTGAAAGAAAAAAAGCCGGAGATATATTTCGAGAGGCTCGATAAATTAAATATTCTAAGTTCGATTTACGGCAAATTAAAATTCGGCAAAAAAAATAAAATCGTCTTTAAAAAAATTTCGGCATATTTTAACGAACCGGATAAAGCGGAAAAGTTAAGAAGGATTTGTAAAGATATAGACATTAACATGCTTTATACGGCGGAAATTTTTTACGGTTTAAGTAATTCCGAATTACGCGAAGCGGTGAAAAGGTTAAATATGGGGCAGAAAATCGAAAAAACGCTGGAGGCGGTGTATTCGGATATAAAAAAAATAAATGGTTTAAAATTAAATAATACGGAAATATATGATAAACTTAATAAAATAGACGCAAAAAGCATTTTATTTTATTTGTTTCAAGACTGCGGCAGGAACGCAGCGGATTTGAATTTCAGAAAAATTATAGTAAGATATTTAGATAAAATAATATTTATCAAGCCTTATTTGAACGGACACGACATTAAGTCTATGGGGATTTGCGAGGGACCGTTATGCGGCAAAATATTGAACGAAATTAAATTATTAAAAATAGAAGGCAGGCTTAAATCTAAAAAAGATGAATTAGAATATATAAAAAAAAAATACATAAAAAATTAAAGCAACGGGGGTTTAAAGTTGATAGAATTTAATTTTAAATATGTTTTAAAGTCTGCCATAGAGGAAAACGGGCTCGAAGAATCAGAAATCAAATCTTTCGAAAGGGAGATTGTCGCGGCAAGAAGAAGCCTTAATGAACTCAGGCGCAACGGAGACGTCGGGTTTTACGACGAAATATCGAATATCGGCATGGTAGCCGATGTTAAAACGGCGGCCGAAAAATTATTTTCTAAAGATATTCAAACGCTTTATGTTGTGGGAATGGGCGGTTCTTCACTCGGCGCGATATTTTTAAAAGAAGCGCTCGGCGGAATGTCCGGCGGCGTGAAAAAGGACAGGGGAATTAACGTTATCTTTTCGGAAAATATAGACCCGCTATATATAAAAAAAAATATAGACCGCATCGATATTAAAAAGACGGTATTCTGTTTTGTTACGAAATCCGCCGATACTATCGAGGTTGTGGCCCAGTTTTTTATTATTAAGGAATTACTTGAAAAGGCGGTTAAAGACTACAGGGACAATTTAATTTTTATCACCGATAAGCAAAGCGGATTTTTGAGGCGTTACGCCGACGAAAACGGCATAGCCGTTTTAGATATAGCCAAAAACGTAGGAGGAAGATATTCCATTACGACGGCCGGCACCCTTTTTCCTGCTTATATAATGGGGTTTGATATAGAAA
>JAJZJD010000057.1 GCA_021828445.1 bacterium
TTGCAAGCGGAGGTTTTTCCGAATCTGAATCTAAAGATTTTATAAAATTTAAAAGGGCGTCTTCCTTGCCTTCGGCGTCGATTTCAACCCCTTCGGCGTTATTTAAAACACAGCCTTTTATTCCGTATTTTTCAGCAAGCCTGTAAGCAAAAGGTCTAAAACCCACCCCTTGTACCCTGCCGGATAGTTTAATTATAGCTCTTTTGACGTCGGCATTATTAACGAATCCATTTTCGCTATTTTGCATAACTTAAGAAGCGATTAAGTAAATAAATTTCAATTCTAACAGATTCTCGGCAACAATTCGCCCGAAGGATAATCAAGAAGCCTATTTACTCCGTAAATACCTTTTAAAACAACTTTTCCTTTTAATTCCGTCCCCTTTATGTTTCTGCCGCCGACTGTCTGCCCCGCTCCCCTCGTTTCAGCTTCAAAACTATTATTGCCGCCTACCGTTCCTATTATCTTTGCATCTTTTCCAAGCGGATGCGATTTAAGAATATTCAGCGCTTTCTCCGCAAATTCAGGTTTTACGGCAAATACCGCCCTTCCCTCGCATGCAAGCTGATAAGGTTCAAAACCTAGAAGCTCGCAGAAACCTCTTACGGAATCGTTTACGGGAATCTTATCTTCTTCGACGTAAATATCGACCCCCGCCGCCATAGCCCATTCGTTAAGAACGGCGGCTAACCCGCCTCTGGTAGCATCCCTTATTGCGCTTACCCCTATACCGCCCTTTAATATCGTTTCTATCATATCCCACAAAGAAGCGCAGTCGCTTTCTATTTCCACGTCCATTTCTATCCCTTCTCTTAAAGACATAACCGCCGCCCCATGGTCGCCTACATTGCCCGAAACGATAATTATATCTCCCGCCGCTATATTATAAACGGAAAGACCGTCGTGTAAAATCTCCCCTATTCCGCTTGTATTTATAAATATCCCGTCGGCTTTCCCTGCGGGAACAACCTTTGTATCCCCCGTTACCACTATGACGCCGGTTTTATCCGCCTCTTCCGAAATGCTCTCTATGATTTTCCTTAAATCCTCCGAAGCAAATCCTTCTTCTATTATCAGTCCGAGGCTTAAGAACAACGGTTTCGCCCCCATAACCGAAAGGTCGTTAACCGTTCCGGCTACGGATAATTTTCCTATATCGCCGCCTTTAAAAAAAACAGGGCTTACGGTAAAACTGTCGGTAGTAAAAGCAATATTTTGCGGAGATTTTAAAACTGCGGCATCTTCCAATAATTTTATTTTCTGCCCGGATGCATTTACTGTAAAGTTGTTATTATTGCGTCTTTTGTGTAAATCGTACAAATCATCGCTTCTGCCGTTTTGTCCATAAAGTCCGTTAAATATAATTCTGCCTATCAGCTCGGAAGTTTCTTTGCCTCCTCCGCCATGCGAAAGCTGTATTCTTTCGTATTTTTTTTTATTCATTTTAATTTAAAAATTGCGGTATTTATAATAAGCGGCGCATGCGCCTTCAAATGAAACCATGCATGCCCCTATCGGATTTTCAGGATTGCAGGCTTTACCGAATAGCGGGCAATCGTCCGGCTTGCATTTTCCTTTTAATATTTCCCCGCATTTACATGCGGCGTTTTCTTTGCCGCCGGGCAATTCTTTTAATTTATCCCTAAAAACATATTCTGCGTCAAAGTCTTTAAACTCGTCCCTTAATTTTAATCCGCTTTTTGGGATATTGCCGAATCCTCTCCATTCGAATTCTTCCCTTACCGTAAAATATTTATCGACTAAACCCTGCGCTTTTTTATTGCCGCCTTCTTTAACCGCCCTTTTATACGCAATTTCGACCGCCGGCCTGCCTTCGTTAATCTGCCTTACTATTAAAAGCGCTCCGCTTAATATGTCGTAAGGCTCAAATCCTGCAATAACCGCCGCTTTTTTATATTTTAAAGGAATATCCTCATAAATGCCGCTTCCGGTCATAACGCTGACGTGCCCGGGACAAATAAACCCGTCTATTAAATTATCGCCCGAATCTAAGATAGCGTTTATCGGAGGAGGCACGAGAACATGGTTGACATGAAACAAAACATTGTTTATCCGTCTCGCTATAACTTCTTCGATAAGAGCCGCCGTCATAGGGGTCGTAGTTTCAAACCCTATCGCGAAAAAAACTATTTTTTTACCCTTATTGTTTTTATCCTCGGCGATTTTTATAATATCGAGAGGGGAATATATCATTCTTACGTCTTTTCCTTTTGCCCGCTCTTTTATCAGCGAACTATCCGTTCCGGGAACACGCATCATATCGCCGTAAGCCGCAAGTATTACGTCCGGAGAATCTGCAATTTCTATCGCCTCGTCTATTCTTTTAAGCGGCATAACGCAGACGGGACAGCCCGGTCCGTGAAGAAAATTTATTTTATCTTTAAGGAGGGTATTTAATCCGTATTTCATAATGGAATGGGTGTGTCCACCGCATATTTCCATTATATTGAAAGGTTTTTTAACTTCCGAGCCTATTATCGACGCCAGCCTGCTTATATCCTCTTTTATTTTAAAATCGGAATATAATTCCATATTTATATTTATTCTACCCTGCCGTTTTTATTTCAATTTCCCTGAACAGGTTAAGGCTTTCCATAGCTTCTTTTTCGTCTATTTTTTGCATTGCGTAACCCACGTGTATGAGCAGGTAATCGCCTATACGGGCAGGCTCTTCCAGAAGCATCGTAGAAACAAGCCTTTTAGACCCCATAGTATCTACGATAACGGTATCGCCGTCTTTTATTTCTATAACTTTGGAAGGAATTGCTAGGCACATTTAATTTTAATTTTAAAAATATCCGGAAGCCGTTATCTTATAACTAAATTTATATAGATAAACAGCCCCCGGACAATATTTCTACTTTTTATTTGGAAATTACCTCAAAATGGTCTCTTCTGTTCATAGCATAACAGGATGCGTTATTAGCCTTACATGGAAGATTGCTTTTTCCGAATACCACGGTTTTTAATCTATCCGATGTAATTCCCAAATTTTCAAGATAATTTTTGGCAGAGTTAATTCTTCTTGAAGCAAGAGCCATATTATACGAAACAGAACCTCTCTGGTCGCAATTTCCCTGAATTTGCACTACTATATTTGGATTGTTTTTTAAATATTCTGCGTCTCTTTTGAGAATAGCTCTGTCTCTGTCTGTAAGAGCGGCGCTATTGAAAGCAAAATAAATATCGTGCAAGGATATATCATAAGTAGAAACGTGTTTCTTTGGAACCTGTTTCTTCGGAACGGAATGCTCAACTACATTTACGGGTTTAGGAGACGGAGCTTCCATACAGCAATTGTAGGAAGAACTGCAAGGACTGGATAAATAAGATGTACCTCTGTTATTACCAAAACCGCAAGGCGTTGTCCAGTCCGTTCCGTTTCCGGCAAATGATTTAACGGCAATTCCAATTGAAATAAGAAAAAATGCAAATGCCGAAATCGCGAAAAATAAAAATGCGTTTTTTTTGTTTTTTTCCTTCATAAAACCTCCTTGTTAAAAGGTTAGAAGATGTAAAAATTTTTCTTTTTTTAAATTAATATTTAAATTATAACATAAATTTATAGAAAAAATAGGGGGTATTAATAATAATACGACAAACTCTATTCCCTTTCAATATGGAAATTATCCGCTCCTCTTCCTGCCCCTGTTTATTAGGGTTGCATAATATAAACATAAACGAAAAAAACCGCTTGGAATAATTTGATTAATCTTTGAAATCGTTGTATATTAAATAAATGGGGTTATTTGGAAAATTTTTTTTTGCAATTCTTATCGATATATTTCTCGAAATTTACGTATTTATAGAAATAGCCGAAAGAATAGGATTTCTTGCAACCGCCGGACTTTTATTTTTTTTTAGCATCGCAGGTTATATAATAACAAAAAAAATAAAATATATTGCCTTTCAAAATGCCGTTGCCGATGTTTCTAACGGAAAAATTTTAAACAAAAACTTAATTAAATCTATTGCCTTCTTTATAGCCGGAATATTATTTTTTATTCCGGGGTTTATTACCGATTTCATTGCTGTTCTTTTTTTAATTCCATTCTTAAATTATTATCTAATTTATTTAATATTTAAATATTTAAAAAATAAATTAAAAGATAATTTTACTTATTATTACCGCGGGACGCCTGATATGTTTCGGGAGAAAGCCGAACAGGCAGAAAATTTTTCAGAAGATGAAAATCCTAATAATACAGATTTAATTTCCCTGCCTCTTAAAAAACACGATAATAAATAAAAATTTAAGGTATTGAGATGCTTAACCGGAAATTGCTTTATTCTGCAATTCCGTAATTTTTGCAACTGCGGTTTTTGAAAGTTCGTAGAGCTTGCCGAGAACGTCGAAATCTATCGGGGTTTTTTCGGCGCATCCCTGAATCTCGATTATTTTTCGGGAACCGGTTAAGATAAAATTAAAATCAAGTTCTGCTATTGAATCTTCGGAATAATCGAGATCAAGAAGAATTCC
Source organism: bacterium (assembly GCA_021828445.1). Classification (GTDB taxonomy): domain Bacteria; phylum SZUA-79; class SZUA-79; order Acidulodesulfobacterales; family Acidulodesulfobacteraceae; genus Acidulodesulfobacterium_A. Next base: position 4,502 of record JAJZJD010000057.1, read on the forward strand.
TCCGTTTGCGATGCCGATGCTTATTGCGGCAACGGAATCGTAAAACGGCATCTTTTCTATTTTTTCCTGTTTTATAAGATTTAAGAATGCAAGATAAGCGGCGACATACGCCCCCGTTATAGAAGCCGTCCTCGTTCCGCCGTCCGCGCTTATCACGTCGCAGTCTATTAATACGGTTATTCCGGGGAAATACGAAAAATTAATTACCGACCTGAGCGACCTGCCTATTAACCTCTGTATTTCCTGAGCCCTTCCGTTGACTTTTCCTTTTGCCGAGTCTCTCGGTATCCTGTTATGGGCGGACCTCGGAAGCATAGAATATTCGGCGGTGAGCCAGCCTTCGCCTTTATCTCTTAAAAACGGCGGCACTTTATAATCGGCGGAAGCAGTGCATATCACCTTAGTATCGCCGGCTTCTATCAAGCACGAACCTTCGGCATATTTCATATAGCCGGGGGTAATTTTCACAGGCCTCATTTCATCTGCCGTTCTATTATTATTCCTAATCATTTTACCCTTTATTTTTCCCAATCTTTATTTTTAATAAAAAATACGTGCAGGTCTTTTAAATTGACCGCATTTAGCAACTGTACGCTCAAGAGAGAGCATATGGCCGGAATATCATTCAGTAAAGAATCTTTATCCGAAACCACCGTTAAAACCTCATCCTGTTTTAAAGTTTTGAGTTTATGGACGACCGCCCATACCGGAGGACCTCAGCAAAGCCCTCTTATATCGAGTACGACTCCGCCGTAATTCAATCCCGATTTAATCTCCATTTTTATCTCCTATTTTCGGTTATTTTAAGTTTTTATCAGCCGATTAACTTATTTAACCTTAACCGCCGCATCTAAGATACCGTTAATGAAAGCCGGCGATTCGTCGTTTCCGAATTTCTTCGCTATTTCTATCGCTTCGTTGATAACGACGTTCTTGGGAGTTTCAGGAATAAATAAAATCTCGTAAATAGAAAGTCTTAAAAGATTTCTGTCAACTCTCGACATTCTTTCAATAGTCCAGTTTTTAGCCAGCATCCTGATAAGACCGTCGATTTTTTCTAAATTTATTAAAGTTCCCCGTACGATATCCGCAAAGAAATTAAAAATCTGAGAAATATCCTTTTTCCTGTTTAAATCTTCTTTAGTTTTTATAAATCCGTCTCTTATAAGACTTTCCGAAGCGAAATCATTATAAAAACAATTTATTTTATAGTCTAAATTGCTTATGTTTCCGTCTTCTTCGTATAAAAACTGTAAAGCAAGTTCTCTCGCCTTTCTTCTTTTTGTCATAAATAAATAGTTAACGCTCAGCTCTTCTTAATTTTTGCGTAAAGACTTGCCATTTCTACGGCAGACATTGCCGCATCGAAACCTTTATTACCCATTTTAGTACCGGCGCGCGATATCGCCTGTTCGATAGATTCTGCCGTTATAATTCCGTAACTCACCGGAACATTATAGTGGATTGAAAGTTCGGAAATTAATTTCGTAACTTGATTCGACAACAAGTCAAAATGGGTAGTTTCGCCCCTTATCAGCGTTCCAAGACAGATTACCGCATCGTATTTTTTTGTTTCCAACAGCATTTTCACCGCCATGGGAAGTTCAAACGCTCCCGGAACCTTTACGACCGATACGTTATCCTCGTTAGCTCCCGCTCTTTTTAAGTAATCCAGCGCTCCGTCCAGCAGTTTACCGTTAATAAAATCGTTAAATCTCGATATAGCTATGCCAAATCTAAAACCGGCGGCTTTAAGCTCGCCTTCTATTAAATTAAAATTACCCATTTCACGCTCCCGTTAATTTAATTTTAATTTTTCTTTTACTATTTCATTTTTAATATGTGCCCTAATTTTTCTTTTTTCGTTTTTAGATAATGTTTATTTGTTTCATTCGGACATATTTCCACGGGAACCCTTTCAACCACGCTCAGTCCGTATCCTTCGAGTCCGATTATTTTTTTCGGATTATTGGTCATAAGCCGCATTTTCCCGACGCCCAGATCTACTAAAATTTGGGCGCCCACCCCGTATTCTCTTAAGTCGGGTTTAAATCCCAATTTTTCATTTGCTTCAACGGTATCGTAGCCCTCGTCCTGAAGATTATAAGCTTTTAATTTATTCACAAGGCCTATGCCCCTGCCTTCCTGCATTAAATATAAAATAACGCCGCTGCCTTCCTTGTCTATCATCTCCATAGCCGCCGTCAACTGGTCTCCGCAGTCGCATCTCATAGAACCGAATATGTCTCCGGTGAGACACTGGGAGTGAACTCTGACTAGAACAGGCTCGTCTTTATTGATTTCTCCTTTTACGAGAGCTATATGTTCTTTGAAATCGATATCATTAGAATATACTATAATTTTAAAATCTCCCGCGAATTC
>JAJZJD010000003.1 GCA_021828445.1 bacterium
GAGCGAAGTTTTAAGCCTTGGACAAAAAATCAACGTAAAGGTAATTAAGTTCGACGAAGAGAAACGCAGGGTATCGCTTGGATATAAACAGCTTTTCGACGATCCGTGGCAGAATATTACGGAAAGGCATAAACCCGGAGATATCATTGAAGGAGTTATAATAAATATCACGGATTACGGCGCATTCGTCGAGCTGGACGACGATGTAGAGGGACTTATACATTTATCCGAAATGTCCTGGGATAAAAAACAGAGCGACCCGAAAACATTCCTGACGAAAGGGCAGAGAGTCAAGGCTTATATATTAAGCATAGAGCCCGATACCAGAAAATTATCTTTAAGCTTAAAAAGACTGACGGAAAGCCCGTGGAATTTATTGAAAGAAAAATATACCGTAGGCACGGTAGTCGACGGCACGGTTAAAAATATTTACGAATTCGGTGTTTCCGTCGAATTAGAGCCGAATTTAGAGGGATATATAAAACAGAACGATTTTTCATGGACGAAAAGAACGAAGCATCCCCATGAACTGTTTAAGCAGGGCGACGCTGTTAAAGCCGTCGTTTTAAGTATAGACGAAGATAAGCAGAGGATTTATCTCGGAATAAAACAGCTCACGGAAAGTCCCTGGTCGCAAATTAAAGAAAAATATTCCGTAGGTTCCGTAATAACCGGAACAGTTTCCAACATAACGGAATTCGGTATTTTCGTCCAGATAGAAGACGGAATAGAAGGGCTTATACACAATTCAAAAATTCCGGAAAATTTTATAACGGAGAACAATATAACTAAAGGTTCTAAAATAAACGCAGAGATAATTATGCTGGACGTTAACGAACAAAAAATCGGGCTATCTCTTATCAACGTAGCGCAGGATAATAAATAACTATGGGTATAAATAAACATCCTTTTTTAAGCGGATTATTTTTCTTAGCCGTATTCGTGGGAATATTCGCTATATTTATTTATTTTATACTTTTTAAGTTTAACGCTAAATCGAACTATGAAGTAGTCAGGGGTTCCTCCAATAATGCCATAGGCATAATCGATTTAACCGGCACTATTACAAGCTCTTCCGGTTTTATCAGACTGCTGGAGCATTACAAGCATGACCCGGACGTTAAAGCCGTCATAGTAAGAGTAAATTCTCCCGGCGGAGAAGTTGCGCCCTCGCAGGCTATTTACGAACAGCTTATGAAATTCAGAAAGCAAAAAAAAGTTGTCGTATCAATGGATTCGGTAGCGGCTTCGGGAGCTTACTACATTTCTTCCGCCGCCGACGAAATAATTGCCGAACCCGGAACGCTCACCGGTTCGATAGGCGTTATCATGGAAATGCCCAATTTTTATAAACTGATGAAAAAAGTGGGAGTTTCTTATAACTACATAGTAAGCGGACCTTATAAAGATATAGGGACGCCTTTTAAAGAGATGACTCCTATGCAGAGGAAAAAATTGCAGGGCGTAGTTATGAACGTTTACGGACAGTTCGTATCGGCGGTCGCAAAAGGCAGAAATCTCAAAGTATCTTACGTTAAAAAATTAGCGAACGGCATGGTTTATTCAGGACAGCAGGCTCTTAAATATCATCTTGTAGATAAACTCGGGGATTTTCAGGATGCCGTTAAGGCGGCGCAGAAATTAGCAGGAATAAAAGGCAGTGCGACGTTGATATATCCGGTTAAGAAACAGCCTAATTTATTTCAGTCTTTTATAAAAAGAGCCGTAAAGTCTTTTGTCGGCAGTATAGGCGGCTCAGCTTTTTTTAAGAATCCGGCTTTTGTATCGTACGGCAGCGCGAGGTTAGACTTTTAATATAAAATAATATTTTTATATTTTTTATGGAAATTATTTATGCCCCATGGCGGATGGATTATTTAGTTAAAGATAAATCTAAAGACGAATGCGTTTTCTGTATCGACAGCAAATGTTTCGACGATAGATACGTTCTATTTAAAGGAAACCATTCCTACGTAAAACTTAACACTTTCCCTTATAACTGCGGACATCTCTTAGTTATTCCATATGTTCACACAAAAGAGCTTAACGGACTTCCATTCGAAGCAGGGGCGGAAATAATGAAACTTTTGTCTTTAAGCTGCGATATACTTAAAAAAGTTTACAGATGCGATGCTCTAAACGTCGGTTTGAATATCGGCAAAGCCGCCGGCGCCGGTATAGAACAGCATCTTCATTTTCATATAATACCGAGATGGGAAGGAGACGTCAGCTTTTATACCGTTTGTTCGGAACTCAGGGTGGTTTCGGAAATATTAGACGATACTTATAATAAGCTCATCGGCGATTTCAAGAGCATTAAACTCTAAACGGAGGTATCGATTTCAAATGGCAAAAATTATAAATATTGTCCTATTGATAGTTTTTGTAATATTAGTTCTCGATTTTACCATACAGAACCATATACGCGTCAGCGTAAAACTTTTCGGATTTCAGTCTATTAAACTTCCTATTTCCGTTATAGTTTATATCGCAATATTAATAGGAATTTTAATCGCCCTTATATATCATTTTTATTCGGTATATAAAATAAAAAAAGATTTTAAAAAAGCGGATAAAAATGAACAGATATGACAGTACCGGGCTTTTTTGGAAAATATAGCTTAGAAAAGTCTATAAAGAAAATTTTTTATGATTACGGATACGGAGTTTCGGCTCTTAATTTAATTGAAAGCATAGGAGCGGTATCCGAAAAATTAGGATTTAAATCATTTCTTATCGGCGGTTTTCCAAGAGACGTTTTAATATACATATTAAAGTCGCATGCCGAATCCGCAGGATATTATAAATCTTCCAAAGTTTTTAACGATTGTTCCGGATTTTTAGATTTAGACGTTGCCGTAGAAGGCGGTTCGGAAAAGCTCGTATCTGCGGTTAAAAACGATAAAAATTTAAAATCCCTCCTGAATTCTTTAAATATGCACGAAAGGTTTGGAACGGCGCTTGCGGAATTTTACGTAAGCGGAAAACCTTTAAAAATAGATTTTGCTTCTTTAAGGACGGAAATTTATATAAAATCCGGAATGCTTCCTGAAGTAAATACATCGTCCGCAACCCTTGAAAAAGATATTGCCAGAAGAGATTTTACCGTTAATACCGTTGCTTTTTCGGTTAATCCGTCGAATTTTCTTGAAATAACAAGTTATTCATCGGGAATAGAAGATATTTTAAATAAAAAAATTAAAATCCTCCATGAATTAAGTTTTATAGACGACCCTACGAGAATTTTCAGGGCAGTCAGATTTGAAAAAAGGCTCGATTTTCATATAGACCGCGGAACGTTAAAACTTTTAAAAGAAGCCTTAGCGCAAAAAGCCTTAGATAATGTTTCGGGCAAAAGAATAACCGCAGAATTATATATTTTGCTTAAAGAAAAAAATCCGGAAATATATTTTGAAAGATTGGATAAACTGTCGGTTTTAAGTTCTATCAATCCAAATTTAAGATTTTTAAAAAAAAATAGAATTATTATTAAAAGAATAAACCGTTATTTCGGCGAAGCAAAAAATTTTAAAATTTTAAACGAAATCTTTAAAAATACACACGAAGGCAAAAAATTATTTTATCTGGCGGGAATTTTTTACGGTTTGAACGGAAACGAATTAAAGGAAGTTTCGGAAAGATTAAGGTTGGGAAAGCCCGTCGAGGAATATTTAAAAAAGTTATTATTCATAGACAGGGATGAAATCGATAGTTTAAAAAATGATTATAAAGGAGATAACGCCGTCGGACTGTATAAAAATTTCAATAAGATAGAAGGCAAAAGTCTTCTGTTTTATTTATTTCAACACGAAGACGAAAAAAAAGCCGATTTGATTTTCAGGAAAATTGTAGTAAGATATTTAGAAAAATCCGTTTCGGAAAAGCCGTTTTTAAACGGCGGCGACATTAAAGCTATGGGTATTTGCGAAGGACCGGTTTGCGGAATAATTCTTAACGAAATAAAATCTTTAAAAGCCGCCGGCAAACTTAAGAATAAAGCCGACGAAATTAAATACGTCGAATCGCAATATTTAAAAAACATAAAAAAGAACTGATAACTTTAAAAATGGAGGCGCGAAAATGATCGAGTTCAATTTTAAAAACGTTTTAAATTCGGTGATTGATGAAAACGGCATCGAAGAATTCGCCGTCAGGTCGCTTGAGAATGAACTTGTCGAAGCAAGAAGAAGCCTTAACGAACTCAGGCGCAACGGTGAAATAGGATTTTACGACGAAATATCGAATATGGGCATGGTGAATGAAATTAAAGCCGCATCCGAAAGTTTTTTTTCTAAAAATTTTAAAACTTTATACGTATTCGGAATGGGCGGTTCGTCCCTCGGAGCCATATTTTTAAAAGAAGCAATGTCCGGTATGTTTAAAAGCCGAAAAGACGGCGGCGCCGACGTTATTTTTTCGGAAAATATAGACCCTTCTTATTTAAAAAACAACCTCGATTCTATAGATTTTAAAAAAACTTTATTCTGTTTCGTTTCTAAATCTGCAGATACTATAGAAGTAGTTTCGCAATTTTTTATCGTAAAGGAAATATTAGAAAAAACCGTAGAAAATTATAAAGAAAATTTAATTTTTATTACCGATAAAAAGAGCGGTTTTTTAAGACAATATGCCGACGAAAACGGGATTGCCGTTTTAGATATCGCTAAAAACGTAGGCGGAAGATATTCGATAGTAACCGCCGGCACTCTTTTTCCCGCATGCGTCATGGGATTAGATATAGAAAAATTTCTGCACGGTTCTTTGACTTACAGAGACAATATTCTCAATAAGGGGGTTTTTGAAAATAATCCGGTATATACCATGGCGGCGGTTATATATCTTTTTTATGCAAAAAAGAAAAGAAATATATTCGTTCCTTTTGTTTACGGCGACTATTTGAGAGAGTTTGCGAGATGGTTCAGGCAGTTATTTGCGGAAAGTCTTGGAAAGGATTTGATTTCTCCCACTCCGGTACCTGCTGTAGGAGCTACCGACCAGCATTCTCAGCTTCAGCTTTATATGCAGGGTCCGCAGGATAAATTGATAGGATTTTTCTGCCTTAAAGATTTCGGCGCGGATTATAGCGTAAATTCCTCCGGATTTAATGAATTTGCCTATTTAAACGGCAAAAAACTTTCCGGAGTTTTAATGAACGAATTAAAAGGCGTCGAGCTGGCTCTTGCTATAAATAAAAGACCTTCGTTCAGGGTTACTTTAGATAAAATAGACGAATTTAATCTCGGCGAACTTTCTTTTATGTGCATGGAAGCCGTCGCGGTTCTCGGAATGTTATTAAAAATAAATCCTTTCGACCAGCCGGGCGTCGAAAAAGGAAAGAAATTCGCCTATCTTCTTATGGGAAGAAAGGACGATTCGCTGTCGAAAGAATCGGAAGAATTAAAAAGATTAAACGCAGTTCCCGATATGCTTTATTAAATCGTCACAAATTGGAAAGGACGGAATTCAATTCCGGCACCGTCACAACCCGGAAAATATTTATGCTTAAAAAAATAATAGTAATAGGAGGTCCGACATGTTCGGGAAAAACGGAATTTTCTATAGAACTGGCTGAACGTTTCGGCGGCGAAATAATAAATTTCGATTCGATGTGTTTTTACAAATATTTCGATATAGGAACGGCAAAGCCGGGCGCCGAGGCAAGAAGCAGGGTAAAGCATCATCTTATAGATATAAAATATCCTGATGAAGAATATAACGCGCGGACGTTTTCCGAAGATGCCGAAAAATTGATAGACGATATGGCTTTACGCAGAAAAATTCCCTTTTTTACGGGCGGAACGGGTCTTTATATTAAATCTTTAATATACGGGCTTTCTCCGATTCCGGAAATAGACAAAACCGTTTTTCGCGAAAAAGCTTCGGAATTAATAAAAGAGAAAGGACTTCTATTTTTATACGAAACGGTGAAACAAATAGATCCGGTATATGCTTCCAGAATATCGTCTTCCGATACGCAGAGAATTACCAGGGCTTATGAAGTTTATTGCGCTACCGGCAAACCTTTATCTTTTTATATAGACAAAAATCCTTTTGGACGGCATAGGTACGATTTTTTATGTTTTAACTTATATCCTCCGAAAGATTATTTAAAATCGTGTATAATAGAAAGAACTTCGGCTATTATAAAAAAAGGCTTAGTCGAAGAAACGGAAAAAATATTGAGTATGGGATATAAAACCGATTTAAAGCCTTTTAAAGGAATAGGCTACAGGGAGTCGCTAATGTATTTAAACAAAGAACTGCCTGCGGAAAAAGATTTATACGATAAAGTAGTTTCTTCTACTTTAAAATACGCAAAAAGGCAGTTTACTTTTTTTAAAAAATTTGAAAACGTTTTGCCTGTTTATTTTACCGATTTAAATGCAAAGATAGAATTTTCGTCAAAATATATCGAAAGGTTTTTAGAATGACTCAGAGAGCTTTGCTTGTCGGAATAAACAGCGATTCGGATATCGAAAAAAGCAGGGATTCGTTAGAAGAACTTCAAATGCTTTCCGAAACCGCGGGTGCGGAAAATGTTTTCAGCGTTTTAAAAAACATAAAAAAAATAGACCCGGCTTATTATCTTTCTAAGGGCATGCTCGAAGAAATAAAAGATAAAACGGTTTCGGAAAATGCCGATATAGTAATAATCGATGCCTCTTTAAGTCCTGCGCAGGAGCGCAATCTTTCGGAATATTTCGATTTAAACGTAATAGACAGGACGAGGCTGATTCTCGACATATTTGCCGTTAACGCAAGGACGGCGGAAAGCAGATATCAGGTCGAACTTGCTATGATGAATTATATACTGCCCAGGCTTAAAGGCGCAGGAATAATGCTTTCAAGAACCGGAGCAGGCATAGGAACGAGGGGTCCCGGCGAAACTAAATTGGAAACGGACAGAAGAAAAATAAGGCTTAAAATTACGCATATAAAGGAAAGGCTGAAACTTTCAGAAAAAACAAGAACGCTTCACAGGTCTAAGAGAAGCAGGCAGGGTTTTTTGACGGCGGCTATAGTAGGTTATACTAATTCAGGAAAAACGACCCTAATGAAAAGTTTGACCGGTAAAGGAGAAAAAGGCGAAAATAAGCTTTTTGCGACGCTTGGGACGAAAACGGCTTCAATTTACGACGATGCAAGAAAGAAAAAAGTTTTAATATCCGATACCGTAGGTTTTATTCAAAATCTTCCGCTTTTTTTAGTCGATTCTTTTAAAGCTACGCTTGAGGAAACGGTTCAGGCGGATTTATTGATACATGTAATAGACCCTTTACAAAATTCGATAATGGATAAGTCCGGCGAGGTTATTAAAATATTAAACGATATAGGAGTTAAAGATAAAACGATTCTTACGGTTATAAATAAAACAGACCTTATAGGCGAAGAACAGGCGGATTTTTTGAAAAATAAGTTCGAAACGATTACAGGCGGTCCCGTTATAGCCGTTTCCGCTAAAACCGGAAAAAATATAGATTTATTAAAAGAAAAAATATTCGATTTATTAAATATGGAGCAATATAATGGTAAATAAGTTTATGCGCGTTATATTTTTTTTAACGGTTTTATGTATTTCATTCCTCACTTTTTCTGCCGATGTTTTCGGCATGAGCGTTAAAGTCAAAACCTACGTCGTAATTCCTAAAAGCGAAGCGGCATCCGGGCCTTCCGCAGGACTTCAGCAAACGGCAATAAAACGTGCGATAATGCTGTCGGTGAAAACTGCCGTAAAACGTCTTATAGGCAAGAAAATTTTTTTAAAAAAACAAACCGGTATTATTCTTAAAAAAAATATCTACCCGAACGGACAAAAATATATATACTCGTTTAAGGTTTTAAAGTCGGGAGAATATCTTAATCTTTATTATATAAGCATAAAGACGCATATAAGAGCCGGAAGTTTAACAAATGCCCTTAAAACGCTCGGATTTCATATACTTAAAACGGAACATTCAGGCAAAAAAGCCGTTTACGGCGTTTATTACGTAAAATTTACCGGCAGCTTTAATAACGAAGATTCAAACCTGTTTCAGAAACTAATGATTAAATATTCGCATCACCTTAAAAATTTATATATATCTTCGTTTTCGGAAAATTACGACGAAATAAAAGTTCTTTACTACGGAAGTATCGTCAGGCTGTTAAAGAGGGTGGATTTTATAATAAAGTCTTATCTTGACGCAAAAATAACTACCGCAGACAATAATACCGTAACGATAAACGTAATCGGCGGTAAAGCCGGAAAAAAAACGCCTTAAACGTCAGAACAATCCGAATATATTTTTCAGAGAAGTTATAGCCATAGAGTTCAGATAAAAGTTAAATATTGAATAAAGAAAAATACTGACGAACATAGGTATGAAGAAATAATAGTAAATATTTTTATTTTTTTCGTATAAAACACCGAGAGCAAGCGATATAGGCGGAGCGCCGATGAACATCTGTCCTATAAACAGCCCTATTATAGGTCCGTATTTTTCAATATAATTATGCGCTTTTCTGCCTTTTTTAGAAGAAATCATCCTGTGTATAAATTTAATGGATTTTAGCTTTAAACCGGCGTAAAATAGAGCAGAACATAAAATAGTTTCAGAAAGAGTTATTAAAAAGATGCTTGCATAGGGATTTAATTTATAATAAACGGCGTATGCCGTAGATACGTATTTTCCGCCTATTAACGGAGTCATATTGATAGCCGTCATTATAATATATTTTAAATATAAAGGTTTCATGCAGATTTCTCAACGGTTTTAAACATACCGTATTTTTGTTTTTTTAGCATTAATCTGGTATAATTATAACTGTAAATAATATAATTATAAAGTATAAAATTTATCGGAATAAAAAAATGTACTATTTTGCGCCTGTCTCCGATATGTTCGAAACTGCGGATTATATAGCCGTATATGTAGAGCTTGCCGGAGTCAGAAAAGAAGATATAAATATAGAAGTCGGCGGAGGAATGCTTGAAATCAGGGGTATTAAACGCCGTTTCGGAACGAATGAAGAATATAATTTTCAAAGAATGGAAAGGCCTTTCGGCTTATTCAGAAGAAGGTTTAGTTTGCCTTCTTCCGCAAGCTATGACGGCGTCAAGGCGTCTTTCGAGGAAGGTCTGCTTGAAATAATTATACCTAAAAAAAAGGGAAGCGGAGGATTTAAAATTTCCTGCATTGAAATTAACGATTGAAAGACAAATAATGCAAAAATACTATTAAGGACGGTAAACAAAATTATGTTTAATTTAGACTATTACGAAGACAAGCTTTCAGAAAGCGGATATAGGGTTTTAACGATTTCCATAGAAGAATCGAAAAGAAGAAAACATTTTTATCTCGGACCGGAGCATATTTTTTATGCCCTTACTTTGGTTGACGAGGATCTTTTAAATGAAATTTTTTTAGAGTTAAGAATCGACAAAAGAAAGATAATGAAGCTTTTGAACGATTATATGATGTCTTCCGACCAGTACGTCGGCGAAGGAATGAAAATTCCCCTTCAAACAAGAAATTTATTTAAAAGCGCTTACGATTATGCGCAGAGTGCGGGCAGAAACCTTATAGAATCTACGGATTTTTTAATGGTAATGTTTCAGGAGCCGAGTTCCGCTCCAAACAAAGTCTTTAAAGCGCTCGGCGTGGATTCGGTTGTGCTTGCCGATAAAATTTTTCAGAAAATGAGGGAAAGAAGGAGCAGAAGCGACGAAAACAGAAGAAAATACGACCTTCCCTATACCCTCAGGCAGCATGCCGTAAATTTAAGCAAACTTGCAATTATGGACAAACTGCCTTTAGTATTCGGAAGGGAAGAAGAAATTACTCGGCTGATGGAAATACTCTGCCATATAGACAGGCCTAATTCGGCTATAATAGTCGGCGAGCCGGGCGTCGGAAAGACGGCGGTAGTAGAAGGCCTTGCAAGAAAAATAGAACTTGAACCCTACAGCGTTCCAGCAAGGCTCAGGAATAAAATTATAGTAAATCTCCAGATGAATTCCTTAGTGGCCGGAACGGTTTTCAGGGGCATGTTCGAAGACAGGATGGAAAAGATAATAAACGAACTGAAGTCCAGAAAAAATATAATTTTATTCGTCGATGAAGTGCATACCATTATCGGCGCCGGTTCCGCAATCGCGGTTCCGAGCGATGCGGCAAATATATTAAAATCCTCACTCGCTAGAGGCGAAGTGCAGATTATCGGAGCGACGACCCTTTCGGAATACAAGGAATTTATTTCAGAAGACGAAGCCCTTGCCCGCAGATTCAGATTAGTCAACATAAACGAGCCTAATATAGAGGATACGAAAAGAATACTCTATGGGCTTAAAAGAAGATTTGAAGATACGTACGGCGTAGAAATAGAAGATTCCGCTCTCGACGAGTCGCTTAAATTGTCGTCCCGCTATTCCAAATCTTTAAGGCTTCCGGACAAAGCTATAAGCTGGGTAGATTCCGGATGCGTAAAAGCGGAAATATACAACGACGATAAAATAGTTAAAAAGGAAAATATCTATCAGGTAATCGCCCAGGAAACAGGCATGTCCGTAGATCTGATTAAAAGAGACGTGCTGGAAAGATTTCAGGATATGGAGGAATTTTTCTCAAAAAGGATAGTAGGACAGAAAGACGCAGTTAATTCTTTAGCAAAACATTTAAGGCTGAATAAAGGGCCTTTGAAAGGAAATTTTAACAGACCCGATGCCGTGCTTCTTTTTTTAGGTCCTACGGGAGTCGGCAAAACGGAAACCGCAAAGGCTATGGCGGAATACTTGTTCGGTTCCGAAAGAAATATAATCAGGATAGATATGTCGGAATATAAAGACGGCTCGATAGCCGTGGATAAATTAATAGGTATGCCGAGAGGCATAGTCGGTTCTTCGAGAGGCGGAACTTTAACCAATCAGGTAAAAGATAACCCTTATTCCGTAATTCTTTTGGACGAAATCGAAAAAGCGAGCGATCTCGTATTTAATCTTTTCCTCCAGGTTTTCGACGAAGGTTTTCTAACCGACGGAAGAGGCAAAAGAGTTTATTTTTCGGATTCCGTAATTATTATGACGTCGAATCTGGGTTCGCATGAATTTTCAAAATTTACGAAACCGCTTGGTTTTATAGAATCAAACGATATAGTAAAGTCTATTAAAGGAACGATAAATAAAGAAATCGAAAACTTTTTTTCTCCGGAATTTATAAACAGAATAGACGATATTGTTATCTTTTCGCCGCTTACTAAAGAAGAAGTTAAAAAAATCGCATTGATGCATATTGAAACTATAAATAAAACTATGTCGGAACACGACAAAGAAATTATCGTTAACGACGCCGCTTTAGAAAAATTAGTCGAGACCGGTTACAGTTCTAAATTCGGAGCAAGATTTTTAAAGCGTACCATAGACGATCTTATTAAGGTTCCTCTGACGCTTAAATGGAAAGAGGGCGACATATTTACCGCCGAACTTAAAGACGGCGAGATATCTATCTCATCCGGTAAAAATCCCGAAGACGGCGATATTGCAAAAAAAGTTAAAAACGGAAAAGAAAAATATAAGGAGGAGCCTGATTATGCTTGATAAGGAAGGTGAAAAATCTTTCAAAGTAATAGATAAAAGGAAAATTTCGGATGCCGAAGAAATGGAAGAAATGAAAGAAGCAAAAAATACCGAAGAAGCGAAATCTGCGGAAAAAGCCGATGAAAATACGGATGAAACCGCCGCCGATTCCGAAAAAAAAGCCGCGGATGAAACCGCCGCCGATATGCCCGATTTTGAAGCGGATTTTGCTGCTTTCATCTATTCGTTGAATACGCAGGCGCTTCTTTTTATGGGGAAGATACCAAACCCAATATCCAAAAAATACGAAAAAGATTTGGGAACGGCTAAATACTTGATAGATACTATAGACATGCTTTCTAAAAAGACTAAAGGAAATCTTGACGAAAATGAAGCTAAACTTATAGAAAATATTTTATACGACCTAAGGATGGCCTATATTTCCGAAAAAAAATAAACCGTTTAGTTTAGGAAAGTTGCGGAGGTGATATATTTTTATGAATCTTAATAACTTTACGATAAAATCTCAGGAATTAATAGAGCTTACGATAAATACGGCTAAAGAGTCTAAAAATCCGGAAATATCGGATTTGCATTTATTATATGCCCTGCTTAATTACGACGAAAACAGCATAGCATTGTCTATTTTTAAAAAAATAGGGATAGACTTAAAATCTTTTACGGATCAATTAGAAGGCGCTCTGTCTAAACTTGCCGTCGTAGAAGGAGGCATGGAGCCGGCTTTTTCTTCTTCTATGAAGCGTATTTTAGATGCCGCGGAAAAAAATAAAAATTTTATGAAAGACGATTTCGTTTCGGTCGAACATTTCGTTCTTGCAATGTTTGACGTCAAAGATACAAAGTCTTACGAAATCTTAACGAAATTCGGATTAACCAAAGACGGCGTCCTTAAAGTTTTAACCGATATAAGAGGAAATACTAAAGTTACCGACCAGAATCCGGAAGACAAATATCAGGCGTTAGAAAAATATACGGTAAATTTAACCCAGCTTGCAAAATCCGGAAAAATCGATCCGGTTATAGGCAGAGACGGCGAAATAAGAAGAATTATGGAGGTGCTGTCAAGGCGGACTAAAAACAATCCCGTTCTGATAGGCGATCCGGGCGTCGGCAAAACCGCGATAGTCGAAGGGCTTGCCAAAAGAATCGCCGACGGGGACGTTCCCGAAATTCTTAAAGAAAAAACCGTCCTTTCGTTAGACTTAGGTTCTTTAATAGCCGGAGCTAAATACAGAGGCGAATTCGAGGACAGGCTTAAAGCGGTAGTAAAAGAGATAAAGTCTTCCGAAGGCAGGATAATAATATTTATAGACGAACTGCACAATCTTGTCGGTGCCGGAAAATCCGAAGGAGCGATGGATGCGTCTAATCTTCTAAAACCGGCTCTTGCAAGAGGGGAGTTAAGGGCTATAGGAGCGACTACTCTTGACGAATACAGAAAATATATAGAAAAAGACGCCGCGCTTGAAAGAAGATTCCAGCCTGTTTTCGTGGACGAGCCGTCCGTAGAAGATACTATTTCTATACTCAGGGGACTCAAAGAAAGATACGAAGCGTATCACGGAATAAGAATAAAAGATTCGGCTTTAATTGCGGCGGCTACGCTGTCCCACAGATATATTACCGACAGATTTTTGCCGGATAAGGCTATAGATCTTATGGATGAAGCGTCGGCAAAATTAAGAATAGAAATAGATTCTATGCCGTCGGCTCTCGATGAAATTCAAAGAAATATCATCAGAATTAAGATAGAGCAGGAAGCGCTAAAAAAAGAAAAAGACGAAGAATCCAAAAAAAGATTGAAAGAACTTGACGAAGAGCTTGCAAATCTGGAAGAAGATTTCAATCAAAAGAAAGCAAAATGGCACAACGAAAAAGAGTATATTCAAAAAATCGGCGAAATTAAAAAAGAAATAGACTCTCTTAGAATCGAAGAACAGAGATACGAAAGAGAGGGAAAGTACGATAAGGTAGCTGAAATAAGATACGGCAAATTAAACGAACTGGAAAAGAAACTTGAAGACTTAAATAAATCGCTCATTGCAATGCAGGAAAACGGAAGCTTTTTAAAAGAGGAAGTGGATTCCGAAGACATTGCAAGGGTGGTGGCTAAATGGACGGGAATACCCGTTTCCAAACTTATGGAAGGAGAAAAAGAGAAACTTCTTCAAATTGAAGAACACCTTCACAACAGGGTAATATCCCAGGATGAAGCAATTAACAGCGTAGCCAATACTATCAGGCGTTCAAGGGCGGGTTTATCCGACGTAAATAAACCTATAGGCTCTTTTATGTTTCTCGGGCCGACCGGCGTCGGGAAGACCGAACTGGCAAAAGCTCTCGCCGAATTTTTATTCGACGACGAAAACAATATAGTAAGAATAGATATGTCCGAGTATATGGAAAAGCATGCCGTATCGAGACTTATAGGCGCTCCTCCAGGCTACGTCGGCTACGAAGAGGGCGGACAGCTTACGGAAGCGGTCAGAAGGCGTCCTTACAGCGTAGTTTTGTTTGACGAAGTAGAGAAAGCCCATCAGGACGTGTTTAACGTAATGCTTCAGCTTCTAGACGACGGAAGGCTTACCGACGGACAGGGAAGAACGGTTGACTTTAAAAATACGATTGTCATTATGACATCCAACATAGGTTCCGATATTATACAAAGTTACAGCGGCAAACAGTACGAAGAAATGAAAAACAGCGTTAACGGAATTTTAAAAAATTATTTCAGGCCCGAGTTTTTAAACAGATTAGACGATATAATAATATTCCATGCTTTAAACGAAAACGATATAATGAAAATCGTCGAAATACAGCTGAAAAAACTCATTAACGTACTTAGGGAAAGAGGTATAGACGCTGAATATACCGATTCTTTGCTGACATTTATAGCAATGGAAGGTTACGATCCTATTTACGGCGCAAGACCCCTAAAGAGAGCGGTTAAGTCTTTCATACAGGATAAAATTGCCGTCGATTTATTATCCGGTGCAATCGTTTCCGGCGATTCAATAGTTATAGACTATAAGGAAGAATCCGGCGTAATCGTCGAAAAGGTTACGGTAGTTACTGCCGAACCTGCTTAAGACTTGATTTTGCCGTTTTGACAATTTATTATTGTCAAAACGGCAAAAGTTTATAAACTTTTTATAAACTTTTTAAAGGTGTCAGATTTATTTATTTACCTACTGCCGACTGGGTTTGCTAATAATTTACTACTTTTATTTTGATTATGGCACGGTTTTTGCATTAATAAAATTAAACGAAAAAATTAAGAGAGGGTTTTGAGATTATGAAATTGAAATTGAAGTCCGATTCAAAAATTATCGGCGCAGGAGTAGCCGTTCTTATCGGTATAATAGCCGGGGTTATAATAACCGCAAATCTGCATCTCTTTAAAAAATCTATGGCGGAAGGAACCGCTCCGGTAATTTATTCTACCACGAATTCTACGGTGCCCGCGCAGAACGGACCAAGCAACTTCATCGCATTGATAAAAAAAGATAAACCCTTCGTAGTAAATATAAGGACGACCCAAAAAGTTAAAAGCGGACCTTTTCAGATGTATGAAAGTCCATTCGGCACGCAGCCTAACCCGTTCGGCAATTTTTTTAAAAATTTTTTTAATAACGCTCCGCAGGCGACATATACCGAAGAAAGTTTAGGCTCCGGAGTAATTATAAGCAAAAACGGATACATAATTACTAATAATCACGTTATAAAAGGAGCGACTAAAATATACGTAAAACTTTCTACCGGCAAAACGTTCAGGGCAATGGTTATAGGCAAAGACCCGCAGGTAGATCTCGCCCTGCTTAAAATAAACGACGGCAATAATCTTCCGGCGGCGGTACTCGGGGATTCCGCAAAATCTCAAATAGGCGAATGGGTACTTGCCATAGGCAATCCGTTCGGTTTAGGCTGGACGGTAACGAACGGAATTATAAGCGCGAAAGGCAGAGCTATCGGAGGACCTTACGAGGATTTTATTCAAACAAATGCCGCCATTAATCCCGGAAACAGCGGCGGTCCGCTGATCAACATGAAAGGACAGGTAATAGGCATTAACACTGCAATTATAAAAGGAGCTCAGGGAATAGGCTTTTCTATACCGGTAAACGTAATAAAAGAAGTCCTTCCTGAGCTGGAAACAGGCAAAATAACAAGGGGATGGCTCGGCATAGAAATTCAGAGGATTACGCCGTCACTTAAAAAAGCTTTTAATCTTCAAACTACGCGCGGAGCCTTGGTTTCTTCAGTTGTTCCCGGCGGGCCTGCGGCAAAAGCGGGTTTAAAAAGCGGCGACGTCATAATAAAATTTAACGGAATAAAAGTAAAAGAGATGTCCCAGCTTCCGTGGCTAGTCGGCAATACTAAACCCGGAGCAACCGTTCCGATAGAGGTAATTAGGAACGGGGAAAAGATAAATTTATCTATAACAGTAGGCAATTGGAACAGCAAAAGCAATGTTTTTAACATAAAAACCAAGAAAATTTCGGCAAAAAAATTAGGAATAACCGTTGTTCCTCTTACTCCTCAAAATATGCAGAGTTACGGGATACAGAACGTTCGCCACGGAGTTATAGTAGCAAAAGTCATACCGGGCGGCGCAGGCCAAAGAATGGGTATAATGCCCGGCGATGTTATAGAATCGATTAACCATCATATTGTCAATAATATATCCGAGTATGTCGGCGATATAGACAGGGCGGAAAAATCAAAACAGTTCCTGTTTTATATAAGGCGTGGCAATATGAAACTTTATCTGGCTTATTCGATAAAATAAATTTTAGATACGCAATATAGTAAATAAAAAGTTTTCTCAAAACCAAGACAAACTGTAAGCTTTCCATCACTCCTCCTAAAGGTGGCCCGGTTCCGTAAAAAGAGCCGGGCTATTTTTTTATCTTCCCGTATGATAAAATATTACTCTAATGAATGATAATTTTATTCTCGGAACCGCCGGTCATATCGACCACGGAAAATCTTCCCTCATTAAAGCTTTAACCGGCATAGAGACCGACAGATTAGAAGAAGAAAAAAAACGGGGCATAAGTATTGTTTTAGGTTATGCCTATATGCGTTTTCCTTCGGGTATTTCCGCAGGAATAGTCGATGTTCCCGGTCACGCTAAATTTATCAAGACCATGGTTTCAGGTTCGGCCGGTATGGACGGCGTTTTGCTTGTAATTGCGGCGGACGACGGAATAATGGCGCAGACCAAAGAGCATCTGCTTATTTTAAAACTTCTCGGAATAAAACTTATAATTCCGGTAATAACGAAGATAGATGCAGTTTCTTCCGAAATCCTCGTAAAAAGAGAATCCGAAGTAAAGCAATTTTTAAAAATATACGGTTACGAAAAATTTTCGTCGAATATCTTTGAAGTATCGACAAAATCAGGTAAAGGAATCGAAGAATTAAAAAAAAATATAGAAAAAATTTTTCAAGAATATAATTCGCAGAGGCAATATAGTAAAATTCATACTCCCGATAAAGTTTTTCTGCCTATAGACAGAATTATTTCCTCAAAAGGTTTCGGGACGATATTGGCCGGCACCTTAAAGTACGGAACTTTTAAGGTAAACTCCGAAATTCAGATAATGCCGCCGGGTATAACGGCAAGGGTAAAAAGCATAGAATCGCATAATAAGCCGGTCGATACGGCTTTTAAATCAATGAGAATATCCGTCAACGTTCCTTCGGTAAAAAAAGAAAACGTAAAATTTGGAGACGTTATCTCCGAAAAAGATTCTTTAACTGCGTCAAATGCCGTTTTAGCCAAAGTTTTTTACGACTTTGAAAACAAAAAAGACCTTAAAAGCCATATTAATTTTATGTTTATGACCGGAACGTCGTCCGTTGCCGCCAAAATAATAGTTTTTAATCATGAAAAGAAAATTAAACCGGGAGAATATTCATATGCTTTGTTTAAATTAAACGGCGAAATAGCTTCGATGACCGGCGAAAAATTTATTATAAGGGATATAGGAGCCGGAAAAACTATCGGCGGCGGTACTATTATAGATTCTTCGGCGGATTATGAATACTCCGAAATATTTAACGAATTATACGAAAATATTATTTCCGATAATGCAAACGAAGCGGTTTACGGTTTTGTAAAAATATTCCAAGTCGTTAATTTAGAAAATATTTATAAAAAATTCAATTTAAATTTATCAGATTTTTTCAGCGTTATAGAGCGGCTAAGAAATGACGGAAAAATAATAACAGGCAATAAAAACAGGTATGCATTTACTTCGGATTTTTATAATAAAGGAAAAAAAATATTAACGGGAATTATAGGAAAAGATAAAAAAATTTACGGCAAAACCGAACTTTTCAATGTTTTTACGGAAAGCCTAAGCGGGGAAAATATTTATAAAGCGGCTTATAAAACGGCGGATATTTTTTTCGATATTTTGATAAACGATTTGTTAAGCGAAAAGTATATATCATACGACAGTATAGGAAATATAATTCCGAAAGGGCTTGAATGGGTTAAAGAAATTAAAACGGACATTCCGCCGGAATATGCCGGCGCGGCAAAAAAAATAGAAAATTTATTAATTTCAAACGGAAACAGCGTTCCTGACTACGGCGATTTAGAAAGAAAAATCGCCCTGCCCAGAAACACATTAAATTATATATTGAGTTTAATGCTTAAGTCGTCAAAAATCGTAAAAGTCAAACGCGATATGTATTATTTAAAAGAACAGATTGACGGCATAAAATCGAAATTAGACGTTTTTTTCGATAAAAATGAAAAATTGGAGCCTAAGGATATAAAAGAAATTGCCGGAGTTTCCCGAAAATATGCCATACCTCTGCTGGAATATTTCGACGGTATCGGATATACGGTAAAAAAAGGAGAATACAGAATTAAAAAATAAAACATCCCATTTTTTCCGTTTTTTTGCTATAATAGAAGACGGAATAAACTTTAGCTTAATTTTCAATAATTTAATTTGTATTATTTTAATAAACTATATGCCTTATAAAGATCTGCACGAATTTATCGGAGTTTTAGAAAAAGACGGCGACCTAAAAAGGATCAGCGCTCCGGTCGACAGGATTTTGGAAATCGCCGAAATTGCAGACAGGACGGTAAAAAAAGAGGGTCCGGCTCTTTTATTCGAAAACGTTAAAGGATATAATTTTCCCGTTTTAATAAATATGTTCGGCTCCAACAAGCGAATATTGAAGGCTTTTGAAGTCGAAAATCTCGACGGCGTAGCAAAAAGGATAGAAGAAATAATAGACCCCGAAATTCCTACCAATTTTTTTGAAAAGATAAAATCTCTTTCAAAGCTTAAAAAACTTGCGGATTATATGCCTAAAATAGTAAAAAACGCTAAATGCAAAGAGGTTATTGTGGATAAACCGCCTCTTTTAGATATTCTGCCGGTTTTAAAAACATGGCCGGAAGACGGCGGTCCGTTTATTACTCTTCCGCTTGTTTTTACTAAAGATCCCGAAAAAGGCTCTACTAACGTAGGCATGTACAGAATGCAGGTTTACGACGATACTTCATGCGGGATGCACTGGCATATACATAAAGACGGCGCAAGACATTTCAGAAAATATAAGGAATTAGGAAAAAAAATACCGGTTTCGGTAGTAATAGGTTCAGATCCGTCCGTTATTTATTCGGCAACCGCTCCTCTGCCTCCGGATATCGAAGAGATGATGTTTGCGGGTTTTTTAAGAGGCGAAGCGGTCGAATTAGTTAAATGCGAGACTAACGATATATATGTTCCGGCTAACGCCGAATTCGTGCTTGAAGGATACATAGACCCGGCCGAGGATTTAAGGATAGAAGGACCTTTCGGCGATCATACGGGATATTATTCGTTGGAAGATTTTTATCCCGTTTTTCACGTAACTTTGATAACGCACAGGAAAGATGCGGTATATCCGGCTACGATAGTAGGCAAGCCTCCCATGGAAGACTGTTATATAGGAAAAGCTACCGAAAGGTTTTTTCTTCCGGCTATAAAAAAGATTTTTCCGGAAATAGTAGATATGAATCTTCCTTTCGAGGGAATATTTCACGACCTTGCTTTCGTAAGCATTAAAAAAAGTTATCCGGGGCATGCAAAGAAGATTATGCACGGCATATGGGGACTGGGTTTAATGATGTTTACCAAAATTATAGTAATACTTGACGAAGACGTAAACGTTCAGGACAGAAGCGAGGTTATCTGGAGGATTTGCAACAATATAGACCCTAAAAGAGATATAACTTTCGTAGAAGGGCCGATAGACGTTTTAGAGCATGCTTCCGATATTCCTAATTACGGCTCAAAAATGGGCATCGACGCTACGAAAAAATGGGCATCGGAAGGCTATAAAAGAAAATGGCCGAACGATATAACGATGTCCGAAGAAATAAAAAAACTTGTCGATGCAAAATGGAAAGAGTACGGTATCGATGCTTAAAAAAATTAAAAACACTTTAGAATTAGTAAAATTTTCCCATACTATTTTCGTTCTGCCTTTTGCGCTGAGCGCTTTTTTTCTTGCTTTTTACGATAAATATCCGCATTCTTTCGGCACGCCTTTTTTTTACTATAAAATAATATGGATTATTATCGCAATGGCTTCAGGAAGAAGCGGAGCTATGGCGTTCAACAGGATAATCGACAGAAAAATAGACGCTAAAAACAAAAGGACTATGTCGAGGACGCTTCCAAAAGGCGAGCTGTCCGTTTTGTACAGCGTTATTTTCGGAATACTGTCTTATGCGGTGCTTGTAATTGCGGCATATGAACTTAATTTTACCTGCTTCGTGCTTGCCCCATTAGTGATAGCTTTTGTAACTTTTTATTCTTTTACTAAAAGATTCACTTTTTTTTCCCATCTCGTGCTTGGAATAAGCATGGCATTAGGGCCTCTGGGAACCTGGCTTGCCGTAACCGGCAGTTTGGATTATAAAATTTTAATTCTCGGTCTTGCGGTAGTTTTCTGGGGCGCCGGATTCGATATACTTTATGCCGTAATGGATTACGATTTCGACGTCGCAAACGGACTTTTTTCGGCGCCGGCGAAATTCGGAGTTAAAAATGCCGTAATAACTGCCAGGATATTGCATTTATTTGCCTTGTTCTGCCTTGTTTATTTATATTTTTTATTTAATCTTAATTTTTTATATATTATCGGGATAGTGCTGGTTACCGGATTTTTTGCATACGAGCATATTCTTGTTTTTAAAAGTTTGGATAATATCGACATGGCGTTTTTTACCATGAACGGTTATATATCTATTACTTTTTTCGTATTTATGTCGCTAAGCATAGCGTATTATTATAAATTATTATAAATTATTAGAAAAATTTATCGGCTCGGCTTTAAAATGACGAAAAAATATTCATACATTCTTGCTATAACCGGCGCGTCCGGAGTAATATACGGTCTGAGCCTTCTTAAAGCTTTAATCGAGCATTCTTATTTCGTACACCTTATCGTTTCCGAGCCGGGTTTTACGGTAATGAAAGACGAACTTGATATGTTTAAAAACGGTTATAATAATGAAGATAAAGCAAAAATTAGCAATAACGGCAATCCCGTAATTTCTAATTTCGACGCAAAACAAGAAATATTAAACTCTATAAAACTTAACTTAACGTCAAGTTCCGATATTGCTTCTTCGGATGCGGCTTTTAACTCTTACGCAGGTATGTTTGAACTCTTAGACGAAAAATTTCTGGAGTCTAAAATTGCGAGCGGTTCGGCAAAAGAGGTGAAAGGCATGGCGGTAGTCCCGTGTTCTATGGGTTCGCTGGCAAGGATAGCATGCGGAATTTCCGGAAATTTAATTGAACGTGCGGCGGACGTAGTTTTAAAAGAAAAAAAAAGACTCGTAGTATGCCCGCGAGAAACTCCGCTCAACGATATACACCTTAAGAACATGCTGTCGCTATATTCATCAGGTGCAATAATACTTCCGCTGATCCCCGGTTTTTATAATAAGCCTAAAACGGTAAGCGATATAGTCGATTTTATGACCGGCAGAATTTTGGACAGCCTTTCTATAGAGAACGATATATATAAAAGATGGGAAGGTTATAACGGAAAATATAATGAAAAATAAAAATTTTGATTTAATCAAGGAAAAAGTTTATAATGATATAAGGCTTACGGTTGAAGACGCCCTGTTTTTATTCGAATCTAAAGACCTGCTTTCCATAGGAGAGCTTGCGAACTATAAGAATAATAAAATTAACGGAAGCAGCGTTTATTATATAGTTAATATTCATGTTAACTATACCAATATATGCATAAACAGGTGCGCATTTTGCGCCTTTTACAGGACGGGGAAAGAAAGCGACGCATATTCTATGAGCATAGACGAAATAATAGAATATATAGGAAAACATCATAAATTGAATAATTTTAAAGAAGTCCATATAGTTGGAGGCCTTCATCCGTCGCTGCCTTACGGATTTTATTTAGACATGGTCCGCAGAATAAAAAAAGAATTTCCTTCCCTTATGATTCAGGCGTTTACCGCCGTAGAAATAGACTACTTGTCTAAAATTTCGGGTTTGCCGGTAGAAACCGTGCTGTATGATTTAAAAGAAAGCGGTTTAAACAGTCTTCCCGGAGGCGGCGCCGAAATTTTTAATCCTGCCGTCAGAAATAAACTTTGCCCAAATAAAATCGGCGGCGAGAGATGGATTTATATTCATAAAGCGGCGCATAAGACGGGAATCGTTTCAAACGCGTCAATGCTTTACGGAGTAAAAGAAAGCTGCGCCGACAGGGTAAGCCACTTAAACGACATAAGAAACGCGCAAGACGAATCGGGAGGTTTTAAATCTTTCATCCCGTTTGCATTCCAGCCGAAAAACACCGCGGTCAAAAATTCATCGCTTACTTCCGGTTACGACGACCTTAAAGTTATTGCGACTGCCCGCCTTTTTTTAGATAATTTTAAACATATAAAAACTTTTTTCGTAAATCTCGGCATTAATCTTGCACAGGTATCTCTTTCTTTCGGCGCCGACGATTTCGACGGAACCCTGATAGAGGAAAAAATATCACATAACGCCGGTTCTTCTCAGCCCTCCGGCCTCAGCGTCAAAAATTTAAAAAAAATAATAACCGAAACTGGCAGGATACCCGTAGAAAGAGATACGGCTTATAATATAGCTTATAATTAACGGAATAATTAATAACAATTTAAATTAATGTTTTAAAAAGTTTAAGGAGGCTAAAAATGTTTAACTTAAACGAATTTGTATTTTATCCGGGCTACGGAGTTTGTACGGTAGAATCTATTTCTAAAAAAACGATAGGTTCCGCCGAAATGTCTTTTTACAATATCAGGGTTTTAGAAAACAACGCGAAAATTATGATACCGGTAAAAAACGAGGCTGAAGTCGGACTTCGTCTTTTAATTAAAGAGAACGAGATACAGAAGGTTTTCGACGTTCTTGAGGAGAAAAGCGAAAAAAAGTCTTTCGCAAAAAAAGAATCCTGGAACAAAAGATTTAACGGATACAATATAAAATTATGCTCCTCATGCCTTTTTGAAGTTGCCGAAGTTCTGAGGGATTTATATACGTTAAAATGCGAAAAGGAATTGTCCTTCGCCGAAAAGAAAATGTTTGAAAAGGCAAAACATTTAATAATAAAAGAAATTTCTACGGTTATGAACATGTCCGAAACATTCGTAGAAGAGAAAATAAAAAAAATATTTATTAAAAAAACCGAAACGCCTCAAAGTTTAAAATTGGATGCATAAATTTTAATTTAAATTTAAACGCTTATTATAATATTTATCATATAGATGAAAATTTTTAATAAAAAACCTATTCTTTTCGTCAGGGTATCTCTCGTTCTTATTTCGGCCGTTCTTGGTTTTTTAATCGGAAAAGAATACTGGCATAACGATTTTTTATCTTACGTAGGATTGCTGTTCGGTTTTACCATAGGCTTTATTGTTATATCCGTCGAAAAAAGCATGGAATCTATTTCGACCAAAAAAATACTAACCGGAGGAATCGGGCTTTTTATAGGGCTTTTTATAATCAATTATATTACGTACCAGCTTTTTAAATCTTTTTTTACCGGTTCGGATCTTGGTTATATTACATATGCTTTCGTAAATTTCGTCGCGGGTTATCTGGGATTAATTATAGGACTTAGGGTGAGCGACGATTTTTCGGTCGGCATAAGAATGCAGGGCGGGACCGCCTCCGGCGGAGTCGGAGAGCAGAACCGGTTTAGGCAGGAAATGAACGCCGCTGCTAATATTTACGGCGTTAAAGCCGAAGATTCCGAACAGTGCCGCAATTACAAAGTTATAGATACCAGCTCTTTAATAGACGGAAGAATATTAGACGTATCTAAGACCGGTTTTATCGACGGAACTTTCGTTATTCCATCGTTTGTTTTACATGAACTGCAGCATATAGCAGATTCCCAGGATCCGCTGAAAAGAGTTAAAGGCAGGAGAGGATTGGACATACTTAAAGAACTAAGGGAAGACAAAAATATTAATATAAAATTTACCGACGTCGATTATCCGAACATCAAAGAAGTAGATGCAAAGTTAATCGCTTTTGCAAAAGAAAATAACGGCAAGATTATTACAACGGATTTTAATCTTAATAAAGTTGCGCAGGTCAGGAATATAAGGGTCTTAAATATAAACGATTTAGTTAAGGCGCTTAGGCCTATTCTTTTGCCCGGCGAAAACATGACCGTTTTAATTGCAAAAGAAGGCAGGGAAAAAAATCAGGGCATAGCTTATATGGACGACGGAACTATGGTAGTAGTCGAAGATGCCATGAAATTAGTCGGTTCGGAATTAGATGTCGTCGTGACGAGCGTGCTCCAGACTTCCAGCGGCAGAATGATATTTACGAAAATAAACAGCGAAAAAGAGCATGCAGTCGTATAAAAACCGGAACGTAATTATTTTTTCGATTAAATTGCGCATGCGTTTGAAACGGTAATGGAAACGAAATTAAATCCGGCCCCATTATCCGACCTCATTATTTAAGGCGATTAATATCGCAATTTTATTAATGAATCAGTTATCGGTTTTCGGCATGGAATTTTTTTAAAAACATTTCGGCTATTTCAACGTCCAAAGCCGACGTTATTTTGATGTTTAAATCGGTAGATTGTACGGGGAACACGGACAAACCTAAATTTTCGACCAAAGATACGTCGTCGGTCGAGATAAAATTTTCTTCCGCAGCTTTATAAACGGCTTTTTTGATAATATCGAACTTAAAAGTCTGCGGAGTTTTGGCAGAGATAAGCCTGTCCCTTAAAAGAGTTTTAAGTTTAACCGCGTCTGCTTTGTTTGCCGCCGTTTCTGCAATTTTATCTTTTCCTGCGTTAATTTCTTTTATGGTTTCCGTAACGCCTGAGCATAAGAACGCCGCGCCGCATTCCGCAGTTTTAT
This sequence comes from bacterium, assembly GCA_021828445.1. GTDB lineage: Bacteria > SZUA-79 > SZUA-79 > Acidulodesulfobacterales > Acidulodesulfobacteraceae > Acidulodesulfobacterium_A. The sequence continues at coordinate 24,999 of JAJZJD010000003.1, forward strand.
CCAACAGCATGCTTAATTCGTTATCGGTTACAAAAGGCCTTGCGGAATCGTGGATAAATACGACGGAATTTTCGACGGCGCTTTCAGAACTTTCTTCGGACGCGTTTGCTTTTATATATTTATCTTCTATATATTTTATCGCATTATAAACGGATTCCTGCCGAGATTTTCCGCCGGTTATAATTTTTATTTTTTTGCTTTTTTCTTCCGAAAGATTTTTGCCGAAAAAAGCGTTCCAGTTAAAATCGTAAATTTGCGGAGGAGGAACCGTTATTATAATTGCGTCAAAATTAATTTTAGAATTTAAAAAAATATCGAGACTGTGCAGGATAATTTCTTTATTTTGTATTTTGATAAGCTGTTTAGGCAAGGAAAAACCGGTACGCGAACCTGTTCCTGCGGCAAGCAATACGGCGTATATTTTCATTTTCCGGCTCCTTATATTCCGTTAAAATAGTGTCTATCATTTCTTTTAGATACCTTATCTTATAAACACATATCGCTTAAACAGCTCTGTCCCCGCCACAAATGGACATCCGCAAAAAACTTTCTATATTTAATTGACTGTTCCGTATTCGGTAAATAAAATCTGACACCTTTTCTTTCTAATGCTCTTTTTATCCCTTAGACAAAAGACAGACGGTGAAACATTCTATGGCTTTTTGTTTCCCGACGGAATCAAGCCCTTCTTTCGTTTTGCCTTTAATATTTATACGCGATTTATCGACGTTTAAAACGGAAGATACCGAACTTATCATCCGCTCTTTGTAAGACGAAACTTTAGGGGTCTGAGTTACGATAGTAATATCGGCGTTGACCAGACTGTAGCCTTGTTCTTTGACCAAACCGTATGCGTAATTTATTATTTCTATGCTGCTTACCCCTTTTGTGGATTTTAGGTTGTCGGGATATAAAACGCCTATATCCGGAAGCGATAAGGCTCCGAGCAGGGCATCCGTAAGCGAATGAAGCACGACGTCTCCGTCGGAATGAGCTTCAACCCCGATATGCTCCTCTATAAGCACCCCTCCGAGATATAATTTTTTTGCGGCATTTTCAAAAAGCGTAAATTCTAAAAACTTATGTATATCGTAACCGCTTCCTATTCTAAAACTGTCGTTTATCATAAAATCATTATAGCACGACTGCTTATTTAACGGAATATTTTTTTGGTTATGTATGCGTTTGATGTGGTATAATATGAAGAAGAAAAAAAATAATCAAAAAAATATCTATCGGCGGATTAAGGTAGTAATAACGATAACTATAATAGCGCTATAGCGAATAAGTAATAATTAAATAAGGGAGAAAATTATTATGAGAATGCTTTTTGAACCGATTGAGATAGGCGGAATAAAGATTAAAAACAGAATAATGATGGCGCCTATGTGTATGTATTCAGCTGTCGACGGCGTCGTAGGCGCTTTTCATACCGCGCATTTAGGGGCAAGAGCCGTGGGCGGCGTCGGACTTATTATGGTAGAAGCTACCGGCGTCAGTCCCGAAGGAAGAATCAGCCCTTACGATGCCGGAATATGGAACGAAAAGCAGGTCGAGGCTTTTAAGCCCGTCGTAGAATTTTGTAAATCCTGCGGATCGGTAATGGGAATACAGCTGGCGCATGCCGGAAGAAAAGCATCGACTAACGCTCCGTGGCTTGGAGATAACCCCTTAAAAACCGGCGAAGGCGGCTGGCAGGTTCTTGGTCCCAGCCCTGTTCCCTTCGATGAAGGCTATCCCGTTCCGAAAGAGATGGATGAAAACGACATTAAGAAGGTTATAAATGATTTCGCAAACGGAGCAAAAAACGCCGGCAAGGCGGGATTTGACGCAATAGAAATACATGCAGCCCACGGCTATTTAATAAACGAATTTTTGTCGCCGCTGTCCAATAAAAGAACCGATAAATACGGCGGCAGTCTCGAAAACAGGGCAAGACTCCTGCTGGAAATTATAAGCGCTATAAAATCCGGCGGCTGGCCTAAAAACAAACCTATATTGGTAAGAATTTCAGCCGTCGATTGGGTGGAAGGAGGTTTCGACCTTGAATCGTCTATAGCCTTAGCAAAAATGCTGAAAGAAGCAGGGATATCTTTAATAGACTGTTCTTCCGGCGGAACGTCTCCGAAAGCAAAAATGAATATATATTACGGCTATCAGCTCGGCTTCGCGAAAGAGATAAGAGAAAAAGCCGGTATCGCAGTTTCCGGTGTAGGACTTATTACGAAACCGGAATTCGCCGATTTTATATTAAGTTCCGGAACAGCCGATATGGTGGCTCTCGGCAGAGAACTGCTGCGCAATCCATACTGGCCTCTTGAGGCTGCGCATAAACTCGGCGTAGATATCGAATGGCCGAAACAGTATTTAAGGGCTAAGTTTTGACAGACGTTTCATTTTCGTATTATTTTAACTATGCTTTCTATAGCTTTGCTTGCTTTATTCCTCTTAATAAGAAAGGTGTATAATAATTGATTTAATTTTAGATTGGTAATATAATTATATGAAGTAATAGATAAATTAAATGTAAGGAGTATGATATAAATGATTACCGCAAAAATAACTTCAAAAGGACAGATTACTATACCTAAAGACATAAGGGATGTTTTAAAAAGCAGTATAATAAAATTCAATATTAAAGACGGAAAGGTCGAAATAGAGCCTGTTAAAGAAATTGCGGGTTCTCTTAAGAAATATACTAAGACCGTTAAAAAATATTCTTTCGCAGAAGAAAGAGAAACGGATTTTGAGTCCGGTTATGATTTTTTATAAATTGTTGATTTTAAAGAGTATTAACTCATGTAAAAAATAAGCCTATGTGAAAATCCGGCCATAATAAAAATCAATTTTTCCATTCATCTTTTTCGGGTAAAGTCTTAAGATTTCTTTTACCATGAATAATACCGAGTATGACGATCCGAGATTCTTCTATTCTGTATATAAGGCGGTATGCTTTTATAAAAAGCTCGTGGACGGCGGAATTTGAAAATTCAGGCACTATGCGGCCTCTGTTAGGAAATTCTTTAAGGGAAAGGCTTGCATTTATGATTTCACGAACGAAAGACTTAGCATAAAAATGAGAATCTCTGGCTATATATGTCGCAATCGATTCAAGGTCGTCGGCGGCTTCTAATGTCCATATTATTTTGAGAGCCATTTCGACATTTTCTCTTCAATTTCTTTTTCTTCGTAAATGCGGCCTTCTTCTTCATCCTTCAAACCGCGTTCAATTTTTTGTATTACATATAAATGATACTGTATATCTTCTAAAGTGCAATTATCAGGCAAGCGTTTGAGAAGATCGGCGACTTCATTTTTGACCGTTTGCATTTTTACCCCGCTAAATATTAATTACGTTATTTAGATGCTGTATTTATTATAGCATTTATAAAATTGAACATATAGACTTCTTTATACTATTTTATAAATTCTGCCATGCTTTATCTTCCTCAGGTTTAAGCCAGTCTTTTTTAAGGGAGGATTCGCTTATAACGGCAGCTTCAAGTCTTTCCTGAATAGACTTCGTTTTTAAAAAATTCATAAAATCTAAAACCTCGTTAAGAAAAGGCTCCGGGCAATGTTCTATTTCATTTAAAAGTAATTCTTTAGTACGCATAATTCACCTTTTCATTCATGTCAACCTTTTCGCAGCCTTCCATTATAGCGCTTTCTATAAGTTTTAAATCATCGGAAGAAATTGACCCTCTGAATTTGCACAGACTATCTCCCTTAACGCCTTTGGGGGATAACGAGTTTGCAAAGTCCAGAACGCGAAGCTGCATATCATAAGGTAGTTTATCTACCTGATTTAATATATTTTCCTTTATATGAGCATTTGCCATAATAAATCACCTTTTATATCATAAATTAAAAACTATATACTTATGCTATTATTTTATCAGCTTTTTAAATAAATTCCAAACTTATAGAAAATTTTTAAAGGATAGAATACAGAATGCATACCTTATGCCTTGCTCGGCTTCTTAATCCCGAACTTTTTTGCCAAGAAGCTAATAAATTGTTTTGTATTTCCGATAGTCTTAGCCGCTTTAGTCATATTATAATCATTTTCCTTAAGGATTTCCTCTACGCGCTCTTTAGTCCATTCGGTTTTTTTACCTGGTTTTGAAGCCTTATAGATATCGTTCCAATTTTTAACGAACAGATAGGGTTCTTTTGGATTGTCGTTCCTTCCGAGCAGGCCTTCTTTTAAAAAAATATTTATAGCATTTAGCGCAAATTTCCGTTCTTCCTCAACATCCTTAGAGTCGTCTATTTTAATAAAATACGCAACGGATGTCGGAAACATATGATTGCCTATATCAAAAGGATTAAGTTTTTTAACTCGTGCTTTATTAGATTTCATCTGCAGTCTTCCCTCATTTTCGAATTTGGCGGCAGCTAAAAGCAGTTTAATCCATGACGCAATTAATCTGTCTTTTTCGGGATATTTATCTAAAGCCTTTATTTCCGGCATTAAATAAAAATTTAAAGGAAGTTTTATATATTTCGGTGTATCTATATCAATATCTTTTTCTTCTAATTCTTCTTTTATATCATCCATAATTGTCAATTATATAGAATAAAATTAAACGTGTCAATTAGTCAATTATTTTTTTACTTGACAATTAATAAATTTGATATATAATAATTGTAAAGTAATTATATCGTTGACTATGGATAAAGACATTTTAATTATAAACGAAGCCGCAACTTTTTTAAGAGTTTCTGCTACCACTTTAAGACGCTACATAGCTTCAAGGCAGATAACTTTTTATAAACTTCAAGGCAAAATTCTTTTTAAAAAAACCGATTTAGAAAAATTTTTAGAGTCTAAAAGAGTAGAAAGTTTCGATGAATTTAGAAATAAAAATATTTTGTAAATTTATATATTTTTTACTGCAGATAATCCCGTTCGCTCATTCAAAAGCGAAAATATTTAATATTGATGATTCTATTGCTATGCAGGGTAGAAAAAAGTCATCCGGAAGAACGTTGTGTCAATGGAAGAGCAGGCCACTTACTGATAACACACCGCAATTTTATTTCGTCTTGATAATACATAAACAATTGCAAGCGTCAGTCTAAAAGTAGTTCTTCTAAACCAATGAAAAATTAAAGCCGATTAATTCGGTTTTTTTAAGTAAGTTTAAGAAAGTCCGCAGATTAAAATCGTCAGTCCGCATTGGTACTGCTGATTTTTTAATTGACTTTCAAGCGGCTTTCTCTATGTTAAGCACATAGAAAAAGCCGCAAAATCGTGAATAATTTCGTTAGTTGCGCCTAAACGGCGGTATTAACGGACACGAACACAATATATAAGTTCCGAAGTTATACGGATTTGCCTTCCGTCGCATATTGCGAAAACAGGTTTTGTATTTAAAACCGGTGACGGTGTATTCGGAACGCATAATAAGACTTACAAATAGTAGAGGCAAATATGGGCAAATTAACAGAATTTTATAAACAGCACCGCCGGTTATTCTTGGCGCAAAAGCACCAGAATACCTTTAAAACCCAAAAATTCAGGGACATGGCGGCTATTAAATTCTTTTCATTTTGCGAATCTCAAAATTTACTCCACACGGACGGAATACGCAAAAATCAAGTAATAAAAGATTTCTTCAATACTGAAGAAATGCTTAATAAATCAAATGAAACCCGCCGGAAATATTTTTTGGTAATTAAAGAGATTTACCAGAGGTTCTTTAAAATAAATATCGGAAACGAGGTTTTAAAATGAGCGGTAAAGCTATGAGCATAAAAAACGAATCTAAAATATCTTTTTTATCAAAAGAAATATCGGAATTTATCAAGCGCGGTTCTTCTACCGCCGAAAAACTTTCCGCTACTTTAAAAGAAATTAAATCTCAAACCGGCATTAAAACCTTAAAGGATATGGAGCAGTCCCACATTAACGATATGATTACAGGATTAAAAAATAACGTCTCATCGGGAAATATGTCTTTATCTAACGCCAATTCTTATATTTCAAGTATTAATAATATCGTTAGGTATATAGGCAGAGACGATTTGTACGTTATTAAAGCATCTGACTTCGGATTATCTCGGAACATATCCGAAAAAGACGGAATAAATAAAGAAAATACGAGAGAATCCGCCTCAGCATTTAAAACTTGGCTTAACGAAAAATACGCAGAAACAAACGATTTACGCTATGCGGCGATAAAGCATGCAGTCAGTATTCAATCGATTAATTTAAGATTAAGAGAGAGCCTCCAAATCAAACTATTAAATAAAGACTTGTCCGAAAATATTTTAAAAGTATCGGCAAAAGGCGACGGTTCTAAAAACAGCCGCGAAAGAGAAATTAAATTAAATCCCGAACAAAAAGCGCTTCTTTTGGAAGCAAGAGCTTTTTTAAAAGAAAATCATCTTAAAAATCTCAATATTGGCACTATAAAACAAGGACGAAATTTTGCGAACAATATCTTAAAATCTTTTCGCACAGAAACCAACCTGTATTTTCACTATCACGGCGAAAGGCACTGGACAGCGCATGAGGCTTATAAGGAAGCGTGGAAGTCAAAAGGATACGATAATATCAAGTGCAGGGCAAGAACGGACGAGAGCAAAGCCGAGTGGATTAGCAGCATATTGGAAACGACCGGACTGTCCAAATCGGAATTTCAAACTATGGATAAAGAAATCAGGCAGGAAATATCGCGAAACCTCGGACATGAAAGGATTGAAATAACAAATAGGTATTTGGGGTAATGAAATTGAAAAATCTATCAAATAATATTGACCCATTCAGGATAAGAGTTAATAGAGAGATTTTAAAAACAGAAGCTACCAAAAAGTTTATCGAAAATCAAATTAGACATATTCTTACAGGAGAAAAGGTTAAAGTATTGAAACGAAACCCTGGCCATATAACATTATGCGAAGTGGAAACAATGCCGCCGCCTGAACTCATAAAAGCTATATCGAAGTATTGCAGCGAAAAAGTCATCTTTAAACTAAAAGACGAAAATGAGGCCGCTTTCGAGTATTGGAATGAGTGGGAAAGAAAAAAGTTAAAGAAAATTAAAAATAATGAGAAGAGAAAAGCAAAAAGGAAGAGAAAAAGAATTTTAAAGGCAATATATCGAGGCTTTGCCCCGAACCCCACTTCTTTTTGATGTCAAAAAGAAGCAAAAACCAGTTGGGTATTGAAAGGAAATAAAAATAAATATTTTAGGCGCGCTCGTTGGCGCGCAGGCGTATTATGATAGACACCGAAAAACTAAAAACGATTGAGGCAGATACGGTTTTAAATATGCTTGGACTTTCCTATGAAAAAACCGGAGACAGGCTTATGACTTTGGCAAGTTACAGAGATGAAAATACTGCAAGTATCTCAATCCAAAAACGTAACGGAAAATGGTTATGGAAAGACTTTGGAAGCGGAAAGGGCGGCAGTTGGATTGACCTTGTCATGTTTGCTTTGAATTTAAGCTATATTGACGCTATAAAATTTTTAAATAATATTGAAAATGCGGAAATATGTAACGACAAGAAAAAATTTTCTTTTGGCCGCCAAGAAGAAAAAGGATTAAAACCTAACGGCATAGAAATAACCGCCGTAACGGAAATAAAAGACTTTGAGCTAATTGAGTATCTTCACTCACGAGCAATACATTTTATACCGGACGGGCTTAAGCAGATAAACTATTCCGTCATTAAAAATAATAAGACTTATCTAAATTCCGCTATAGGTATAAAAAATTCTTCAAGCGGATACGCCTTAAGAAATAAAAAAATAAAAATGAATATCGGAAAAAGCGCATATTCTTTATTTTCTAAAGATTCTCAAAAACAGCTCGTTTTTGTAGTCGAAGGAATGTTCGACGGTTTAACAGTTGCAGAAAAGATGAAAGACAGATTATACGACTTAATAATTTTGAATTCGGTAAAAAATCTTAACGCTTTTGTTCTAGAAATATTATCTAATTATAAAAATATAATTCTGGCTCTCGATAATGACGAAAGCGGCAAAGAAGCGGAAAATAAAATTATCAGCCAGATTAAAAGCGTCCCAATATATAAACTAAATTTTAAAGCAAAAGACTTAAACGCAGCTTTAATATTAAAAGAAAAAATAGGAGTTACCCTATGCCAGCTATAGCGCCAATAACTTTTAAACCAGAGGAAAGAAAAAAGGTGTTTTGTCCGGTTCTTATGAAAGAATCGGACTGCGAACTGTCTTTTGGAAAATATTGTGATAAAAATCTGCCGGAAAGAATGGAATGCGCAATGCTTCTTGATATCCCAAGCATATACGGCTTAATTCCTC
>JAJZJD010000058.1 GCA_021828445.1 bacterium
CGCCGCAACAAAAATCCACGCCGTATTTTTTAAATACCCCGATTTTTTCCGGATTTTCCGAAGCAATTTCGCCTACGCTCTTTAGCAGTAAAACATCCTCGCCGGTTTTCATTTTTATCTCTCCTTGAATTTTATATTTCCATTATATATTTTTAGCTATGTGATTTTATTATCCATAATTTTGAACTTTTAATATATGATTTTTGTCACATTAATATAATAATTTTATAAAGCGGAAAATTAAATTATGCTCCTTTACCATTATCTATTTGTTTTAAAAATATGTTAAAATATCGTTATGAAAAGAAAAACGATATTTCATATCGTACTTGCGGTTATTATTATTTTTGCGTTTATTTTTGCAATCTATTTTATACATAAAAATAATTCCGCAAAAGATGCAATAAATCTTAATAAGCTGTCTCCTGTCAGCGAGATAAATAAGCGGGCTTTGAGTTTGCGGACGCGGGCAAAACCATCCGAAGCGCCTCAAACTTTTAATCTTGCAATAGCTTCTATGATGTCGCCCGTAGCAAATATTGAAGCATATAAGCCCTTTGCAAGGTATATCGGCCGGGCGCTTCATATGCCAGTTAAGATTATCCAGAAGCGGACATATTTGGCGGTTAATAACCTGCTTATAAAAAATAAAATAGATTTAGCTTTTATATGTACAGGAGCATACGTTTACGGGGGATTAAAAAACAAAGTCAAAATAATCGCCGTTCCGGTTATAGACGGAAGAAAGACCTATCAGGCATATATAATTGCTCATAAACCTTCAAATGTTGAATCTATTGAGGATTTGAAGGGAAAAATATTCGCATTTACCGAACCTCTTTCTAATACCGGTTATGAATACCCAGTTGGATTTTTTAAAGAAAACGGCATAAACCCTAAGACCTATTTTAAAAGAGTAATATTCACTTATAATCATACGGATTCCATTAAAGCTGTTGCGTCCGGCATCGCCGACGGAGCATCGGTCGATTCCATAGTTTACTCTTACACGTTTGAAAAATATAAAAGCGTCCGGCTTCACACCAAAATTATTTTGAAATCGCCTCTGTTTCCCATCCCTCCTATAGTTATGCCAGACGGTGTTAATAAAGTATTAAGGACTAAAGTTGAAAAAATTCTTTTAGGCATGTCGAAAAATCCGAAAGGCAGACTAATTTTAAAAAAACTCAATATAAACGGTTTTGCCGCGCCGGATATAAGCAGATATAAATAAATATGAGATTTTCTTTATTGTCCGCAGTTGTTTTGATTTTAAAAAAATTTTATAACATTTCTTTAAGGATAAAAGTTATAGGTCTTGTCATATTTGCGACGCTGTTACTAGGACTGCCCGTTATATATTTTGTAAATAAAGATTTTTCTCGTCAAAATAACATGCAGTTAAAATTAATGAGCTTAGCAATAGGCAAACAATTATCGTCACAGTCGGTAAATTATATTTTAGAAGACAATATTTATGCATTGGATAAGTTATTAAAAAGTTCTATTAAAAGCGACCCCGACGTAGTTTACGCATTTATCGAAAATAAAAAAGGCGAGATTATCGCTTCGACTTTTAACGGCGGATTTCCCTCAGGTTTATTGAAAGTTAAGCATTTTAATATTAAAAAGTTGTCCACTGTAAGTATTGAAACAAACGAAGGTTTAGTATATGATACCGCCGTGCCGATATTAGGCGGGCGGTTAGGCACGATAAGAGTCGGAATTTCAAATAAAAGGTCGAGCTTGCTCCTTTATTCGCTCATAAGGTCTATAATTATAGTTATGATATTTGCCGCAGTTTTAGCCGTTATACTTTCAAGTTCTATCGCATGGTGGGTTATGACGCCGATAGTAAAACTGTCTGAAGCTTTTAAAAAAGTCAAAAGCGGCAGTTACGACGTAAAGATCGATATCAAAAGAGACGATGAAATAGGAATGCTCGCTAGAGATTTTAATAAAATGGCGTTAAGCTTAAAAAAGGCTGACGAAGAAAGGATAGAAAACGATAATTTAAGGAAAAATTTTATTAATAATGTTATAAAAGCTCAGGAAGAAGAAAGAAAAAGGATAGCAAAAGACCTGCATGACCAGTTTGCCCAAATGCTTGCATATATAAAAATAAGAATAGGCCTCCTTAAAAATCTTAATAATATTGAAGAAGCAAAAGAAAGCATCGCTCAAATCGGTGAAGAGCTTACGAACGCCTTAGACTCAGTGAGAAATATCGCAAAAAGCCTTATGCCAGGGATACTTGAAGAAATGGGTCTGGTATGCGCTGTTACCAGCTATATAGACGATATAAATAAAAAAAGTCATAACTTTAAAACGGATTTTTTTCCGGACGAAAATATTAAAGATAAAAGATTTGACCAGAATATAGAAATTAACGTTTACAGAATAATCCAGGAGGCTCTATCTAACGTTATACTGCACTCTCAGGCAAATTATGTTAAAATAATTTTAATGACTATTGAAGGTGAAGGGAAAATAGATTGTTCAATAGAAGATAATGGGACAGGTTTTAATTATGAGTCTATCAGCAAAGAGAGCCTCGGGATATTCGGCATGATAGAAAGAGCAAAACTTCTCGGCGGAGATTTAAAAATTAAATCCCAAACAGGCCGCGGAACCGAGATAAATTTTTATGTGCCGGTTGAATTAAAATAATTTCAAATTTGTGATGGTGCCTGAATTGAATTCCTGCACCATATTAAGAGGAAAAGGTGCAGATTTTATTTTTCTCATATCCATGACACCTTTTCCGAATGAGGAGAAAGAATCTTGATAAGCATAGTTTTAATAGACGATCATTTTCTTATGGTTTCCGGTTTGAAAATGATAATAGCCGGACATAACGATATGCAGGTAGCAGGAACCGCAAACGATGCCATGTCGGCAATGGGAATCGTTAAGGAGAAAAAACCGGACGTTATAGTCTTAGACATTTCCCTTCCCAAAACTAACGGACTTGATTTAATAATCGTACTTAAAGAAATTTCTCCAGATTCCAAGATACTGATTTTAACTATGTATGAAGACAGGCAGTATGTACAAAAGGCTATTGACAACGGTGCGTTAGGCTATCTGCCGAAAAAAGCCGTAGAAAGCGACCTTATATACGCGATTAAGACCGTTGCCGAAGGAGAGTTGTATATACATTCTTCGTTGATTAAAGATTTAATCGGCAGGGATAAAAATAAAAACGAAGGCGGCGACTCTGCCGGAAACCAGAATGCTTTGTTGGATTTATGGCATAATTTAAGCGACAGAGAACAGGAGGTGCTTATAATGGTAGCGGAAGGTTTTTCAAACAAAGAAATTGGGCAAAAACTTTTTATTAACGATAAAACCGTTGCTACGCACCGCCTAAGGGGAATGGAAAAATTAGGCTACATAAGCAAATCGGAACTCGTGGATATTGTTTTCTTCAAACTGAAACTGATAAATAAATCGTAACGGAAAAAGGTGTCAGATTAATTTTCCGCAAATAAATTTTATATTAATCGACTGTTACGTAAGCGGAAAATAAAATCTGACACCTTTTTCATGAATATCTTTCCCGTATTATAATATTTTTTCTTCAATTTATTTCATATTTTTTCCTACAAAAATCCTACTTTGTATTATTTCATTCAGTCTATTTACATGATATTAATATATTATGTAATTTGTTAATCACGATAATTTTAATATAAAGGAGGGGATAGGTTAATGAAAGAAGATAATATTTCTGAGAATCAAGACCCAAAATTTAAAGAAAATGAGAATGAAAAAGAGCTAAAAGAAAGCACCTCAAAAAGAAAATTCATTAAAATGCTCGGGTTAGGAGGATTGGCAGCGGCGGTCGGCGGAGCGGCAGGGCTGTCGAAAGTAAGCAAAGCTGTTGCGGCGCCTTTAAAAAAGGGAAACGGTAAAAAAAGCGGACATAATACTCCGGAAAAAGGGACGGGGGTGCCGACCGGCGCTTTAAAAAATCACAGATGGATGGGATGGATGAATCCGTCGCAGGACGTAAAAGACGGATGGAACGAATGGATGAGGACGATAGAAAATCCCCATAATCTTCCTATTTGGCACGACAATTTCTGGAGGATTAAAAAATCAAAGCCTAAACATCACTGGGCAATTGTAATGGATTTAAGGAAATGCGTGGGATGCCAGGCATGCGTAGTAGCCTGCAAGAGCGAAAATAACGTTCCTCTCGGCGTTTTCAGGACGGTGGTTCAGGTAATGGAAACAGGACATATGGTACCAGATCCTTCGGGCGACGTCGTCACCGATGGAGGCCGTTATACCGCTAACGTAAAAAGATTCAGCCTACCGAGAATGTGCAATCACTGCGATCATCCGCCTTGTGTAGAAGTATGTCCTGTCAAGGCTACGTTTAAAAGGCAGGACGGAGTCGTTCTTATAGATTATAACATATGTATAGGTTGTCTGACATGCGTTCAAGCTTGTCCTTACGATATGAGATTTGCAAATCCCGTTCAACATACCGCCGATAAATGTACGTTTTGCGTTCATAGGATAGACAGGGGTCTTATGCCCGCATGCGTAACTTCATGCGTCGGCAGGGCAAGAAAATTCGGGGATTTAAAAGACCCGAAGAGCGAAGTATCAAGGCTTCTTGCAGAGTTTCCTACCGCTAAACTTAAACCGAGCGCGGGGACGGATCCTCAGGTATTTTATATAGATTTAGAAGGCAGGCTTGTAGATCCGACTAATCCCGAAGATGTAAAAATGGTTTATACATATGCAATGGGATTGGAAACAAGTTCCTATAAAAAATTGGGCGGTAAAGCGGAACTGCCGTTTAAAGAAGAAAAAGAAAACCCATACGCCGGATAAGATTTTATTCGAGTTAATTTAGAAAGAACTAATTTTAATTTTTAAATTTTAAGGAGTATATATATGATTGCGATTAACGGTACCTACGGTACGCTGGAAAATATTTACTGGGGGCTTCCGATAGTTATTTATCCTTTTCTTTCTGGACTTCTTGCCGGTTCTTTCGTAGTCGGCGCCCTTTATCATCTTTTTCATGTAGAAAAACTTAAGCCTATATCGAAGCTTGCCCTTATATCAAGTTTCGCTATGCTTCTTTTGGCGGCGGTGGCTCCGCTTGCCGATGCTCTTCAACCGTCGAGGGCAATATGGGAATTATATTTTAGAGATCATTTCCCTTATTCTCCGCTCGGAATGTTTATAATAATATGGACTATATTTGCCGTAACGTTTCTTTTCGAACTGTATTTTCTATTTAGGACGGATAATATTAAAAGAGCGGCTACCGATAACGGATTGCGCGGCAAAGTATCAAAGTTTTTAACCTTTGGAAGTACGGATACATCTGAAAGCGCAGTAAAAAGGGATCACAAAGCTTTGTGGATTATATCTATTCTTGGCATTATACTGTCCGTATTGTTCCACGGTTACGTCGGATTTTTATTCGGCGCTATAAAAGCCAGGGCGCTATGGTCCGACCCGATAATTCCGCCGATGTTCATATCTTCAGCGGTAGTTTCGGGTATAGCATTCGTAGGACTATTATATATAGTAGGGTTCGGTGTTTTCTCGAATAAAAATAAAATAGAAGCCGATACGCTCGACACTTTAAACCAGGCGCTTATTTATGCAATTTTTGCAGATCTTTTTTTCGACCTTATAGAATGGCTGTATTCGGTCAGGGGATATAATTCTTATGAAGTTTATAAAGATTGGCATGCAGTTTTTTCGTGGGGTGCGCCGGGCGTTTTGACGGTTAACTATCATATAATTCAGCTATTGTTTGGGTTAATTATTCCTGTAATTCTTTTTATAATTTCAAAAGGAATAAGAAGGTCTATTTTTTGGACATTTATTCTAGATATACTGGTGACCGTAGGCGTTTGGGCAATGAGATTTAATGCGGTTATAGGGGGTCAGTTGCCTACTAAGATAGGTCAAGGAACTATACAGCTTAACATACCTTTTTGGAACTACGACGGATATTTGACGGGGATAGGACTTTTCGGATTAGGTATTTTTATAATATTTGTTTTCGGCTATTTTCTTGGTTGGGAACATGAACCAGAAACTTTAAATAAGCAATAAGGAGGAAATATAATGTCGATGAACAGAAGGGATTTTTTAAAGTACGCAACTTTTGGAGTAGCAACCGTAGCTGCTGGTGCCGGTTTAACCCAGTGGGCGGGCGGAATGTTCCATTATGAGGGAGAATATGTATATCCTGGAAGAACGGAAAACTGGAAGGGAGTCGAAGTAAAATTCACCACCTGCAAGCAGTGCCATAGCGACTGCGCCGCTATGGCAAGGGTATTTAACGGAACGGTCGTCAAATTAGACGGCAACCCTTACGATATACAGACCACCGAACCAAATATTCCTTATGCTACGCCGATGAAAGAAGCAATTTCTTACGTCGGAACGAATTTCGACACGTCCAAGCCTTTCGTTGACGGGGCGCACTCTTTGTGTCCTAGAGGGCAGGCGGGAAGGCAGACTACTTACGACCCATACAGGATATATATGCCGTTAAAAAGAGTAGGAGAAAGAGGTTCTAAAAAATTCAAAGTTATTTCATACGAGCAGTTAATAAACGAAGTAGTAAACGGAGGATATTTATTTAAAGACGTGCCGGGCG
>JAJZJD010000059.1 GCA_021828445.1 bacterium
CAGGCGGTTAAAAGAAATATTGCGCGCTTTCCTGAAGACTTTATGTTTCAGTTAAATAAAGAGGAAGCTTTGGAACTTTCAAGGTCACAATTTGTGACCTTGAATTGTTTTTAACGCCATAAAAGAATTAATGACCCCGCCGGAAAAACAAGTCCGGAAAATATGGTTTAAAACAGAAAAAGAAAAATAACCGCCTTTACAGCGGCAGATAAATCTCCCCTTCCATAAATGTTACCGCACGCCCCGATATAATTACGCGGCCTTTTTCTTTTTCCACCCTGCATAATATCTCTCCGCCCCTTTTAGAAACCTGCACGGCATTTAAAATGTTTTTATCCAGCCTGTCTGCCCAGTACGGAGCAAGTTCGCAATGTGCGGAACCGGTTACCGGGTCTTCCGGTATGCCGAATTTCGGCGCAAAAAAACGGCTGACGAAGTCCGCATTATCGCCTGGAGCGGTAACTGATACTCCGCGCAAACCGAGCCGGTTAAGCAACGTCTGGTCAGGAACGATAGAGCGGACGGTTTCTTCGCTGTCATATACGGCAAATGACGTATGAAGGGATAAAATAATCCTTGACAATGGTTAACATATAAGTTAACATAAAATATGCACAGAACCGTTATCTTTTACGAGACGAAAGAAGGAAGATGTCCGGTAAAAGAATTGCTGGATTCCTTAGACGGAAAGGCCGCCCAGAAGATTATCTGGGTTTTAAACCTTTTAGAAGATATGGATAACATTCCTTCCTTGTATTTTAAGAAACTTATCGGTTAGGACGGCATATGGGAATGCCGTATAAAATACGGTTCTAATATTTACAGAATATTTTGTTTTATGTTGGACAATTCAGGTGTAGTCTTGACACACGGTTTCATTAAAAAGACGCAGAAAACGCCCTCATCAGAAATAGAAAGAGCGGAGAAATATAAATCGGATTTTATAAAAAGGAGCCGCTAATGAGCGATTTAAAGAAATACATAGAGAATAGAAAAAAAATAGACCCGTCTTTTGAAAAGGGTTTCGATGAAGGCTACGAACAGTTTAAAATCGGAGCTACGCTTCGTCAGATGCGCGAATCTGCCGGATTAACCCAGGAAGAACTTGCCGTTAAGCTTAAGACAAAAAAAACGGCTATTTCGAGAATTGAAAACCATGCCGAGGATATTAAGATTTCCACTCTTGAGCGGGCGGCCGCAGCACTCGGGAAAAAATTAAAAATAATCTTTGCGTAAAATAATCCACTGCTTTATCGACTTATAAGCACTATAATAATGAAGATAAGACTGTTATTAAATTATTATATCCATTTCTTAAGTAATTCTTTAATTTTTTTTGATCACTACTAGTTATTATTTTAGTAAGATTTCCTGATTTTTTGACAAATGCATGAGAAATAGGCGTACCGTTTCTTTGTATGTGAAATTCTCTAAAGTTATCTATTATACTTGGATATTTTTGCGATAATTGGTTTTGTTTATCCATAATTACACCAATATCAATATTTTTACCATCTCTATTTATTATTGGTGGCCACACTATGTTAGGCAATTTATTTTGCAATAAATTTACAAACTTCCTTATAACAATATCATTAAAGGAGTCTGAATAATTTACCCATGCATTTTTATCTATAAAATATGATTTATAAGCATAATAAATACAAAGATTTGAGTGTTCATAATCTCTATTATGCTCAAAAAATTTCTTCCATTTATCAAAATTAGGAATTTCATACATTTTTTTTAATATTTGCCCTACAGGATCTATTTTTTCCGGACTTCCTAATATATTATTCAAAACCCCTGAATCATCTTTTTTAGGTTTATCGAGACTTTGCAAAATAAGACCTTCGGAAGCAAAAAGCAGTTGCTTTATGCTCACCAAAGCAGGTTCATAATTTGACCTTTTTAAAAACCAATTAACCAAATCTAAGAATTCAGACTGCTTATAAGAACTATGGCTAATAAATGGTATTATTAACATTTGAATAAAAGCATATTTTTCTTGTTTTAACCATGGTATTACCAAACAATTACCAGTAGATGCGAGAAATTTATAAATACCTATTCTCAATGCTGGTTTTTCCGGTTTTTTTCCAGCTTGCTTTAATCGATCAATTGCGACATTAATATAACTGTCTTTTATACTTTTCGATATGCTGAAATTACTGAGTAATTCCCAAATTTTCCCTTCCACAAATTCATATTCAGAAGGATCATTAACTGATTTAGCAAAAATTATCCTTGCCACTTTAGAATTAGAAGAATAATTTATTAAAAATTGACAAAATTCTGATATTAAATCAGGATACTGTTTTAAATTATTTAAAACAATTTTTAATATCTCATCATTTTTATTAGACACCTTAAGTATATATTTTACTCTTGAGATATCAAAATTTTTTTCGCTGATTGCTATTTTAAAAATATTTGCTGCTTCGGAAGGATTGGAAAATATTTTATTTTTTTCGTTACCTGATAAGCTTGGAAATTTACCTATCGCATCTTCAACTTTTTCTGCTTTCAGTATTTCATATTTTTTAGATTGTGGTATAAGCCCTCTTTCTTTGCATTCTTTTTCTAAAAAAATAATACTTTCTAAGCATTCTCTCCTTGTCTTTCCAAAAATTTTAATATCGTCAACATATCTTACATACTTTATTCCTTTTGTTTTAAGTGTGATATCGATTGGTAGAAGGAAAATCTCACCAATAAGACTAGAGGCAATAGGACCTTGCGGAATTCCATGATATAGAAGATGAGATTTGTTTGTAGCCCAAGTTGCAAGACATTTTTTTAACAAATCTTTAAAATCTGCATCAGTTTTTTTTGAAATTTGCTCGGCTAATACATTATGGCTAATAGTATCGTAATAAGCAGCTAAATCAAAATGCGCAACCCAAATATTTCCTTCATTATAATAATTTTTAATTTTGTGAATAAATTTTTTGTATCCTTCCTGCCATTTTTTGAAGAAAAAAATATTTTTGCTTTTGTAGGGATTAAGAATATTGCTAAAAACATAGTTATTTTCAATGCTTTTTCTCTTGCCTTGAAATTTACTTGATATTACATTAGTCAATGCCTGATAAACTATCAAATCGTCTAAATAAAGAAAGGTTAGCGGACGCTGAAGACCTGAGGATTTTGGTATATAAAGTTTTAATATTTTATGGGGTTCATAAGAATAACCCTTTAATTTATCCGAAAGTCCCTTTAAATTAAAATTTTGCCTTAATTCATATGCTAAAAATAATTCCCTATAATAGTTTTTATACTGAATATTTTGCCCCGTTTTAAGTCTTGCCCAAGCTAATTCTAAATTTTTTATATTGCATAGTTTATTATACAACTTATTTTCAGACATAATTTCACTTTAAAATTTTAACCTTCTTATTATGTTTAATATTTAGCTTTGGCAATTTATTAGTTGGCTATGTTTGCCGTTAAGATAATATATTATCTAATTTTTTTCATAAATTTAATTAGTTATTTTACTATTCAATATCCCTTCCAAATCGCTTGGATGCCTTGATACTGCCCAAGCCCATTTTCCAAAACCGCCGTGCGCGTTAAGGGCTTCAACCCATTCATTTAAAAATTCTCGCTTAACTTTATTTCGGTCGTCATCTTTTCCTTTTATTTCCAAAATTAACTGTACGCCGTTACTTAATTTTACAATAAAATCCGGCCAGTATTTCCTGATTACCCCTTGATAATTATACAGTATTTCAAAACCCAAGTGGTCGTTCTTTACCCAAGCGTCAACATATTTGCTTTTATCGAGTATGTAGGATTCGGTAGCTTCCCAGGTACTGTCGTAAACGCAGAAATTAATATGCGATTTTATCGTATATTCGCAAGGCTTACTCGTGTACCACGTTCTCATATCTCCTGTTGACCGTATAGATTTAACCGTATCGAAAATTGGCTTAATTTCTTGTGTATTTTCAAGTTTTATAGCCTGCCAAACATAGTGAATTACCTTATTCATATTTAAAATAATAAGGACGATTTTACGCATTTCGTCGTTTTTAAATAAATCGTTCTTTATAACAATTTTGTCCCTTTCTATAAATTGCGATACTATTCCGACTAACTGTCCAAATAAATACTCCTTGATTCCCTGCCATTTTTCCTTTTCATTGTTATAAATACGCTTAGCGGTTTCAAAAATAATAGTCTGCATGCGAAATCTTTGAGCAATATCTTTAAGGTCAATTTCGGACATTTCGCCTACCCTGTTGGGCTTGCCTTCTAAAATCGGCGCCATTTCTGCAGAGGTTATACTCTCATATGGGTCAAGTTCCATCGGATTAATCTCATCGAAATTAATTCCTAAAGACGAGCGGTAAACACGGTCTATGCGAATGACGTTCGGCCATGACAAAGCAAATCTTTCCTTTTCTTTTACCGGCTCAATCGTCGTCTTCGGTTTAGGAGGTAAAGGAGGTGCGCCGTCTCCGCCTTCATGCGGCAAAAAAGTAAAAGGCACGCCGAAAATATTCACATATTCCGGTTCAAATAATCCGTCCTGTCCAACTTCGTATGAAGTCCTTCTTAATCCGCGTCCTACGACCTGCTCGCACAAAAGCTGGCTTGAAAAAGCGCGCAAACCCATAATATGTGTAACGGTTTTTGCATCCCAGCCTTCAGATAACATGCCTACGGAAATCACATTCTGTATTTTTTCGCCAGGCTGTCCCTTTTGTCCGACGGTATCAACAACATGTCGCAAATATTCCGCCTGTTGTTTTTTATTTAACTTTCTGTCTCCGTTACCGTTGTTTTCGTCTTCAATATCAGTGTGCGTAGTTTCCGCTAAATCAATTTGAGACTCCGCTTCGCCAAGAACCTTGGAGTCTATCTGTAGTATTCTTTCAGGATCGCATAACTCAGGAATTAATATCTCGTTATGGTCAAATGCAAATTTAATCCTTGCCGCTGTTTCCGTTCTGTTTGCGACGGTTATCATAACCGGCGGAATTTCTTGTCCTGCCTTATCCCATGATTCTTTCGTTATGAGCCAGTCTTTGCCGAGGAGATAATAAGCGTTTCTTATTAAATCGGGCAAAGGTTCCGAGGCTTCAGCTTTGCGGTTAATGTCGTCTTTAACCTCATCGTCCATATAAATATGATATAGCCTCGATTTATAACTTTTTACGTCTATACGGCTATCGTCTCTTAAAACTACCCTCGGGGTTTTTACAAGACCTGATTCTATTGCGTCGTTCAATCCGAAATCGCTGACTATCCAGTTAAAAAGAGTTTCTTCATCGGATCTTTTTCCTGAAGGGGCAAACGGCGTAGCGGAAAAATCAAAACAACTTAAAATTCCGCGTGCCTTATTAATCCGGTCAAGTCCGCCAACCCAAATAGTAGCTTCTTCCGCACTGTCTTTCATATCCCTTTGACGCATATATTTGCCCTCAGCCGCCAAATTCGACCTCCAAGCATGATGAGCTTCATCGTTTATAACGACTATATTCTTATTTGCCGCCATATCGCCGAGAACTTCCCGCACATAAGCCTCGTCGCTTTTTGCACCGCGTTTATCGACGGATTTCTTTTTTCTCAATCTTTCCTCTGTATCCCAACTTAGCGCATGCCAGTTGTTTATGACGACCTTGCCCTGTCTTAAGTATTCTATAAGACCAACGGGTATAATATTAAACTCGTCGTAATAGTTATTATTTGAATCGGGCATTAAAACCTGTAATCTGTTTTTTACGGTAAGTCCAGGAGCTACGATAAAAACGTTTTTTGAAAACCTTACGTCTTTTGGATATGCGATTTTGTTAAGAACCTGCCAGGCTATAAGCATGGACATTACTATGGTTTTTCCAGAACCGGTAGCCATTTTTGAACAGATCCTATTAAACTCGCCGCCGTCGGAAGATAACTCTATGCCGGTTTTTTCAGAATCCGGTGCTTCAACCAACCAGATTAATGTTTCTATGGCTTCGAGCTGGCAGAAAAAAAATCTTCTATATTGCCTCTCTTCGGGATTATACCAGTGCTCAAGAAGTCTTTTCGTAATACCGGTAACTCCTAAATAACCATTTTCGCGCCATTTTTGAACGCGCTTTCTTATATCGTTTACAAGTTTAATCTCGATAAAAATACCGGGGTCGTCAAACGATCTGGAATTAGGCGTTGCCATTACGTATCCTGCAGGTCTTCTTCCATAAACCCTACTAAAAGTCCTGGTTGCGCGGTCGTATGACCAGTGTTCTTTCGGTTCTTCGTAAGGAGAATTTATAATAAGTTTATCTATATTTTTTATTCCTTCCATAATAATCCTATAAATTTATGATTCTTAGGCTTTCAATGCCTCTGTCGTCAATTATTTTAACC
>JAJZJD010000060.1 GCA_021828445.1 bacterium
AATCGGGCAAAAAAGAGATTTAATAGATTTTGAAAGAGGAGTTAAAATTTCCGGTACCCGCTTTTATATTTTAAAAAAGGGGCTTGCAAAACTTCAGAGGGCGCTTATTAATTTTATGCTGGATGTTCATATAACTTATCATGATTATGAAGAGATATATCCGCCTTTTATGGTAAATGAAGAATGTTTGACGGGAACGGGACAGCTCCCAAAATTTTCCGATAATTTATATAAAGACGATGATTCAGGGCTCTGGTTTGTTCCTACCGCCGAAGTCCCGGTTACCAATATGTACAGAAATGAAGTGTTTGACATAGACAAACTTCCTATAAAACATGCCGCCTATACCGCCTGTTTCAGAAAAGAACGGCTGTCCGCCGGCAAAGACACGAAAGGGATAAAAAGAGGACATCAATTCGACAAGGTAGAACTCGTAAAAATTACTACTCCCGAAACCGCAAAAGAAGAATTATCAAGCCTTATCGCAGACGCTCAGGATATATTAAACAGGCTCGATATTCCCCACAGGCTCGTCAGGATATGCACCGGCGATTTAAGTTTCACCGCAAGCGAAAAATTCGACATCGAAGTTTACGCCCCCGGAATAAACGAATGGCTTGAAGTGAGTTCATGCTCCAATTTCGGTTCTTTTCAGGCAAGAAGAGCAAACATAAAATTTAAAAGGGATAAAAAATCAAAAGCCGAGTTCGTTTCAACGTTAAACGGTTCAGGGCTTGCCCTTCCGAGAGTAATGATTGCGATAATAGAAAATTACCAGACCGAAGACGGTTATATAAAAATTCCCGATGCCTTAAAGCCTTATTTCGCAACGGAAGAGTTCATTTAAATTATGTCAAGCCATAAAAGGACAATATGGGGAGTATTAATTATATTTTTTTCCGTATATTCCCTGTTGTCCCTTTATTCATACGATATACTTCAGCAAACCTTTAATTCATATTCGATTTCAACGGTTCATAAAACAAACCTGGGCGGGTTCTTCGGCGGTATTTTATCAAACTATTTATTGACAATATTCGGGCTGGTATCTTTCCCGATAATCCTTTTTATATTATTGGCCGGGGTTGTTTTAATATTGAACAAGCCCTTAATTAAAAGATTTTATGCAGGAATCTTAATAGCCCTCTTTGCTTTATCGATTTTTTTATACCGCCTGTTTCCTAAAATTTTATATCACGGCTTTATTATATCAGGCGGAGGATTAATCGGCAGAGGGGTTTACGGCGGTCTTTTTAAATTTTTCGGCGAAGCCGGAACTATAATAATAACCCTTTTGCTTTTTCTTTCCTCGTTTTATATTTTTTTTAAAAAAATCAATCATGAACGCGCCGCCGGATATTTTAATTATATTTATAATCTGTCCAAAATAGACATAAAAAAAATTAAATGGTTAAATCTTCGCTTGCCGTTTATTAAGGCGGCAAGTTTTTTTTCTTCGTTAAAATTAAGATTTGAGAAAAGAAGGGGGCTTAAAAAAAGGAAAAAAAGTTTTGTTTTAAATAAAGAGCTATTTGGGGGGACGAGGGAAGAGCTTATAGACGATTTAGAAAAAAAAGAGGAAGCCGAAGTTGCAAGCGGCGAACCTATAACGGAAAAGGACGGCACATTCGATTTTATCGACGACAGGGATGCAAAAATACCCCCGGTTTCATTAATAAACAGCGAAACAGCGGCAAAAGATATTCAAAAACCGGACAAGTTATCCCTTTTAGGAAATGCGACGTTAATAGAAAAAAAACTTACGGATTTTGGGGTTAAAGGAAAAGTAACCGGAATAAATCCCGGTCCTATTATAACCATGTATGAGTTTGAACCGGCAAGCGGGGTCAAAGTGGGAAGGATACTGTCGCTTTCGGAAGACTTAACGATGGCGCTAAAATCAAAGCCGGTAAGGATAACCGGAGTCATAGAAGGCAAGTCCGCCGTAGGCATCGAAGTTCCAAATAATAAAAGGGAAACGGTTTTCTTTTCGGAAATTTTAAATTCGAAAGATTTTGTAGATTCAAAATCTTTGCTTACGATAATTCTCGGAAAGAATACTACCGGGGGCAGCGTGCTGTTCGATATTGCAAAGGCGCCCCATTTATTAATCGCGGGTGCGACCGGCGCCGGAAAAAGCGTTTTTATAAATACATTAGTAATGAGCCTTCTTTTTAAGGCAAGCTACGAAGAGCTGAATTTTTTAATGATAGACCCTAAAAGATTGGAACTGACCCCCTTTGAAAACCTGCCGCATCTGATAAGCGACGTCGTTTACGATGCAAAAAAAGCAGGTATCGCGCTTAAATGGGCTGTTTCGGAAATGGAAGGGAGATATAGAAAGATGCAGGCAGAAGGGGTTAAGAATATAGAACAGTTTAACGAAAGATTTAAAAAGCAAGGCTTAAAGCCCATGCCTTATTTAGTCATTATAATAGACGAATTAAGCGATCTGATGCTTACGAGTCCGAAAGACGTCGAAACTTCTATAATAAGGCTTTCACAGATGGCGCGCGCCTGTGGCATTCACCTTATAATCGCTACCCAGAGGCCGTCGGTTAACGTTGTAACCGGCGTTATTAAAGCAAATATGCCGTCGCGCATATCTTTTTTAGTTTCGTCCAAGGTCGATTCCAGAACCATACTGGATTCAAACGGCGCCGAGGAACTGCTGGGGAACGGAGATATGCTTTTTATGCCTCCGGGACAAGGGAGGCTTGCAAGAATTCACGGTTCCTATATTTCGGAAGAAGAAATTAAAAAGGCGCTGGATTTTATAAGCGGAAAGAATTTTCCGTCCCAGAAAAACGAATTATTAATAAATGAGTTTGACAATACGGGTAATTTTGATAGAATAATTACGGACGATCCCGACGACGAAATATATAACGAGGTGCTGAATCTGGTTCAGTCGGAAGACGACGGCGAAAATATTTCGATATCATACGTGCAGAGAAGATTCAGGATAGGTTTTAACAGAGCGGCAAGAATAATAGAAAAAATGCAAAACGAGGGAATTTTAATAAAAAAAAGGAGACAGGGGAAATGAAAATAAGATTTTCAAAATTATTTATATCATTTTTAATTGTATCTTTGTTTCTTTCTATATACTTTACGCCGAAATCTTACGGCATATCCAATAATACGGTTAATAAAATTGAGACAAAATATAAAAACGTTTATTCTATCAGCGCTTATTTTTATCAAAAAGAAATTATCCCCGGATATTCGCAAAATATGGCTTTTAAAGGTCATTTTTATTACGAACGAAATAAGGGCATGGCATGGGTTTACGAATATCCTTTTCATAAGCGGCAGGTTCTGAAAAACGGCAGACTTTATATAGTAAATAATAAAATCAAAAAAGTTACAGTCGTAAACGTAGGCAGGGAAAGAGGCGGGTTTCCGCCGAATATTATAAAGGTTATCGGCAGTTTGACCAAATATTTTATTGTTAAAAATATTTCTAAAAATTTAGTTTCGGGAGAAATAGTTCTTGAATTGAAACCGATAGCAATGCAGAGGGCAAAAAAAATATACGTAGGTTTTGACGAAAAAAGCCTTAAAATTAAATCGCTTAAGATTATTACTCATCAAGGGCAGATAATAAATTTTATATATAAAAACGTTAAATTTAACGGGCGTATTAACGGCAGGATTTTTAATATTCATTTTCCTTCGTATTATAAAATAATAAAAGAAAACCAATATTAATTTTAAACCGGAGATTAAGATGCCTTCTTTCGATATAGTATCCAAAGCCGACCTTCAGGAGGTCGATAACGCCATCAATCAAACCGTCAAGGAAATAATAGGCAGGTATGATTTTAAAGGAACCAAAAGCGAAATAAAAAGACAGGATAATATTCTTAAGCTGCTCGGCGACGACGATTATAAACTTACCGCCTTAATAGATATACTTGAAGGAAAACTTATAAAGCGTGGAGTTTCGATAAAATTTCTGGATTTTAAAAAAAAGGAAGAAGCATCTAAAGGAATGATGCGCCAGGAAATAGAAATCAAAGAAGGAGTGGACAAAGAGTCATCGAAAAAAATAATTCAGGAAATAAAAAAAATAGCGCCTAAGGCAGGGGTGGAGAATCTTAAAGACCATTTAAGGGTTAACTCTAAATCAAGGGACGAACTTCAGGATATAATTTCCCGCTTGAAAGCTTTTCCTTTGGATATAGAGCTTGTTTATACGAATTTTAGGGATTAAATATTTGCCTAATTTTCAGGCATCAAAATTTTTTATTGCATATTTTTTATGCAAAAGATATAAATAATTTATAATTTTATGCGGTTATGTATTAAATAATTATTGGCATATTTATTGCTTTTAAATTTGCACGGGAGGAATAATGAAAAAAGTCGAGGCTATATTTAAACCGTTTAAACTTGACGACGTAAAAGAGTCGCTAAGCAAGATAGGCATTCAGGGTTTGACCGTCACGGAGGTCAAAGGATACGGCAGGCAGAAAGGGCATACGGAATTATACAGAGGGGCGGAATATGTCGTGGATTTTATACCTAAAGTCAAAATCGAAGTTATCGTTTCGGACGACAGGCTTGCTTCGGTAATAGAAGCTATAACGGCAAGCGCAAAAACCGGAAGAATCGGAGACGGAAAAATATTCGTCCTGCCCGTAGAAGACGCTATTAGAATAAGAACCGGCGAAAGAGGCGACGAAGCTTTATAATAATGTTATTTAATTTAATAAATCTTAATTTTTAAATTTTTTGGAGGAGAAATGACGGAAAATGAAGTAATGCAGTTTATCAAGGAGCAGGAGGTTCAATTCATCGACGTTAAATTTTGCGACCTTTTGGGGACATGGCAGCATTTTACGGTGCCGGCGAGCGAAATATCAAAGGACACTTTTAAAGAAGGTTTTGGGTTTGACGGTTCAAGCATAAGGGGATGGCAGGCGATAGACGCTTCCGATATGCTTATGATACCGGATGCTTCTACTGCCGTTATAGATAATTTTATAGAGGCAAAAACATTATCCTTAATATGCAATATTAAAGACCCCGTTACTGGAAAATTTTACGACAGGGATCCCCGTTATATAGCGCAGAAAGCCGAGAAATATTTAAAATCTACCGGTATTGCCGATACGGCTTATTTTGGTCCCGAAGCCGAGTTTTTTATTTTTGACGACATAAGATACGACCAGACTTCAAACAGCGGATATTATTATATCGATTCGGAAGAAGGTACATGGAATACGGGAAGAGACGAGATGCCCAATTTGGGACATAAACCGAGAAATAAAGAAGGCTATTTTCCGGCTTCCCCTATAGATACCCAAACAGATATAAGGAATGAAATGGCTCTGGAACTTCAGAATGTAGGAATAAGAGTCGAAGCCGCCCATCATGAGGTCGCCACCGGAGGGCAGGCGGAAATAGATATGAGATTTGATTCTTTAACCGCTATGGGCGATAATTTTATGTGGTTTAAATATATAATTAAAAACGTTGCAAGAAGATACGACAAGACTGCTACTTTTATGCCTAAGCCGCTTTTCGGCGACAACGGTTCCGGTATGCACGTCCATCAATCCTTATGGAAAAACGGACAGCCGCTTTTTGCCGGGAAAGGCTATGCGGGCTTATCCGAAATGGGGCTTTATTATATAGGCGGAATATTAAAACACGCAAAAGCGTTATGCGCGTTTACCAATTCAACGACTAACTCTTACAAAAGATTGGTCCCCGGTTTTGAAGCGCCGGTAAATTTTGTTTATTCATCGAGAAACAGAAGCGCCGCGGTAAGAATTCCTATGTATTCCGCTTCTCCGAAGGCAAAAAGAATCGAATACAGAACGCCGGACCCGACCGCGAACGGATATATCGCTTTTGCGGCACTCCTTATGGCAGGGTTAGACGGCATTAAAAATAAAATAAAGCCGGGCAATCCCGTGGATAAAGACCTGTTTACTTTATCAAAAAAAGAACTGAAGAATATTCCGGTTGCCCCCGGTTCGCTTGAAGATGCATTGAAGGAACTAGAAAAAGACCATAAATTCTTGCTTGAAGGCGGAGTATTTACCGAAGACTTGATACAGACATGGATTGAACGCAAAATGGAAAACGACGTCAATCCCGTTCGTATGAGGCCTGTTCCTTATGAATTTGCACTGTATTACGATGCTTAATCGTTAAAAGTTTATTTTAATATAAGGCGCGGCGGGCATAAAATACAATTTATGCCCGCCGTTATTTTTAGGCGCTTATCCGTTATACGGTATATTATAATGGAAAGTATTTCCGAAATATAAAGATATTACTGAAAGATAATTAAAAAATATTAGTATCCCTACGGC
>JAJZJD010000061.1 GCA_021828445.1 bacterium
CTATAAAAGAAACCGTTACGAAAAAACTTAACTGGTTAAAACTATTTTTCATATTCTTAATCTTGTTATTTATTTTTATTGGCGGAATTAAGCTTATGACTTTGCATATTATCGGCAATATCGTATTCGCGGTATTTATTATATTTGATGTTGTAATACTTTGGAAGTGGGACGATATATCCGAAAAGTTGTCTAAAAATAAAGTAATAAAAGCTATAGGTTCTTTTATCGTAGGCGAAAAGCCGCCGGAGGAATGAAATGTTAAACAAATTAAAATTTTATATTGCTTTAATATTACCTGTTTTATCGGTATTATTTATAGCTACTCCCGCTTATGCGGCAGGTCATACATATACGATATACGCCTACGGCTCCGGTTATATAATGGTGGGTATTTTAAAATCCATAGCGTCCGTGGTTGCAAGCGGCGGTTTTAGCCTTATCTTGAAATCGGTAGTCTTAATAGGTTTCGTTATTATATTTTTACAGATGATAATAACAAGCTTTAAGGTCTCTCCGCATAGGTCTTTAGTTAAATATTTCGCCGCTGTTTTAGTAATATACTCCGCTCTTTTAATACCTAAGGTTAATGTTTATGTTTACGATACCGTTAATAATACCACGTCTAACGCAACCGTAGTCAACAATGTTCCTTGGGGAATAGGCGCGATAGCGTCTTATTTTTCGGATTTTCAATATTATATGACGACTTCTATAGAACAGGCGTTTTCTACTCCGAATACGATAGATTTAACTAACGCCGGTATGGGATTTGCTTTAACGTCTCAAAATATCGTTGACGGCGTTCAGATTGACGATCCTTATTTATTCCAGTCTTTTACGCAATATGTCTATAACTGCGTCTTGCCCGGCATAAGCGCTGGCGGTCTGTCGTCTCAAGCGTTAACTCAAGCCGGTATGTCTGTAACGGGGACGGGTGATACGACAAATAGCCTGCTTGGTTATATGGCAAGTTATACCGACGGCGCCGGCGCTAATCTTTTAACTACTGAATACTCACGTTCTGATCCGTCTGGCGTTACTACTACCTGTGGGACGCAGACAGGTGATATCCAAACATCTTTTACTAATTACGCTACTAACGACGCCGGTCCGCAGATAGCCGGAGCGTTAGGTATGACTTACGCCACGTTTGCGAATGAATACGGACTGGTCAACAGTTCTATTTATAGTATGTCGTCTAACGCCGAACAAGAGATAATTCAGATGATGACGGTTAATCAGTATAGTCAGGCGATGATACAGTCGGCTAATTTAGCCGGCGTTAATCCAACTCAGCTTGCCTACGGCTCCGCTTTGGCTCAACGGAATATGAGCGATTCTTTTTCGATTTCGGGGCAGATGGCTGGCAAGTATATGCCGGTCGTTTACGGAATATTCTCTGCTCTGTTTTTGGCTTTCAGCTTGTTTCTTATAATCCTTATGGCGTTACCCATAGGCGTTAATTACCTAAAGATGTATATGGAGTTAGGTCTGTTTTTAGCCGTATGGCCAACTTTAATGGCTGTATATAATTACATAATTGATTTAATAATTCAGCAGCAGTTTAGCTACATAGCTACGCAGGGCTATTCCCTTAACTCCGCGCATACCGTAAATACCTTTATCGCAACTCAACTTGGCTGGATGGGTTATCTCTCTTGGGGCGTGCCGATGATGGCTTACGCATTAGTAACCGGTTCGACGTACGCAATGGTAGGCGCTATAAGTTCAATGGATTCAGCGGGCAAGAAAGCGTCTGGGGCGGCAGCGGCTCAGGCGGAAAGCGGTAATGTTAATTTAGGGAATGACAGCTTGAGCAATTATAATGCGAATAAACATAATTCTGCCGTGCAGGATGTAACCGGAGTAATGCCGAGGACTCATTATTCTGGATTTAAAAAAATGGAGCAAAGCGCTAACTCTGATAAATTAACCGATACCGGAACGGGAGCTTTTGCCGAAGTCGGAAAAGGTTCGTCTACGGTTAGAGCCGCAGGCAGCAATATGATAGACGGAAGTATTCATAAAGCAGATATATCAACCGCAAGCAACTCTTTATCAAACGCAAAATCAAACGCAAAATCGGATCAGCAAAGCGTAAGCAGCAGCTATGGACAAACGGTCGCATCATATAACGGGTTAAATTCGAGCGACAAAACTTCGGTTAACAAAGATTGGAACTTGTCTAATAAAAAAAGTGTTTCTAACGCGGCAGAGTTTGCTCATTTAAGTAAAGGACAAATGACAAGCAAAAATGGTGTGTCGTTAAATGCTTACATGGAAACTCAAGGCGGAATTAGCGCATTAGGAGACAAAGCAGAGGCAGGATTAAGACTTAACTTACAACATGAATTTGGAATGTCCAAAGAACAAGCCGATAGTTTCACGAGTAAATATCAAGCCGACCAAGTGCAAAGCCTTAATAATTCTCTTTCAAAATCGCATTCCACGTCTATCGGCAAGGATTCAGGATTTAAAAATTCAGTAAGCGATTCAGTAACGGCGCAGAATACTTACAGCGCGGCGGAAAGCAAAGTAAAAAGTTTACAGTCGTCATTGTCGGCTCAAAAATCCCACGGCGCGCAGTGGACAAAAAAAGAATTGCCGGGATTTTTAACTCAATATAATAAAAAACACGGTCTTACGGGACAAGCCGCCGCTACTGCCGATGTTCATCTTGAAAATCAAATGGGGGTGGGCAATAAAAAAGATTTAAAGTCGTTCAATGATTATTTAAATAATAAATCGGGAATAGCTAAAACTCAAGCAAAAATTAGTATGGACGGTAGAGGTATCATAACAAAGAATATTAATCCTCAAACTCCGGTATCGGCATTTAACAAAAATAAACCTGCGGCGGGCGGAGATTATACTCCGTATCGGATGATAAAAACTCCGTCTAAAAGTCAAAGAAACGAGCAGATAAATAAACAAATGCAGAACTCCGCCTTGTTAAAGAAGAAAGCCCTTGATTACGTCAGTCTTATGCACAAATTACATAAGTTAGGGTTGCCCCCTGCAATTAATACCCATCTCGGCAAAGCGCCTACCAGAAAAAGTATAGGAAAATCCATAGTCGGCTATAGCGGTATTAATAATACAGGGCTTGTTGCCAAAACAAAAAGCGGTTTGCAAGGACAAATAATAATAAACAAACAAGGGCATCCTGCGTTCACATATAAAACACCGCAGGGAAAAACGAGAGAAGCTCTTATTAGCGGCGGTAAAGGTCCGGGAGAGCCTGAAACGTTTACTGGTAAAAACGGGACAATACATACATTGGAAGATGAACATTTCACAAGCGGAAATGACAACGGCGGTTCTCCGCCGGATTTAACGAATTGAAAAAGAGAAATATAAAAAAGGTAAAATAATAACCTATATACCGCAAGTATATAGGCTATTATTTATCATCACTACCACTACCAGGAAAAGCTCCAGGAAAACCTGCAAACGTATCATGATTACCGAAAGGATAAGGATTAATATCTACTTTTGGCGGCCACTCAATCCCCTGAAAATTATCGTCGAATATACCGGGTTGTTTATTTTCGTAAAACTTATCGTCTATAAAACTCTGACTATTTTCTGAGTTCCTTTTACAATAACTTTCGTCTAAAGGCACGGCTTTAGGTTCGTCTATTATTAATTTCATTTTCTCTTCCTTCCCCCATTTCAGGTTCACTTTCTTTCGCCCCCATGCCACTCACAGAGGCTCTTATTTATATATATACTACTGTTTGTATTAAAAGTCAAATTAAAGGCGAAAAAAGGCAAATTTGAAAGGAATTTTGCTATTCAGTTTTTTCCTTGACGGATGATGTTATTTATTATAGTGTAAAAAAAAGTTATACAAAATAAAAAAATAAGTTATAATGAAAAAAATACTGGATAGAATAAAAAAATATGATATAATAAAACACATTAGAATCAAAAAGGAGATATAGCTTTTATATTCGTAAGAATGGGTATAGGCTATATAAGTTTAATTATGAAAGATTTTGATATAAGAAAAGTCGCAAATGCAATAATATTTTTTTTAGATAATAAAGTATCTTATTTAACTAAAACTAAATTTATAAAAATGATGTATTTTGCAGACAAGTACCATTTTGAAAATTACGGTCGGAGCATTTTTGGGGATACTTATATCAAACTTCCGCATGGTCCTATTCCGACGCTATCTCTAAGTATAATAAATAATGACTGCGATAATGCAGATGTTAAGGAATATACAGACGAATTTTTAAAATATGTTACTCCGGCATGCACTTATAACAATATAACGGTTTTTAGCAAAAATACAGAATTTAATCATAAAATATTTAGTCAGTCGGAAATAGAAGCTTTAAGAAAAATTGCCGAAGAATTCAGTTTGGATAATGCCGATGAAATAAGCGAAAAATCTCACCTAACCAAAGCATATCAAAAAGCATCTTTATATAATGTCATATCTGAAGAAGATATGGCCGAAGATAACGGAGAATATGTTTCTTTCTGGAACAATGAATTTTCTAATCTGGAATCTATATTAACACACTGTTAGAACAATGAGTATCTTAATAATCCAAAGGGGCTCATTATTTCATTGGGAAAATTACGAATTTGAAGACAATTCTAAAAAAAATAAGTATTTTATAGCGTTAAATTGTAAAATCCAAGATTCCGAGATTAATCTCGTTTTACCCACTTCCAAAATTGAATTACAAAGGAATGATTGAACCCCATATAATGGCTAAAATTGAAGATGCCATAAAAAAAGCAATTACACTCTCGGATGAAATAAAAGAAATATTGCTTTGTAAAAAATAATTTTTAATTAATATAGGCATAGGCAATCTTAATCCGCTTTCAGGTCCGAATATGCAGGCGTTAAATAATGTTCCAGAGGATACTACAAAATAAGAAATATACGGGCAAAAAAATAGCGACATATAAATTTTATTAATTATATGCCGCTATTTGTAGATATATGTTTTTACTAATCATCAGAATCAAAATTAAAAATATTTCCTGATATAAAAAAATATTCAGAATCAGTCATAACACTTTTCTCTTTTTCTTTTTTAGGAAACTCAATCCCCTGAAAATCATCATCAAATATACTCGGTTGTTTATAAAAATTATCGTCAATAAAACTTGTTTTGTTATCGTCTAATTTTCTTTTACTAAAGCTATCGTCTAATACAACACTTTTAGGCTCGTCTATTATATTCATCACCCCCCCCCCACACGCTCTCGCGTATGTTTAAAATTAACTCCCTGCTTGCCCATTGCAAGCCTTATTTATATATATACTACTGTGTTTGTATTAAAAGTCAAATTAAAGGCGGGAAAAGGCAAATGCGGCGAAATTATTATTGCTTATTTACAGGGAAAAGATATTTTACGGGAAGAATAATAATACTGACTATCTCTGCGATAGATGCGGCTATTAAAGCATATATAATGCCGTTGGATAAATGGATAATATTGAATGTTTTTAAATAAATCAAAACAAAAGTCGCAGCCGTTGAAGTAATAAATAATGTTAAAAGCGTATATATTAATATAGCCCTAATGCGAATCTCGCTCCGTTGCTTTACTTCTTCAATGGTGATTGAGACGGACGATTCGATATATTGTTCTATATTCGACTGTTCGAGATATTTTTCTACCTCAGTTTTTTTATCCATATCTCGTTAAGCCAGAACGATTTCTTTTTCGATTTTATTGCTATGTTTATCTACCACAGCGATAAATTTATCCTGGTCTTTTGAATCTTCGGCATATTTAACAAACGCCATGCCTATTCTTAAAATTTCGGCCTTGCTTTTTCCCGTTCTAACCTGAAGACTATCTAATAGTTCGTTGGCGGACGGGCTTAATTCAAGATTAAATCTTACCTTGCCCATTTGATTTACCTCCTTTGTTATAATTATACATTTATTATACATTTATTATACAATACTGTTTTATAATGTCAAGCAAATTGTTAGATTTTTTGGATGGGCTATTTGTCTTGGAGCGTTCCTATGATGGCTTATGCTTTAGTATTGGGTTCAACTTACGCAATGGTGGGAGCTATAAGCTCAATGGACTCGGCGGGGAAGAGCGCCGCGAGTACGGGCGGAGCGGCGGCGGCGACGGGTAATGTGAATCAAGGGAACGTGGGGATGAATAATTATAATGCGAATAAGATAAA
>JAJZJD010000062.1:0-1494 GCA_021828445.1 bacterium
CTGTGTTTATATTTATATTCATTTTATCAAATGAATATTACGGTTTTATGACGTTTATGTTAAATTTTCGTAATATTAACATTTAGGCAAGTCGCCCTAAGGACGCCCTACGTAGAATCCCTGTGCATAATCCACGCCTAATCCCTTTACCGCTTCCATATTTTCGGCAGATTCTACGTATTCGGCTATAGTTTTAATTTTTAGCTCCCTTGCTATGGTTACAAGGCTCATAATTACCGCCCTATCCATTATTCCGCCCTTAACTATGCCTCTCGAGAATTCGCCGTCTATTTTAATAAAATCGACCGGCAGATATTTTAAGTATAAGAACGAATGCAAAAATACCGTTATTTCTTTTTGCCCTGTGGACGGCGTTGCTTAAAAACTCCCGAAACACCCTCTGGTTGTATAACTCCGTAAGCCCGTCCATGGTTGCGTAAAATTCGAGGTCTTGAGTGTATTTATATATAGCTTTTGCGGAGCCTATGACGTTTATCAGCGACGTCAGTATGGCGTTAATAACTAACATCTTTGCTGAATTTTGACCGCCTGACTGGATGCCTATTCCGACTATTCCGTTAACCTCCGGCGCATTAAGCATAATTTTCTTGGTCTGAAGCGATAAGCCGCCGCAAAGGTTATCCGGCGGACAGCAATCACCTATATCTATAATTCTCGCGGAACCGTATTCGGAACCGGCAATGCCTGCATCGCAAACGGAAGCCTCGTGCGTAATAACTATCTGCTCAAGATTCTGCGCATATTCTTTAAATTTTTCGTCGTCTTCGATTATTCTTTTTTTTATCAATATATTGAACGATTCTTTTGACTCTTCGGACGGCGGGTCGTTCCAGAAAACATTAATTTCAAGAACCGATTCATTAACGAAAACTGTAAATATGTTATATACGTTTATCGCTTTATTGAACTCCCTTAAAATATAAAAAACGCTGTTTTTCCAGTTTAAAACAATGTCTGACGTGATAATAAATTTTTCAAGCAGATTTATTTCGAATTCGAAAATATTTTTATCGACCGTCATCTCTTGTATTTTAGACAATAGTTTTTCTACGCCGTAATGCAGGTCGCTCACTTCCTGATTATAGTATTTTCTGGAGACGATACTGTTTTTAATTTCGCTTATATTTTTTATCGAGGTTATTTCGTCTATTATCGAAAAAACATCTTCGATGTCGTCTTTAATGGAATGGGAAATGAGAAATGACAGCAATAATCCTATAAAAATGGGGAGAATTATAACGAATAGCACATAAACAAGGTCGCTTACGCTTATCCCTCTGCTCTGCATATAAAACAGAACCGCCGTAAAAACCCCCGAAAAAATTAAACCGTAAATAACCGCCCTGAAAACTAAATTCTTGCAAACCGGTAATTTTTTAGATAATTTTAGAGGGTTCTTAATAATGTCTATATTAAAATTTTGGGAATCTCGAAACATAAAATAAGGATTAAAATCATCTGGTAAAACTTTCG
>JAJZJD010000062.1:1594-6166 GCA_021828445.1 bacterium
AAAACTAAATTCTTGCAAACCGGTAATTTTTTAGATAATTTTAGAGGGTTCTTAATAATGTCTATATTAAAATTTTGGGAATCTCGAAACATAAAATAAGGATTAAAATCATCTGGTAAAACTTTCGAGATTAATTTTATTATTAACCCCGAAAGTTAAATGGAGGTAAAGAATCTTGCTTACAGTATTATTAAAATCTTAACATATTAAATGTTACAATTGCGTTAAGATTGCGTTAAATTTGTGTTACGGACCGTTCTACGTTACAATGATTTATTCTTCTTTTAAATCCTCGAATACTTTATTGGTTCGCAATCTCAGGTCTCCGGAAGGGATAAATTTCATTAATTGCCGCCTCTTTGCTAAAAAATTCATATATGCAGCCGTTTATGCCCATCTATAATATTCAATCTATCTTTAATAAACGATACGTTAAATATTAAAATTAAACTCGACCCGAATATCTTGTCCGCAAAAAACGCATTTTTTTTCAAACCTGTCGTAAATTCTCCCGAAATCCGCATTATGAGTTATAAGAACGTCAAAATTAGTTTCGCCGCAGCCGCATTCAATATTAATTGCGCAAATTTTTGGCGAAATTAATTTTTCGTGGTTGTTGTATGACTTTGCCGCTCCGAAATTTATCGCGTAGGTATTATCATAGTCTTTTGAGATTATTCCGCGTTTAAATGCCGTATTTTTCATTTTATGTTCCTTCTCTTTTTATAGTTTACGGTTATTAGCCGCCGCAATGTTCCGGCGGCACGGCAGATTGCAATACAAAATCTGTGAATCCAACTAATGATAATTATTATTATAAATTATCAATGTTAAAATTTTATGACGTTTATGTTAAATTTTCGTAACATGATATATTATTTAATTATAAAATTTTTGACTTAAGTCAAAAAAAGTAGGATGATATATTTATGGCGAAAAACGACATTGCTATAAAAGAAAGATATATAACTGAAGACATACTTAACGACCTGAAGGAAAAGATGGTTTTCGTAGGCGGTCCTCGTCAGGTGGGCAAAACTACCATGTCTTTATATATTGCCGATAACTATTACACAATAAATACAAGTGGGCTTGCCGCTTATGATTAAACTGCTGTTTATAGCTTTGGTGGAGCCGCGGGAACGCTCTTGCGCTATGCCGTTTCAATAATAGGCGATAGGTTTTACGGCGGCGTTTTTCCTGCCGGCATCCTGATAGTAAATCTTTCAGGCGCATTTACAGTAGGTTTTTTATGGGGACTTTTTGAGGAATCGAATATACCTTCGCCGTTCAGAGCGCCGATATTTATCGGCGTACTGGGCGGTTATACGACTTTTTCCACTTACGCATTAGAGAGTTTTAACCTCATTAGGAACGGAGAATATAAAATTGCTTTGATTAATATTCTTGCTTCTAATATTTTAGGTATAGCTCTGGTTTTTATCGGTTTTATAATTGCTAAACTTCTTATAACAAATATAAAAGGGGCGGTATAATGAATCTTCCTGAAGAAGGCATGCTTTTAAGAATATTCATAGGCGAATCCGATAAATATAAAGGCAAAGCGCTGTATGAACAGATTGTTATCAAGGCACGCGAACTTAACCTTGCGGGGGCAACCGTTATAAGGGGCATAATGGGTTTTGGCGCTCACAGCAGGATACATACTGCTAAACTGCTGGCGTTATCGGAAGACATGCCCGTTGTCGTAGAGATCGTGGATACGGAAGAAAAACTTAATTCTTTGCTTCCATTTCTTGACGAAATCATGAAAGACGGAATGATTACCCTTGAAAAAGCTAGGGTGATCAGATACCGCCACGGTTAAAAAATTTGGAAAACTCAGAGGAAGTTAAAATATCTTATTTAATGCATCCGAAATAATAGACACGGTTTTATCTATATCCGATTTAGTATGCTTTGAGCTTAAAAAAACCGCTTCATACTGCGAGGGAGCCATAAATATTCCTGCATTTAATACCGATGCGAAAAATTCCTTAAACCTGTTTGTGTCCGATTTCATAACATCGTTAAAATTGTTTACGCTTCCGCCCTTAAAAAAGATAGTCAGCAGGGAAGAAATATAATTTATCGTAATTTTGTCATCAAAATTTTTGAGTTCGTCTTTGAGGCTTCTTACTAAATAACTTGCGGCTTCGTCTGCCTTTGATACGGCATCATCTTTCTCTATCGCTTTTATCGTCGCAATGCCTGCGGCAACGCATACCGGATTGCCGGAAAGGGTACCGGCCTGATAAACGGGGCCGACGGGCGAAAGATATTCCATTATATCTCTTCTGCCGCCGAAAGCGCCTATGGGGAGTCCGCCGCCTATGATTTTGCCGAGGCAGGTAATATCCGGTTTTAAATTAAATAAACCCTGAGCGCCGCCCAAGGAAAGCCTGAATCCGGTTATAACTTCGTCGAATATTATAAGAGAACCGTTTTTATGGGCTAAATCTATTAAATTTTTTAAAAAACCTTCTTCCGGTAAAACTACCCCCATATTTGCGGCTACCGGTTCTATTATGACGGCGGCTATTTCCCCTTTATGCGCCGCAAACAAGTCCTTAACCGAAGATATATCATTATAAACCGCAACAAGGGTGTCTTTCGACACGCTTTCAGTAATGCCCGCGCTTGAGGGGACGGATGTCGTCAGCGCCCCCGAACCTGCCTTAACAAGCATGGAATCCGAATGACCGTGGTAGCATCCTTCAAATTTTACGATTCTGCTTCTTTTCGTAAAACCTCTTGCCAGCCTAACGGCGCTCATCACGGCTTCGGTACCGGAATTTACAAGCCTGACCGACTCTATGGAAGGAAAATGTTTATTGATTAAACCGGCAAGTTCTATTTCGGCTTCCGTTGTAGCGCCGAAGCTGAATCCGTCCGCCGCCGAGGACGAAACCGCTTTTACTACCCTTTCGTCTGCATGCCCTAATATCATAGGTCCGTAGGACATCACATAATCGATATATTCATTTCCGTCGATATCATATATCCTGCCGCCTTTAGCCTTTTTTATTACGACCGGCGATAAGCCTACCGATTTAAAAGCCCTGACCGGACTGCTGACGCCGCCAGGCATTAAGGTTTCCGCGCGCTTTACGGCATTTAAGCTGTTGATATTTTTCATAGAAATTTCCTTTCATTGTTTTTATTTTTTATGCCTTTTTTTGAACCGTCGGCGGCAGATTTAGGCATATAAGGAGCAAAAAATTTAAAAACTTCCATATTCCAGCCGGGAAGAACCACATGACCGCTGTTTTTCGCTATAAAGAGCTGTTTTTTAGATTTAATTAATTTATACACGACAAAAGTACCTTTAGGCGGACAGTCTTCGTCTTTAAGTCCTATTCCGATTAAAACCGGCGCCTTAATCCATGCCGCAAAATGTTTAGTATCGACGTAATAAAGAGACCGCATAACTTTAGCTCTATCTTCGGGATGCTTTTTCAAGAATGCCTTTACTTCCATATATGGACCCATTTTTGCCAGCGGCATCTGGACGGGAATATCGCTCAAAAACGGAACGTCTCCGGCGACGGCAACAATATGCCGGTCTATAGCGGCGTCTATCAAAGGAAGTCCGCCTCCCATGCTTCCGCCGGTAACGAATATATATTTAGAATTTATATTTTTAAAATGTTCCAGAAACCTGAGCGATGCAAGGGAATCCATTACTATTTTTACCATAGAAAAAGTTTTGACGTGAAGAATGCCGTTCGTCATAAGCCCCGGAAAACCCGGATGATAAACTGCCCTGCTTCTCCCATGCCCTCTCAAATCTATGGAAAGAGCGGCATACCCCCTTCTGGCAAAGAAGTGCGCCCAGCCCGGAGTTCCGAATGAGCCGTATCCGTGCAATAAAAGAACTCCCGGGTATTTTTTACCTTTAGTCCCGTAGGGAATTGCGAAATATCCTTTTAACTGCAGTCCGTCATATGACGTTAGCGTCAAATCGTATGTTTCTATTTTATTAATTTTATCGTTATAAAGGGGCTTAATAGAATAAACAACTTTTTCTTTGCGGAGATGTCTATACATCGATTGCCAGAATTTTTTAAATTTTTGATATCTTGCAAGTTTAATGCCTTTATTTTTAAGAGATTTAACGGTCGAAACCGCCGGCACGCCGGTTTTTGTTTTTTCGTTAAGGTTTTTGTATAAAAATATTCCCGAAACTAAAACGACGACTGCAATTAATAATATTATTAAAACGGCTTTGTTTTTATTGGTTTTCATTATAAAATATTTAATATAAAAAGGCATCTATGAATTTTAGATTAATTCATAGATGCCTGTTAAATTTAAAGTTATCGTCTTTATTATTGAGTTATTGAACTTATTTTAAAGATTCGAGATACTCCGCTGCCGTTTTTAACTGCGACGGATTAAGATTATGGTTCGGCATCATAGTATTCGGCGAATGAACTTTGGGGGTATTTATCTGAACTTCCAACCAGTGGATAGAATGGCCTTTCGTTCCTTCTTTGTCAAGATTAGGGCCTATCGAACCGCCTTTGCCGTTTATGATATGGCATCCTGCGCAACCCTGCGCGTTAATAA
>JAJZJD010000063.1 GCA_021828445.1 bacterium
GTATTCGACCATTATAGGCTTAATAGAAATTATGTTTCTATTAACCGATCCTATTTCCTCTAAAACCTCGAGCCTTTTAGACAATTCCCTAGAGGAAATACCTTCTATTTTTTTTTTAATGCGGTTAAATCTTAGGTTTTCGCCGGAAAGCTCTTTAATTATCATTAAAGACCATTTATTAGCAAGTATTTTAAACGCTTCCTGCGCAGGGCAATAAGTTTTATTATTTTCCATGATGCTAATAGAATAGCATTTTAAATATAAAATGTCAATTAAGTATATTTTATTATACTTAATAATAAAAAATTCCCTGATTGACTTTATGTATTTAATAAATTATTATTATTTAAAGAGAATTAAATTATATTAAATTAACTTAATTAAATTTAAAAAGGGGGTTGTTAATTATGAAAAAAGAATCTGTCGGTTTATTCTTTTTAAGGTTTGTTTTATTCTTGAGCTTTTTCTATCATGGAACGGGAATCCTTTTCGACTGGTTTGACGGGCCCGGGGTTAAGGGATTTGCAGGATATATGCATTTACCGCTCATAATAGCCGTTCTTGTGGGAATTGCCGAAACTACGGGCAGCCTTGCAATGATAAGCGGGGTTTTAACAAGAATAGGTGCGTTAAATATTATGCTCGTAATGCTCGGAGCTATATTTTTACTGCACTTGCCGAACGGTTTCGATATAATGAAAAACGGCTATGAATATGCGTTAACGGAATTTGCAATCGCCTTAAGCATTTTTATAATGGGACCCGGCGAATATACGCTGACCGGTCTGGTAAAAAAGGATGCGCCTTTTATTTTGCAGTGAATAAAAACGGTAAGGGAAAGACGGCGAAAAAGGCATCCTATTTAAAATCGGACGCCTTTTTCGCTTTTATAAATCAAAATTCATCCGGATTAAACGATTTCCTATAATTTTGCCATTCGACCATCCATTGAGGGTATAATTTTTTCGGCATTGTAACATCTGAAAGTTTTGAAATTTCATCATCCGTTAAGCTCACCTTGACCGATATTTCTAAATTTGAATCCGAACGTCATCGTTCCAAGGCAAAGCCTTGAAACCTTAAGTCCGGTATTTCCAAGCCGCGTATATTGCATAATAAAACCTCCCTTATTGTAAATTGTCGTTTTGTTAAATTATACCATAATATGTTAGAATGACGTTTATATGTATATTCCGTTACAGGATTAAAGCCGTAAAATTAATTTAAAGGTAGGTTTTTATGTTGAAATTTATACTGCTTTCAATTTTGTCCGTTTCGTTAAATTTATTCCTTCCTTCTTTTTCATATGCCCGGACTATGACCTATTTTTCGCCACGGACAAACCTTCAGAATATCGATATTCGCTGGCTTAATAAATCGTTAAAAGCTAAAAAGCTTTATATTGCCATGTATTCCTTTACCGATTATAAAATTGCAAAAGAACTTGTTTACCTTGCCCGCAGAGGAGTTAAAATTTATGTTTACAGAGACGATTTGCAGATGAAAGATAGAACGGATAGAACTTATATGCTTAAAAACGTTAGGAACATATATATAAAGGCAAAAAAAGACAAAGGATTCTGGAATATTATGCACGAAAAAATATTTATAATTCCCGGCATCGTTTTTAGGGAAGGCTCCGCAAACTGGTCGCCCTCGGCTGAAGGAGCATCCTGCTATCACGGAAGTTGCGGTTCATCCGAAAATCAGGATAATAATGCAACATATATAACCGGCGGCAGAGAAATCGATATTGCGCTGCATAATTTCTATCGCATATGGGATAGAAAAGCAAATATCGATATCAACTAATCGACACGGCAAGCCGTTTAAAATTTATCAATTTACCGGTACAAATTGCAAAATCTTGTTTATTTTCTGTATGTAGAAAGATAAACAGGAAGTCCCATCTGCTCTATCTGGTCAAGATATACTTCAAGCCTGTCGATATGTCCCTCTTCATCGTCCAAAATAGATTGAATTAAATCCTTTGTTCCGTTGTCTTTAATTTCGGCGGCAAACTTTATATCCTCGTTGTAGGCTTTAATTGCGTCTTCTTCCGATTTTCTGTCGTTTTTATGCATTAATTCAACCGTAGAACCTATATGTATTTTGTTGTAATTAGAAACCATCGGTATTCCTTCGAGAAACAATATCCTGCCGATTAATTTTTCGGCATGTTTCATTTCGTCTATCGCTCTTTTTTCCACTTCTTTATGAAGTTCGTCATAACCCCAGTTATCGCACATCTCGGAGTGAACCATATATTGATTGATAGCGGTTAGCTCTTCGGCTAATCTCAGATTAAGCCTTTTAAGAATTTCTTCGTTACCTTTCATAAAATTACCTCCAAAGTTTAATTATTTTATTATGTTAATTATACCATATTAAAATGATATGCGTTGCAGTTTAACGGTAATAAATTAAAATTTAATTGTAATACCTCATTAAATTAATTTATAATTTAAGTTATATTATGAAAATATTATTAGGCGCACATGTTTCTATTGCAGGGGGACTGAAAAATGTCTGCGCGCATGCAAAAAATACGGGGTCCAATGCCGTTCAGATATTTACAAAAAACCAGTTGCAATGGTCGGCAAAAGAGCTTGATTATAACGAAATATCTTCTTTTAAGAAATGCGTAATCAGTCAAAACTTGACGGTTGCCGTCCACCTTTCATATTTAGTTAATCTCGGAAGCACGGATGAAACAATAAAAGAAAAATCTATCGGCGGTATTATTGATGAAATTAAAAGATGCGGCCTGCTTGACATAAAATATTTGGTGCTTCATCCCGGTTCAAATAAATATTTATCCGAAGAGGGAACAATAAAACAAATTGCATTAAATTTGAGCGGCATTATAAAGCAAACGGCGGAGCTTAAAGATGTTATTTTAATTCTTGAAACTACGGCGGGACAGGGGAATCAAATAGGATATAAGCTGGAACATATCGCAAGGATTATTGAGTTGGCCGGAAACAGTGAAAGGTTTGGCGTGTGCGTCGATACATGCCACATTTTTGCGGCAGGCTACGATATAAGAACTTTATCCGAATATAATAAATTCATGAAAGATTTTGAAGATATTATCGGTTTTAATAAGCTAAAGGTCATACATCTTAACGATTCCCTAAAGCCTCTCGGTTCTAAAGTAGATAGGCATGCGCAGGTAGGAAAGGGCTATATCGGCATGGATGCCTTCGGATTTATTGTAAACGATAAAAGGCTTAAAGACATACCGTTAATTATCGAAACGCCGGGAAGCGACAGGGAACATAAAATTGATTTAGATATTTTAAAGAATATGACAAAAAAATAGCTTTTTGCCGCCGACTATCGAGGATTATTTTGACTGCCGTCCCCGGCCGGCTTATTAATTTTTTGGTTTTTTCCGATAGTGAAATACAGTATCGCCCCTAAAAGAGGTAAAAAAACCACGACTAAAAGCCATACAATCTTATCGGATCCGCCCCTGAAATCGCTTTTAAGAATATCGATAAGCGCACTAATCCATAACACTATTGAAGCAATCCAGAATAGAAACATAAACAGCATTCCAAATCCGAACATTCCGAAACCGAACATAATAATAGCCCTCCGTGTACTAACAATAAATATTTAAAAAATATTTTATATGTTTCACATGAAACATATAAAATAAATAGGTCGTCAATTTAATATAATAAACGGCTTTTATCGCCCCTTATTCAGCCGGTCTAAATATTTCTTAACCCCCTCTTCGATTGACAGGAAAGGTTTCCCGTATCCTATGCCGCGTAAAGCGGCAATATCTGCCTCGGTAAAACTCTGATATGCGCCTTTAAGGTGATCTGGAAAAGGTATATATTCAATTTCCCCTGAGCCATGCCATTTTATTACGGCGTTCGCGACATCGTTAAACGACCTTGCTTTTCCTGTTCCAAGGTTAAATATTCCTGATTTACCCGGATTATCTAAAAACCACAAATTAACATCTGCGCAGTCTTCCACATAAATAAAATCACGCCTCTGTTCGCCGTTTCCATAACCCGCCGTTCCATCGAAAAGTCTTGCTTTTCCCGTAGCGTTTATCTGGTTGTTAAAATGGAATGCGACGCTGGACATTGTGCCTTTATGTTGCTCCCTCGGACCGT
This sequence comes from bacterium, assembly GCA_021828445.1. Classification (GTDB taxonomy): domain Bacteria; phylum SZUA-79; class SZUA-79; order Acidulodesulfobacterales; family Acidulodesulfobacteraceae; genus Acidulodesulfobacterium_A. The sequence continues at coordinate 4,140 of JAJZJD010000063.1, forward strand.
AAACGTTAAAATATCTGAATCCCGCAATCTGATATTTAGATTTTTTTATAATACTTCTCACATATTGGTCAAATTGAAACTTAGAATAGGCATACATATTAATAGGGTGTTCACAGGCTCTTTCTTCAACGAACCCTTTTTCCCCGAGTCCGTAAACCGAAGCCGAAGAAGCGTAAATAAATTGCGCTCCTGTTTCTTCGCACCATTTTAATAACTCCTTGGAATACTCGAAGTTATTTCTCATTATAAATTTTCCGTCCCATTCGGTGGTCGAAGAACATGCTCCTTCATGAAATACGGCGGATATGTTCCCAAAATCTAAACCGGATTTAACTTTAGCCAGAAAATCGTCTCTATCCATGTAGTCTAAAATATCGAGATCGGAGAGATTATGCATTTTCTTGCCGTTTGTTAAATTATCGACGACAAGAATATTTGTTTCGCCTCTTTTATTAAGCGCCTCGACGATATTGGACCCTATAAATCCTGCCCCGCCTGTAACTATTATCATCTATTCATCCTCTTTTATAATATACATAACCCTTTATGTTAATAATTTAATTTATAAATTATCACAAATAAACCTCTTTACTGAACATTTATTTTTTCTATTTTTATTTCATTTATAATATTATTAACCAAATCCATGGTAAAAAGCTCCGTTCCGGGCATCTGAACTGTTGCCGACCCGCAAGCTATGCCGAGTCTTAAAGCATCTTCCGAGCTGCCTCCGTTTGCAATAATGCTTAAAATACCTGCAACCATGGAATCACCCGCTCCGACTCTCGAAACTACGGGGACTTCGGGAGCAGAGCCATAGAAAATTCCTTCTTTAGATGCAAGCATAGCTCCCTTATGTCCCAGAGATATAAATACATATTCGATGCCGGAATTATAAATATCCGCCGCCGCGGAAGCAATTTCAAAATTTGACGCCAGTTTTCTTTTGACTAATCTTTCAAGCTCGTGAATATTAGGTTTAATTATATAAGGTTTTGATTTAACGGCACTGGCCAATAAAGTGCCGTCCGCATCGACAAGACATTTTATCCCTGCATTTTTCAGGCGCGCGCATAATATATTATATATATTATAAGTGATATTCAACGGCGGCGAACCGGTCAGCACCGCAAAACCGTCTTTTGAATAAGCATAAAGGTTTTTTTCTAATTTATCCAGGACCGAAAAACCCATAGCGGGTCCCATACCGTTGATTTCATATTGAGAGACGGGGTCGCTTTGCTGAATAACACAATTTATTCTTGTTTCTCCTTCTTCCCATATAAAATGAGGGTCATCCAACTCGCTATTAAGAATATCGGAAATCAATGCGCCTATTTTCCCCGCTAAAACACAACATGTAGCAGCCCTTACATTTAGCCTTTTAAATGCCCTGGCAACGTTTATACCGTTTCCGCCGGGATCGAACCTTGTTTCAAAGGAATGTATTTTTTCGTCATCGATCAATTTTTGAATTTTATAAGTTACGTCTAATGCCGGATTGAGCGATAATACCGCAATATTTGCCAAAAACAGCTCCTTTTAGAACATATCCGTCTAATATTAATACCATCTTTATTATATTACGAATTCTTCAACTATGCATCCTTTATTTTAATATCTATCTACATATAAAAATCATATTTATTAAAATCATAATATATACGATTTTGTTTAATTATATAATTAACCGCCGCGAAAAGGCAATATAAAATCGGCGAAAGGAACTTTACGTTATTATATGGATAATGAAGAAACTGTTTTTATCGTTTGCTATATTTTACGATAAATCAAGCAGCTCCGATGCTTCTTCTTTCGTAGGAATACCGACGAATGAAAGCTTTCCATCGATAATGGTTGACGGAACGCTTCTTATATATAATTCTATCGATAGCCTCCTGCCTTCCGGTTCGGCAACGTCTAACGATCTGTAATTAAAATTCTTACGTTCTTCGAAGAGTCTTTTCCATGCATTGTCCGCAGGAATACACTCTTCGCACCATTTTGAAACTAA
>JAJZJD010000064.1 GCA_021828445.1 bacterium
TGTTTCAACATATTATAATACAGAATGAGCCGTCTAAAAAAACTAACAATAAAAAAGTTGATTTATAAAGGAAAATAATCGTATAATAAGAAAATATGAATAATACGATTCAGCTTATAGTAATTGCGATAATTCCGGTTTTATTCGCCATTATACTTCATGAGGTTTCACACGGCTATGTAGCTTATCTTTTCGGCGACGATACGGCAAAAAACGCAGGGAGATTAACCCTTAATCCTATAAAACACATCGACCCTTTCGGAACGATTCTGCTTCCCTTGCTTTTAATTATCATGGGTTCTCCTTTTCTATTCGGTTATGCAAAGCCGGTTCCGGTAAATTTTAACGGGCTTAAAAATCCTAAAAGAGATACGGGATTTGTCGCGGCGGCAGGACCGGTTACTAATTTTCTTCTTGCTTTTATCTGCTTTGTTTTCTTAAAGCTTATACTTTTCGAGTTTCCGGTTATGAATTTATATCTGGCTTACTTTATAAGCCATTTTCATTTTCAGACGGTTTACGGTAGTTTGTTATTTAAATTTTTTATTTACCCGGTAACTTTTATGCTTTTCATAGGCATAATGATAAATATCATACTCGGAACATTCAATCTCATACCGATTCCGCCGTTAGACGGAGGAAGGGTTGCCGTAAGCCTTCTGCCCGAACCGTTTTCCGGTTACTTAATCAAATTAGAGCCGTTTGGAATATTCCTGCTTTTAATATTGCTCCTAATAAACCCGGGGAATTTTATGACCGTTTCATTTGATTTTATAGTAAATAATATCGTTTTAAAAAATCTTAGCTTATAATGAAATGCAATTATCCTTTTATCCAAAAGTGAGCCTTGAAGCTTACGACGGCCCTTTAGACCTGCTTTTAACACTGATAAAAAAAAATAAAATAAATATTTACGATATTCCTATAGTCGAAATAACAAGGCAGTATCTTGAAGCGATAGGACTAAACGAAAACTCAGCCATACCGTATTCCGATACCTTTAATCTTGATTTGGGCGGCGATTTCATAGTAATGGCGGCTCAGCTTATATATATTAAATCCGTAACGCTTCTGCCTAAGTATGATGCAGAAAAGGACGAGGACGGCGAAGGAGATACGGACGACCCGAGAACGGGACTGACGGATATGCTTATAGAATACCGAAAAGTCAAAGAAGTGTCCGACTTTTTAAATAACAGGCCAATATTGGGACGCGACGTATTCGGAATAAAAATGTTTAAAGCGGATGAAACTATGCTTGAAAAAGTTTCCGATAACGCCGGCATTATTTTTGACGCAAATATTTTTATTCTTTCGAAATATTTCTATAACAAGATGACAGAGGCGCAAAACAGGATAAATACATACGAGGTAGAAAGAGAAAGTTTTTCCGTAAAGGAAAAAATAATGGAAATAATGGAAATGTTTAATACGGTTCAGAATATAACTTTTAGCGAAATCGTTAAAAACAGCGTAAGCAGAGATGAATTTTTTACTTATTTTCTTGCGCTTCTTGAAATGGCAAGATTAGTTCTGATAAATTTAAGCCAGATTCAACTATTCGGCGAAATATATATTGCCCCGACATCGGGCAGTCTTGCCCTATACCGCTCTAAAATTGCAAGTATGAATTGATTTTTAAGGGGCAGATATTTTTGAATCCGGTTTTTTTAGCTTTGTCTGCTGCGGCTTAGACCGAAGCTCTGTTTTATCCGCATTGTCTATGGCCAATTCGGCGGTTTTACGGTTTAATATGCGGTATTCCCCTGACGGCAGGTCGCCTATATAAAGTCCGCCTATCCTGACTCTCCTGAGCATTAAAATTTTAAGATTAAAAAACTCCATAATCCTTCTTATTTCGCGGTTTTTTCCGTGCGATAAATCTACCGACAATATAAATTTGGAAGGATTTTTTCTTACGACTCTGACTTCATCCGGCTTCAAAAGACCAGCCCCTTCAAGTTTGACGCCTTTTTTAATCCTGTTGAAAAGATCCGGGGTCAATTCCCCCTTAGCCTCGACTATATAGGTTTTCACTACGTCGAATTTCGGGTGGGTTAATTTATACGCAAAGTCGCCGTCGTTGGTAAGCAAAAGCAGGCCTTCGCTCATAAAATCCAGCCTTCCCGCCGGAAATATATGTTTATATTTTAAGGTTTCTTTTTTAATTAGTTCCATAACGGTTTTAAATCCCTCTTCCGATTTTACGGCGGTAATATACCCTTGAGGCTTGTTAAGCATAATATAAATTTTAGGCTCTTCTTTATATTTAATCTTTTTGCCGTCAACGGCAACCTCGTCTCCTTCCTTAACGGCGGTGGCGAGATTTTTAATTTTTTTACCGTTTATGAGGACTCTTTCCTCTTTTATTATATCGTCGGCGTTTCTCCTCGAAACGCCTGTATGCATAGCGATAAACCTATTTAATCTTATGCCGGCGTTTGCCTTTACCTTAGTTTTATTAGCCCCTGTTTTTTTCATGGTTTCCTTTTCAGTTATCGTCCTGTCGGTCAAAATACTATTCCCTCCATTTGAGTAGAAGCCTGAGCATAAAGTTTCATAGGGATGCGTCCCGACAAATATGCAAGTCTGCCCGCTTCTACGGCGTTTTTCATTGCGGCCGCCATATTAACCGGATTAACGGCTCCGGCTATCGCCGTATTTATAAGAATGCCGTCAACGCCAAGCTCCATAGTTTTACAGGCGTCGGAAGCGGTTCCTACTCCGGCATCCACTATTACCGGAACGGATACGGTTTCTTTAATTATTTTAATATTATAAGGATTTCTGATGCCGAGACCGGAACCGATAGGCGAAGCAAGCGGCATAACTACGGGACATCCGGCGTCTTCGAGCTTTTTGGCAAGAACCGGGTCGTCCATCATATAAGGCATAACCGTAAAGCCTTCTTTTACCAAAATTTTAGCGGCTTTGAGCAGTTCTTCGTTATCCGGATAAAGTGTTTTGGGGTCGCCTATAACTTCCAGTTTTACGAGGTCGGTTCTAAAAACGTCCAGTTCTCTTGCGAGCCTGAGGGTATTTACGGCGTCTTCCGCCGTATAACACCCGGCGGTATTAGGTAAAAGGATATATTTGTCAAGGTCTATATAGGACAGTAAATTTTCTTTTGCGTTAAAATCTATTCTTCTTACTGCAACGGTAATTATCTCGGCGCCGGAAGCGTCGGCGGAGTCTTTCATGGTTTGAAAATCCGGATATTTCCCCGTCCCGATAAGAAGTCTCGATTTAAAAGTATATTTTCCTATTTTTAATACGTCGCCGTTTTCTTTTATATTGCTTTCCATGAACCCTCCTTATGTTTATATATTATTTTTCTAATTATATTTTTCTCTTTTTTAACCGCCCGGAGCTATCGTTACCATATCTATTTTGTCGTTTTCGTTCAGGATAAAGACGGCGTAGGAGCTTTTTGGAACTATAGTTTTATTGACGGCTACGGCGGTACTTTTAATATTAAGTTTCAGTTCGTCTATTAAATTTTGAACCGTAATGCCGTTTCCGGCAGTATATTCATTTCCGTTTAATTCTATTTTCATAAATTTTACTAAATACTAACGTTTATATTTATATAATTATATAACGTATCCCTTCTCGCCGGAATTTTGCCTGCCTGTTTTATTAAATTTATAATTTCGCCTTCGGATAGATATTCGCCGAAATTACCTCCGGCGCTCTTTGTAATATTCTCTTCCATTAAAGTTCCGCCGAAATCGTTAACGCCGCATTCAAGAGATTTTAACGCTGAGTGGACGCCGATTTTCGGCCAGCTTGTCTGAATATTTTTAAAATTGTCTAAATATAATCTTAAAATTGCGTAAAATTTAAGCACGGCTTCATTATCGTAGATTTTAGTCTGATTTACCTGTTTCCTTAGGGACGTTTTAGGCGAAATAAACGGCAAAGCGATAAATTCCGTAAATCCGCCGGTTTCATCCTGAATCCGCCTTATAAGGCTTAAATGATACGCCAAATCTTCGTTTGATTCTATATGTCCGAAAAGAACCGTTGCCGACGTTTTAACTCCAAGCATATGAGCCGTTTTTATAATTTCGACCCAGACCGAAGTATTTATCTTTTCCGGACAGATTTTTTTTCTCGTTTCTTCGGCTAAAATTTCCGCCGCCGTTCCGGGTATAGAATTAAGTCCGCAATCGACTAATTTTTCGATAACCCCGGCATAAGACTTGCCGGTTGCTTCGGCAAGTTCATAAATTTCCTGCGGAGAAAATGCGTGAATATGCAAATCGGGGAAATTATTTCTTACCGTTCTAACGAGATTGAAGTAATAATCCGGATTTGATTTCAATTCCGGGTTTATTCCGCCCGTAACGCATATTTCGTCGATTCCTATTTGTTTTTTGCCTTCCGAAATCTTTTCGAGTATTTTATCGTAGTCCAGCAAGAAAGCGTCTTTAGAATTTTTGGTTCTTTTATACCCGCAAAACCTGCAATTTAAAGCGCATATATTGGTAAAATTAATATTTCTGTTTACGACATAGGAAACTTTGCCCGAGTTAATATCCCGATTAAGGGTATCCGCGGCCGAAGCTGTTTCTTGAACGGCTTTGCCGTCTTTTTCTTCAAGCAAAAAGAGCAGGTCGCTATCCTCGAGCCTTTCTCCCGATAAAGCTTTTTGTAAAATATTATCTAATCCTGATTTATCCGATGAATGGAGCATTATATTTCATTGCCGTTTAAGTGAATTAGGTAAGCCTGCATAAAGCCTTTGGGGAGGGAAGTGAGACTGCCTGAAAAGAAATAATCGGTAGATAATCCTGCTTCCCTACGACGGCATTACCCGCATCAGGTTCAAAGGGTTGCGGGTCGTAACCGCCCCGCTCTCAGCCGTAGTTTTATACGGCACCCCGCTTTTTATATTGTTATTTTTTGTATTTATTATACCACTTATTATTTTATAATTCCAACTAAAAAATTTTTGCGCTTATTATTGTAAACCTTAACGCAGGAAACGCCCACCGTTAAAACGTTATGTTTTGCGCTCAAAGGAGCAAAATTGTATTCGAGGAAAACCGATTTTTTTATATGTCCGAACGTTCCCGTCCTTTCGTTAATAAACTTTTCTGCCGCCTTGGGCGGAATGCTTAGAAAGTTAAACTTTCCGGCATTTTTATAAACAATAGTTAAGCGGTGAAAAAAATAATAAATATTGCCGTTTTCGGATTTTATAAAATCTATATTTCTATGAGTTTGCATTCCATCGCTTATCACTCTGTTTTTCGTATGATACAGCAGATAGAATCCCTGTTTCTTCATTACATAGCTGCCGAGAGACGCTTTTATATAGTTTTTAAAATATTTGACGGAATTTACATAGTCTATAAGCCTGCTCAATCTTGCCTTGTCTTTCGAGTATAATTTATTCCACAAAAAAACGTTATTCCTGTCATGCTTGTATTTTGCGGGATTGACGATTTTTATATACGTGATTACGTCGTTTTTGCCGATAGCCTTACCTCTTGCTTTTAAGTAAAGCGCGTAAATTATGGAATTTGAAGCATATACTCCGTTACATGAGGTAGAGCCTTTCCCGTCTGCAAGCGATTTTTTAACCGCTAACGGATTAAAAAATATAAATGCCGTTAAAGTTAATAAAAAAGCTGTTTTAAATATCGACAGGCTTTCGTTTTTTCTATCTGCCGCCATTTTTTACGCCCTCCTACACAGCATATGTTTAATTAATTTTACATTTTTAGTAAATTTACTTAATTTTAATAAACTTAGCCCTAATTTGTCAAATTAAATTAAATAATACCTAATTTACGTATTATAACATATTTATATGCCGGTTTGTTTTTTGTATTTTTCCTATGTGATATATTTTTTATTATAAAATTATCTCAATAATTTCCTGTAGTAATTATAATACTTATACACCCGCATAATATAAATTTCGGTCTGGCGGTAAGGCGGAATTATAAATTTCCGGCGGTTCTTTATATATACCGTCCTGACGGAATCGGGGCCTGCGTTATAGCAGGCCAATGCCGGAACAGGTTCATAGCCGAAACGCTTAAGGCAGTAATGCAGATATTCGGCTCCGGCTATTATATTTGACGGCGGACTTTTGATATTCA
>JAJZJD010000004.1 GCA_021828445.1 bacterium
TAAGCCCTACAGCGCCGATGGTATTATGCGGGTAGCTGCATGAGAGAGTAGGTCGTTACCGGATTTAAATACCCCGAATAATGAAATAACCAAAACATTATTACGGGGTTTTTTATTTTATAAAATTTTAAAAATTTATTTATGATTTTAAATCAGGCGAACTTTGTAAATTTTTTATTCTCTTTCGAAGGTTTTGTCATAGTTTCTATTTTTATTTTTTTAATAGGCCTTTCAATAGGCAGTTTCTTAAACGTCGTAATTTACCGCCTGCCGAATAATTTATCCGTGGTTTTCCCGCCATCGGCATGCCCCTCATGCGGCAAAAAAATTAAATTTTACGATAACATTCCTATTTTAAGCTATATAATATTAAAAGGTAAGTGCCGGTACTGCGGAAGCAAAATTTCCATTATTTACCCTGCAATAGAAATTTTAACTGGGTTGCTGTTATATTCTATATTCCTAAAATTTTTTTATAAATCTTTTTTCTATTATTCCATTAATTTCTACGACGTAAATTATTTTAAACAATATTTAAGTTTTATTTTTAACAAATGGATAACTTCAGCTTTTTTTATTTTTATTATTATTCCCGTCGCTTTTATCGATTTGTTTCACCGCATTATTCCTGATTCGTTAAATATACTTCTGATAATTTCCGGCTTTATTCTAAATATTTTTCTTTTGCATACTTCGTTTTTATTCCCGTTATACGGTTTTCTGGCAGGAGGTTTATTTTTTTTCTTTATCGCTTTTTTTTACGAGTTTATAAAAAAACGCGAAGGGCTCGGAGGCGGCGATATTAAATTAATAGCAGGAATAGGCGCATTCTTGGGATTAAAAGGAGTAATTTTTACTATTTTTATAGGAGCAGTTTTTGCATTACTGGGTTTTTTAACAGTATCTGTTTTTTTAAAATATAAAAAGGACATTAACGGCAAAGAATCTTCATATGAAAGCATTTCAAATTTTAAAATACCTTTCGGCCCCTTTTTATCCTTAGCCTCCGTTTTTTTTATTTTTTACGGAAACGAATTATTTAAAATGTATATAGGCTTACTGCCGCATTGATATGCAAATTTTGCACGCATTTGATTTGACAATTACTTCAATTATGTTAAAATGTTTAAAATATATATAAAATATAACGCAGAGGGTAAAATGAAATCAAAAAATTTTTTAAAATTAATCGTTTTTATATTGTTCTTTGCTCTTGCATTGATATCGGTTCAAAAAAACGTTTTTGCAATAGCTAAAGTTTCAATTTTACCATATAAAATTATATCGTCCAACTATGAGAGATATGCTTATATCGGGAAAAGCGTTCCTTTAATTTTAAGTTCTAATATAGCCGGAAAAAAAATAGCGGTCGTAAGAAATTCCGATGTAGCTTCTTATATTGAAAAAGCGCATACCGATTTTTCGTCGGCAAGCCTTTTAAATCTTGCTAAACATTTTAATTCAAATTATGTTATCTACGGAAGAATTGAAAAAATAGGCAATGTTTTTATTATTCAGACTAATATTTTTGATTCCGCAAAAAAGCAGGTAATATTCAGAAATCATATTAACGCGCTTGGCGTTAACTTTATAGTTGACGATATCGACGAATTATCTCCCGTTATTAAAAAGGAAATAGAATCAAACGAATATGCGCTAAAATCTTCAGTTTCGTCTGCTTCTCCCTCATCATCTTCGGCTGCAGTTGCGGCATCTCCTGAAACATCAAACATGGCAAGGGCAAAAAGTTCTATTTTTATTAAAAGATTTGCACAGAACAATGAAGGATTGACGAAATCTGTTTCAAAAAAATACGTTATTCAAGCAATTACTGCCGGAAGATTTTTAAAAAAAGGAATTCAAGCCGCAGTAGCTACAAGGCACAGAGTTATATTATACGGCCTTTCGCTTAACGGAAATCTTAAAAAACTTGCGCAGTATAATCTTTCGGTCAGATCTAACGTTATATATCTTGGAATTTATAACATTTCTAAAAATTACAATGCGATTGTTTTAACAAAAGCAAGGCTCGGCATGATTATATCCTATATGCTGATTTACAGGAACGGAAAACTTGTAAAGCTGACCCGGAATTACGGCATGTTTTTAAGAGTTATGAATATGCCCGGCTTAGGAAGGGTAATAGTCGGTCAGAAGCCGATCTCGGTAGTGCCGTCGGGCAGATATTTTAACGACGATATAATCGGGCAAAATAGTTATCCGATAGGTCAGTTCGGCGGAAGCACATATGTCTATAAGTTTAATAAAAACGCCGATTCTTTAATAAGAAGCATAAAACTGCCGTTTTATAGCGGCATAACCCTTTACGGCACCGTTTACGGCAATTTTAAACAAAACGGTAAAAATTATCTCGTAGCGCTTTCAAAATCCGGCAACTTAATGGTTATCAACGCGAAAGGCAAAACAATCTATTCAGGTTCAAAAACTTACGGAGGTTCGCCCTTGCAGGTCAGGGTTCCTTCTTTCGGAGGCGTGCAAAACTCTACATATACGGGAGGACTTATATATAACGTCCCCGCCCAGATTAGCGGGTTCAATACCGCCGGCAAAAATCCCGAAATAATTGCTCTAAAAAACTACAGGCAAGGGGCATTTCTCCATCATCTTAACTATTATGTAAAAACATCTATTTTCTGCGTCTCATGGAACAAGATAGGCTTTTATCCCGTATGGGAAATAAAACCCGTCGTCGGCTACAGCGCAGGTTTTTCCGTTTTTAACGAAAACGGCATTACGTATATCGCCGACGGAATAGTCGAAAACCCAGGTTCGCCTATAACAAGCCCCAAAAGCTATATAGCGATTTATAATATTTCCGGTTCAAAACCGAAAAACTAAAATATTGAAGATATTTTAGATAACAGAAAAAGGTGTCAGATTAATTTTCGCGAATATAAATTCTGTAATTGCGATGAGCGAAGCGACGAAGCAATCTCTCTTAGAGTTTATTACGAAAAATTACTCCGACACCTTTTTTATCGGCAATTTTTGCGTGAAATTAAACTGTTGAAGATATTTTAAATAATTGCTATAATAATTAAATTTCGGCGGTGTAGCTCAGTCGGTTAGAGCATACGGCTCATATCCGTAGTGTCCGGGGTTCAAGTCCCTGCACCGCCACCACTTAAAACCGCAGTAAATAAGCCTTTCAAGCAATATCCTATCTTGACAAAATTTCTTATTATATGTATTTAATAATAACGGGGCCAAAATCGGCAATTTCAGAAAATAGTTTATGACCGCCTGCAAGAACGCCGGATTAAAAGACTGAAGGATTCATGATTTAAGGCACTTCTTCGCAAGTAAAATGGTTATGAACGGCACATCGCTTTATATCACAGGGTGACTTCTTGGACACAGGACGACCCAGATGACAAAAAAGTATAGCCATTTGGTGCCGGATACCCTTAAAAAAGCCGTTGACAACGTGTGGGGAAAAAATAACTAATAATTTATTTGCATATTTTCTGAAAATAGGTATATAATATTTATATATTAAGAATAATTTATTAATATATAAATATAAATCAAATAAAATTTAAGACGTGCATGCGGAGGCAATATAAATGGAAACGTTAATAGTTGGAGAAAGAGGACAAATTACTATCCCGAGCAATTTAAGAAAAAAATATAATATAAAAAGCAAGCAGCCGGTTATACTCGAAGAAAGAAACGGCGAACTTGTCATAAAACCGGCTTATGCGATACCTTTAAAAAAATTAAAACAGGCGGTAAGAACATTTGACGATGATTTTGTAAAAGAACTCATAGAAGAAGATGTAATAAAAGAAAACGAAAAGGCTAAAATACTAAAGAAATGGAAAAATTAAAGGTTTTTCTGGATAGCAACGTCTTATTTTCCGCAGCTTATTCAGAAAAAGGGAAATCCCGCTCATATCTTTTCTTTGAGCTTCAAAATATTAATATTATCAAAATTTACATATCAAATCTCGTTAAGTTTGAGTCGGTTCACAATATAAAGATAAAAAAGCCGGAAAAATTAGATTTTTTAAACGAACTATTAAGTAAAACCGATATAATTGAAGACGTGGATGTTTATTACGAATTTGCTAAAGCTCTTCCTGAAAACGATAGGATAATTTTATCTTCTGCTGTTTATCACAATATGAATTTCTTTATTACAGGAAATACAAAAGATTTTTTAACTTTTTATAATAAAAAATTAGAAAATACTTTAATTTTGACCCCCAAAGATTTTTTAGAATTAACTTTCGAAGAGAAATAAATCAGATAATTTTTTCTCAAAGCTATCAGGGAGGTTGACCTTGAGAATAAGAAGATTGCTGTTTCATGGGATTTGTTTCAATAAAACAAAGGCCGGAAAAAAATGACTAATAATAAAAAATTATTTAAAATATTCATAATTTCGCTTATCATATTTTCCGCAAATTCTGTTTCCGCTTTTTCCGTCTTAAATCCGCCATACAACCAGTCCGACCCTAACTTTAATAAACTTGCGATGCGGGTTTATAATTCCGGCAGTCCTTATACTTATACAAGCGGAGCATATACTTATAACGCTTTGCCTATAACGACGGCTATGTCCGGATGCAAACTGATAAGCATAATCCGCAGGACGCAGGGCTTTCCGAAAGCGGCATATTGGGCAGTAGAAAATTACAAGATTTGTTCCGGCAATATCGCAGAAGTTAAAAATACTAATATGGCCGGATGGGATAATTTGCCAAGAGGTATAAAACCTGTTATAAGTAATACTATCCAACAGGCAAGGCAATACGGCAAAGCGACCGCTAATTATTATGGATACAAAATAATAGCAAAAACTGGCGTTTACGTCGGGACGGTATTTGTTTACGTGCTTAACGGGATAAAGTTAGAGTCCATGATGAGGTTTTGATTTGTTCATATTTAATATATAATGAACCGATAAATCATGATAATAATTTTAAAATAATTTATAAAATTTGAAAAATTAACATTAAATTTATTACGTTATAATTAAAATATAAAGAGTTCAATTATTTTTCCATGAATAAAAAATCTATTTCATCGATAAAAGAGCTTCAGGATTTATTAAAAGATTTTTTAAAGGATTACGACATTGAGGTTTTTTTATTCGGTTCAAGAGCAACAGGTAAATTTACCGATACTTCCGATATAGACTTGGCATTTTTATCTAACGCCGATATTTCTTATATATTATCAATGCTTAGAGAAATTATAGATAATAGCAATTTAGTGCAGAAAGTAGATTTGATAGATTTAAAAAATGCTCCAACGCTAAAAGATATCGTTAAAAGAGAGGGCATAAGATGGATTTGAAGAAATTTAAAGATTTTGAATCGTCGCTTCAACGGCTTGAGGAATCTTATAAAAAAACCGCAGAAAATATAAATAGCGACGTCTATAAGTTTTTTAGGGATTCGGCAATACAAAGGTTTGAGTTTACGGTAGAAATTTTCTGGAAGTTGTTAAAGAATGTACTTAAAGAAAATGAAGGGATTGCATGTAATTCCCCTAAATCTTGCATAAGAGAATTTTTCGCTTCCGGTTATATAAACGAATACAATGCAAAACTGTTTATGGAAATGATTGACGATAGAAATATGACTTCCCACACATATCATGAAGAAGTTGCAGAAATAATATTTTCTAAATTAAAAAATTATATAGACGGCATGAATTGCGTATATGAAAAGATTCAATAATTTAAATTAATTTGAACAGATATTAGCATCTCATTTAACCACTCTTCCGTATTTCCGAACATAGCCGAACCTTTTATTAAAAGGCGAAACCGGATAGCCGTTTTTATCGGTTTTAATATTTTTGATATAGCCTTTTCTAATTAAAACGGAAAGATTTTTGGGAAATTTTTTATATTTTATTCGGTATGAAATCAATGCAAGATTTAATTCATGTATTTCTTGTACATATTCCGTTTTTTTTGATGCCTTGACATAGACGTTATACTTGTTTATTATTATAACCGCAAGAACGAAAATAAATATTAAAACTATAATATTTTCAAGGGCGGTTTCGGAATGTTTATTTAATTTTATCATAAAGGTGAAGATAAATATCAATTTAAAAGAATAAAATGTTCGGTTTTAAAGTTTAAAGTTTAAAGACTAAAAGACTAAAAATAAAGACGAAAAAATAAATTGTAATAATTTGCAAAAAAATATAAAATTTGATAAGTGCTTTTAAGCTAATTTACGGTTTATAAAAAATAATTAAAATATTATGGATAAAAGACGATATTATTATGTTATAATTTCACTGATTTTTTTACAGATTATATCTGCCGCGATAGTTTTAATTATTAATTTTATAAATATATCGGCTAATAATTCAAGTATTATTTTATACACAGAGTCGTTTATAGTTGTTTTAACATTAGTCTTATTTGCTGCGGTAATAAAGTTTAAGAAAAAAATATTCGATCATGACCTTGAAAATATGGCTTTGACCGACGGGCTTACCGGTCTTTATAACAGAAGATATTTTGATATGTTTTATGAAAATATATTCAATCAAAGTTCAAGATACGGTATTCCGCTGACGTTAATTATGTGCGACATAGACCATTTTAAAAAAATAAACGATACATACGGGCACGATAAAGGGGACGTAGTTTTAAAAGAGATTGCAAATATATTAAAATCGAATACCAGAAAAACAGACATTGCGGCAAGATTTGGAGGGGAAGAGTTTATGCTTTGTCTTCCTTCTACCGAAATAACAAGCGCATTGGACGTGGCGAGAAAAATTAAACAGATGGTTTTAAACGTTAAAACGAAAGATATAAAAAAAGTAACCGTCAGCATGGGGGTTACTTCTTACAGAAAAGAGTTTGATAACAACCCGACTGGACTTTTGAAACGCTTAGACGATCTTCTTTACGAAGCAAAAAAAAGAGGAAGAAACAGAATAATTTCCGAAGACCATACCGGCGATATTATAGAAGTCGAAGAAAATCCCTGGTTAGACGAATAAGATATAATTTATATTATAACGCCGATATTTATACAAATAATAAATTTTTTTGTTAAAGGAGAGAGATTATGGCAAATATGATAAATCCCGGCCACGATATTTTGGAAGTAGGTCAAAACAGAATGGAATTGGTCGATTTCAGGCTGTTTCGCATAGACGAGGAAGGCGAGGAAAGAGAAGGTATTTACGGGATAAACGTTGCAAAGGTTATAGAAATTATTAAAATGCCGGAAGATATATCCGAAGCGCCTAATACTTCGGAGTTTGTAGAGGGTATGTTTAATTTGAGGGGCAGCGTCGTTCCTTTGGTCAATCTCCCTAAATGGATGGGCATTATAGAACCCGAAGAATTAAATAGAAAGAATTTCAAGGTTATCATAACTGAATTTAATAGGATAAAAGTGGGCTTTATAGTGCATGAAACCACAAAAATAAGGCGTGTTTCGTGGGACGATATCAGCGCTCCGGAATTGTCGTCTGTAAGTTCGGTGGATTCTAAGGTAACCGGAATTATTAAGGTCGAAAACGACGAACTGCTTCTTTTGCTGGACTTTGAATCGATAGTTGACGAGCTCGGTTTTTACAACAGGGAAAATATGGAAATAGAAACGGAAAAAAATGAGTTCGGCGGCAATAAAACCATACTTATAGTCGACGACTCGTCTGCGGCTAGAAAAATAATAAACAATGCGTTAACTAAGGAAGGATTTAAAACGGTGCTTGCGGAAAACGGAAAAGCCGCTCTTGATGAGGTTTATCAAGATAAATATAATTTTAGCGCAATTATTTGCGACGTCGAGATGCCCGTTATGGACGGCTACACATTTACCAAGACGTTAAAGTCCGACGATAAATATAAAAATATCCCCATTATAATGCACTCTTCTTTGAGCGGAACAGAAAATTCCGAAAAAGGTGTGCGTGCCGGCGCAGATTTTTATGTGGTAAAGTTCGACCCCGTAGAATTTATAAGCACTATAAAAAAGGTGCTTTGACAAATCAAAATTAAGTTGCAATTAATAATTAAAAATGGTAAAAATATTAATTACATATTTTTAATAAGGAGGTGAGAAATTAATTGAAAAAAGTATTATTATCGATTTTATTCCTAACTTTAATAGCAATACCTTCCAGCTCTTTTGCCGCAGTTAAACAGGCAAAAAAAGCAGCCGCTAAAAAAGTCGCAGCGAAGAAGACAGCCGTAAAAAAAGCCGTTAAAACAGTATCTTCCGCTACAGTAAAGGCTGTTCAGCAGGCTCTTGCTAAAGACGGATTTTTTAAAGGCAAGGTTGACGGAATGATCGGACCGGTTACTACGAATGCCGTTAAAGCTTTTCAGAAAAAAAACGGACTTAAGGCAGACGGTATAATAGGTCCAATGACGCTTAAAAAATTAGGCGTAAAGTAATTTTTATGAAATTGGAATTTTATTAGAAAAAAGGCGACAGATTAATTTTCTGCCGCCTTTTTGTTTTTAATTTTTAAATATACCGCGCTCATATTTCGTTTATTTTTTTATAGATTGCATATTTATATTTAACTTTTTAATGTTTAATATGGCTGAGAAAATATTTTTTATAACGGGAATCGATACCGGCATAGGTAAAACATTTTGCAGTTCTCTTCTGTTGTCTGCCGTCAAACAGAAAGGTCTTGATGCCGGATATATGAAGCCCGTCGAAACGGGCGTTGAAATCGGCGAAGACGGTTTAAAAAAATATATCGACGGTCTTTACGTTAAGACATACTGCGATTTAAAAGAAAATCTCGACATTATAACTCCGTACACTTTCCGTCCGCCTTTGTCGCCGTATGCGGCGCTTAAAAAAGAAGGCGGCGAATTATGCATTAAGGAGATCCTTTTTAAATTTTACGAACTTAATAAAATTCACGATTATATGATAGTAGAAGGAGCAGGCGGAATGCTTGTTCCGTTAAAACGCGGTCATTTCATGATAGATATCGCCAAATATTTAGACGCAGGGGTTGTTTTAGTTACTAAAGCCGGTTTAGGCATGATAAATCAGACTCTTTTAAGCATAGAATATGCTTTAAGTAAAGGAATTAAAATGTCCGGCATAATTATAAA
The DNA here is from genome assembly GCA_021828445.1 of bacterium. Classification (GTDB taxonomy): domain Bacteria; phylum SZUA-79; class SZUA-79; order Acidulodesulfobacterales; family Acidulodesulfobacteraceae; genus Acidulodesulfobacterium_A. Next base: position 9,092 of record JAJZJD010000004.1, read on the forward strand.
CAATGTTTTAGACGAAAACGATGAAAGCGTATCTTCCAACAAAGAAATTTTATGCGAATTTACCGATGTTCCTATTATCGGCGAAATTCCCTATGTTCCTAAAGAAAAACGATACGGAGAAATAAAAGCCCACAAAGACTTTGCTTTAAAATATATAGACTTAGAAAAAATTTTATTATAAAATATTAATCAAATATTAATCAAAATAATTATCTCTCAAGGAGGATTCCTATTCATGCGCTTTAATCAGTCGGACAGACTTAAACAGCTCCCCGTGTATCTTTTTGCGGAAATAGATAAACTGAAGTCTCAAGTAAAAGCAAGAGGGGTCGATATAATAAGTTTTGGAATCGGCGATCCGGACTTGCCGACACCGAAAGCAATAGTCGATGTTTTAAAGAAAGAAAGCGAAATAGACGCTAATCAAAAATATCCTTCATACGAAGGTCTTTTGAAATTCAGGGAATCGGTTTCGAACTGGTATAAAAAAAGATTTAATATAACGCTTGACCCCGAAACTGAAGTGTTGTCTTTAATAGGCTCAAAAGAAGGAATAGGACATTTACCGCTTGCTTTTATAAATCCAGGCGATGTAGTTTTGATACCGGATCCGGGGTATCCCGTTTACAGGGCAGGCACTATTTTTGCCGGCGGCATTCCTTATATTATGCCGCTCAAAGAGGAAAACGATTTTTTGCCGGATTTTTCGATTATACCCGGCGATATTTTGAAAAGAGCAAAACTTATGTTTCTTAATTATCCGAACAATCCTACTTCGGCATCGGCTGACAGGCATTTTTTCAACGAGGTAGTAAAATTCGCAAAAAACAATGAAATTATAGTCGCTCACGACTTTGCGTATTCAGAAGTTTATACAGGCGAAAAGGGGAACGATTCCTTTCTTGAAGCAAACGGCTCAAAAGAAATAGGAATAGAGTTTCATTCGCTTTCTAAAACGTTTAATATGACCGGTTTCAGGATTGGGTTTGCGGCGGGAAACGAAGAAATTTTAAAAGGACTCGGAGCCGTTAAAACAAATCTGGACTCGGGAGTATTCCAAGCCATCCAGCTTGCCGGAGCTTACGGATTAGACAATGAACTCAAAGCAGTAGAGGATAATAATAAAATATATAAAAAAAGGCGCGAACTTTTAGTATCCGGTTTGGAAAAATTGGGCTATGAAGTATATAAATCCGATGCTGCGTTTTACGTCTGGGCGCATGTTCCTAAAACAGGCATGACCTCCAAGGATTTTGCCGTATCGCTCTTAAACGAAACCGGAATCATAGTTACGCCCGGTTCAGGCTTCGGCGAAAACGGCGAAGGCTTTGTCCGGTTTTCATTGACCATAAGCGAAAACCGTATAAAAGAAGCTTTAGTCAGAATGGGAGCATGAATTTAGCAAACGCTAAGTTTGATGAGGAAGATTTTATCGTATGTCTGGGGCTGGGCAGTAATGTCGGCGATAAAGAGTCTAACTTATTAAAAGCCCTGGATTTTATTAAAAACGGAACAAAAGTTTTAAACGGACTTAGCCCTAAATATAAAAGTCCGCTGTCCGGGACAAAGATTTTAAGCGTTTCGTCTATATATTTAACTTCTCCGGTCGGAAACGAAAATCAGCCCTTTTTTTTAAATTGTGCGGTTATCCTTAGCATTCCGTCGAAATCATATAATAATATCGACGGCTTATCAAGTTTTTTTCATGAACTGCTGTCGTTTCTAAAAAATATCGAAAAAATTATGGGCAGGAAAGAATATCCCGTAAGATATATGCCCCGGGTTATAGATATAGATATTCTTTTTGCTTATAGCGGCGGTTCAAAAAAATATATTCTTATAGATTCGCCGGATTTAAAAATTCCTCACAAAGAGATTTTTAAGCGGCTGTTCGTCATGTTTCCCTTATTAGACCTTATAAATGTTTCAAACGGATTTATTTTTAATAAGCCGTTCGATAAAGAAAGCATAAAAAAAGCCCTTACAGAGTTAAAAAAAACCGATGCAGGGGCTTCTCAGAAAATATCTTATTACGCCAAATTCGACGAAAATTTAAGAGGTATTGCACGCTAACGGGCGACGAGCTTCTCCTCGCACAGTACTTTATGAGGAAGCTCTTCATTGTAAATAGATATAAGTCCTCTTTTTATTTCCATAATTTGCGGCTCTAAAGAACCGAATCTTTCTACTAAAAATTCGGCAGCCTCCTGAGGTTTAATTATGTCGCCGCAAGTAAAAATATCTACGGCAGCATAGTCGTACTCAGGCCATGTATGAATAGAAAGATGGGATTCTGCGATAATAACCATTCCGCTTATTCCGAACGGATTAAACTCATGAAATTTATGCTCGACTATCGTAGCTTTTGCTTCCGATGCCGCATCCAGCATTGCAGTTTCTACAAACTCTAGATCGTCTAAGATATTTTTTCTGCATTTTTTTAATTCTAAAAGCAAATGAGTTCCTAATGAATTCATTTTACATACCTCCTTCGGAGAACTAAAATCCCCCAGCTAAATTTTAATAAATAAATAAAATTTTTACACGATTTTTTATTATATGTTATTTGCCGAAAAATGCAAGAAAAAAATATATAAAAAAACAGATAAAAATCTTGACTTAATTTTTTTTTTAGTATAATATTTTTAGATAAAGAAACAAAGCATTGATAATTTATTTAATTTTAAGGGGGTAGAATTATTATGAAAATGAAAAAAGTAATTTCGTCTTTATTAATCGCTTCTGCGTTAACTTTTAGCGCTACTACAGTTTTTGCTTCTACCGGTTCTTCGCTTTTCAGCTCCGAAGGATGCATTGCATGCCACACGATTAACGGACAGGGCGGTTCGGTAGGACCAGACCTTTCTCACGTCGGCAGCAAAAGAAGCCTTTCATGGCTTAAAACCCAGATTACGAATCCTTCCGCTCATTTTGCGGCGGGCAGTTCGGTAATGATTAACGGACAATCTTATACGGCTATTATGCCCGCGCATAAGCATATGTCCGCTTCAAAACTTAACGCTCTTGCCAACTATCTTGAATCATTGAAATAATTTTATTTATTATTTATATATATGTCTGTCCAACGCCGGCGTTATTTTACTGCGCTTCGGACAGACATAAATTTATTATTTAAAAAATACCTGATATACCCTGCATAAAATAACTATAATTTTTACCCTATTTAATTTTTTAAATTTTATGTATTTTTGCGCTTTAACTTTTTATTGATTATCGTTATCGTTAAAATATTATTGATATATAATAATACTTATTAAAAAAAGGGGGTGAATTACAATGTTTTCAAAAATGGGTAAATTAATTACTGCCGCTGTAGTATTTGCAGGAGTATCGTCGTTTGCGGTTTCGGCTTTTGCCGCTTCCGGACAGGCATTATTCAGGTCGGAAGGATGCATAGCCTGCCACACTATAGACGGCCACGGCGGGCAAGTAGGTCCGAATCTTTCCCATATAGGTTCCCCAGAGGAGCCTTTCATGGATTAAGACGCAGATAGTAAATCCCGGAGCGCATTTTGCTTCCGGAAGCACCGTTACGCTTAACGGAAAGTCCTATATGGCCATTATGCCGAATCACAAAAACATGCCGGCTTCAGACGTTAACGCTATCGCAAATTATCTTGAATCTTTAAAGTAAGCTATTTAAGATAACTAAAGATAATAGATAACGAAAAAAAATTGTTTGAAAACCTCCAATCGTTAAAATTTAATACGGTCGGGGGTTTTCTTTTTTCTTGACGGTCATTCGGCTAAACTGTTATAATCTATATAAATAAAATTATTAATTATATTTTGCCGAATTTAAAATCTATGGAACTTGAACTTACAGACAGAAAAATATTAAATATTCTACAGACCGATTTTCCTATCGCCAAACGTCCTTTCTTAGAAATTGCCAATATTACCGGTATTAAAGAAGATGAAGTTATAGGCAGAATACTGCGCATGAAGAGCGGTAAAATTATCAGGCAGATAAGCGCAATATTCGATTCGCACAATATCGGCTATAAAAGCACTCTTGCGGCTTTTAAGGTAGCGGATAAATCTGCGGATTCGGCTGCCGAAACAATAAATTCCCATAGCGGAGTGAGTCATAATTATCTAAGAAACCACAAATATAATATATGGTTTACTATAACTTTGCCGTCCGAATATTCGCTTGAAGAGGAAATAAAAATGCTGTCCGAAAAATCGGGAGCGGAAGACTATCTTATACTCCCTACCCTGAAACTTTATAAAATAGGCGTTAATTTTGATATGACCGGCGCAGACGATGCTTCTTCGTTTAAGTTCTTTTCTCATGAGGATTTTAAAAAAGATTCCGAAATAAAAATTTCAGAATTTGAAAAAGCCTGCATAAGAGAGCTTCAAAAAGATATAGAAATTGCCCATGAGCCTTTTAAGGATATGTCGGAGGTTTTAGGCATTTCTCAGGAAAAATTGCTTGAAACCGTAAAAAATTTGATAAGCGAAAGAAAGATGAGAAGGTTTGCATGCGTTTTATATCATCAAAAAGCCGGGTTCAGTTACAATCTTATGGGAATATGGAAATCAAACAATGAAGAAGCCGATAAAAACGGCGAAATTATGTCTTCCGTAAAAGAAGTTTCACACTGCTATCTGAGGCCGGTTTATCCCGGAAGATGGGAATACAATATATTTACCATGATACATGCAAAATCAAAAGACGAAGCATGGAACATTATGGATAAAATTTCTTCGCTGACCGGACTTAAAGATTTCGACGCTCTCGAAAGCACAAAAGAATTTAAAAAGGTGAGGGTGAAGTATTATGTTTAATCAAAGCGAACTTCTTACGGAATTTTTTTTATATCCCTTAATACTGTGTTCGGTTATTGCGCTTGCAATCATAATAGAACGTTTTTACAGTCTTAGGAAATCCAAGATTTTTCCTGAAGATTTTCTTGCCAATGTAGAGAAATCTCTAAAAAACGGGGATATAGAAAAGGCCAAAGGTATGTGTATGACGGCAAAAACGCCTATAGCTAAAATTTATCTTTCCATCATAGACAACTATAAAAATCCCATAGACACTATTAAATTAGAAGTTGAGGAATCGGGCAGGAGGGCATACTTAGACCTTGAAAAAAATTTAGAAGGACTCAGCGCCATTACGACTATATCTCCATTATTGGGACTGCTTGGTACCGTAGTCGGCATGATAAAAGCTTTAAGCGCCGTATCATACAGGAACGGCATAGCAAATCCTCATCTTCTCGCGCTCGGCATTTCCGAGGCATTGTATTCAACGGCTATCGGACTTATAATAGCCATCGTGTCTTTTTTGTTTTTTAAATATTTTGCTTCTAAAGCGTTTAACTTTGGGGCTATTATGGAAGACACGGCGTCGAGAGTTATATCTTTTATTAAAACCGATTAAAAAATAAAAGGTAAAGGCGTCTCTGTCATTGCGAGGAGCAAAGCGACTAAGCAACTTTTTTAGAGTTTGTTGCGGAAAATTAATCCTGCGCCTTTACCGCAATTTATATTTACATTATATAAGACAAGCGAAATGAAATTTACGTCTAAAAGAAAGCCTGACCCTATAATTAACGTCATTAACATGGTTGACGTATTTTTAACCCTGTTAATATTTTTCATGATGACGACGACTTTCACTTCAAATTACGGCATAAAAATTCATCTGCCGAAATCAGGCGCAAAATCATTCGCTTCTTCAAAAAAACCCGTAACGCTTTATATTACCAAGGCAGGCAAGATATATTACGAAAATAAAGAATTGTCGCTTAAAGAATTATCTTTATTTTTAAAAGACGTTAAAAAGTCCCAGGGGAACGCCACTATAATTATAAAAGCGGATAAAAAATCGACTGCCGCAAGCATAGTAAACGTAATGGGATTAAGCATAGAGCATGGATTATATAAAATAGCTATCGCGACAAAAAAATAAAAGCTCGGACGAAGTCCGGCGCAGCTAATCCATATCTCAATAAAGATAAACGATAAAAGCAATAAGGAGGTCTAAATTTGATAGAAAGATATTCTCTTCCGGAAATAGCCAAAGTATGGTCGCTTGAAAATAAATATAGGACTTGGCTTAAGGTTGAACTTGCCGTATGCACTGCTTACAATAAAATAGGAAAAATCCCCGATTCTTCCTATGAAAATATAATCCGGAAAGCTAAATTTAACGTTAATGAAATACAGGAAATAGAAAACGTTACAAAGCACGACGTCATAGCTTTTTTAACAAACGTCGCAAAATATGTCGGCGAAGATTCCAGGTTTATTCATCTCGGCCTTACTTCATCCGACGTCGGAGATACGTCTTTTTCTTTACTGCTAAAGGAATCTCTCGAATCGATACTTAAAAAAACCGAATTTTTAAGGGAATCTTTGAGAAATCAGGCCGTAAGATATAAACATACGCCTGTAATGGGAAGGACGCACGGAATACATGCAGAACCGGTAACGTTCGGATTTAAACTTCTTATATTTTATGAAGAAATTAAAAGAGCCGAGGAGAGAATAAAATCGGCGATAAAATCGGTATCTTTCGGCAAACTGTCCGGCGCCGTAGGGAATTATGCAAATATTTCGCCTGAAGTAGAACAAACGGCTCTCGACATTCTCGGGCTTAAACATATCTTATCTAATCAGGTTATACAGAGGGACGTATATGCGGATGCCTTTTATTCCCTTGCTTCTATTGCCGCTTCATGCGAAAAAATAGCTTTAGAAATCAGGCACCTGATGAGGACCGAAGTTGCCGAAGCAGAAGAGCCTTTTGCGCCCGGACAGAAAGGTTCCTCCGCAATGCCGCACAAAAAAAATCCTATTGTATCCGAAAATATTTGCGGGCTTTCCCGCGTAGTCCGGTCTAATCTTATAGCGTCGCTTGAAAATATACCCCTCTGGCACGAAAGAGATATTTCCCATTCGTCAGTAGAAAGAATAATTGCGCCTGATTCTACGATTTTAGTATATTATATAATTCATCAGCTGACTTATTTGATAGAAAATTTAGTAGTTAAAGAAGAAAATATGTTAAAGAATATAAATTTGACAAAAGGCGTTATTTTTTCGCAAAAAGTTTTGCTGGCTCTGATAGATAAAGGGATGTTAAGAGAAGACGCTTATAAAATAGTTCAGGGTCTTACCCATGAGAGCATCCGTTCGCAGATAGATTTCAGCGAACTGTTAAAAAAAGATGCATCGGTCTCCAAGCATCTTACGGCTCAAGAAATAGACGAATTATTCGATATTAATTATTACTTTAAACATATAAACTATATTTTCGACAGATACAATGCGGAATAAAACAGTAACGGTAAACGGTAAACGAGGAAAAAATGAATAAAAAAGCGTTTATTAAAATTATGCTGAAAGATGAAGTATTAGACCCTCAGGGCAAAGCAGTTTTGTCGGTTCTTAAATCCTCCGGTTTCGATAACGTAAAAGACGTAAGGGTAGGCAAGTATATCGAAGTCGATTTCGCCGGAGAAATAAAAGGCGGTCATGCATCGCTAAAGGAAGAGGCCGAAGAGATTTCCGAAAAGATTTTGTCAAATCCGTTAATCGAAGAATTTACTATAGAAATTAAATAAAATTAAAAATTACTTATGGACAATAAAAAAATAAAAGCCGGAATAACGGTTTTTCCAGGCTCGAACTGCGATGCCGACGTATATCGGGTTTTGAACGGCGTATTTGGGATCAGCGCTTCGTTTATATGGCATAAAGATAAAATTAAAGATCTCGGCGGATATAATTTCATAGTAATTCCAGGCGGATTTTCCTACGGCGATTATTTAAGGTCGGGAGCTCTTGCCGCCAGAAGTCCGGTAATGGAATACATCAAGGATTATGCCTCAAAAGGCGGTATAGTTTTAGGAATCTGCAACGGTTTTCAAATACTTCTTGAAGCAGGGCTGTTAAGCGGAGTTATGCTTACCAATAATTCTTTAAAATTTGAATGTAAAGACGTTTATTTAAAAACCCTAAATACCGAAACGCCTTTTACATGCGCTTTAAAAAAAGACTCTTTGCTAAAAATGCCTATTGCCCATCACGACGGGAACTATTTTGCCGAAAAGAAAATAATAGAAAGATTAAACGATAAAAATGCCGTGATTTTTAAATATTGCGACGAAAACGGCAGTATAACCGAACTTTCTAACCCCAACGGTTCTATGCATAATATCGCCGGCATTTCAAACGAAAACGTCAATGTAATGGGATTAATGCCTCACCCCGAAAGGTCTTCCGAAAAGATTCTCGGAAGCGAGGACGGAGGATACATTTTTCAATCTATTATTAAATATATAAAAGAAAGATAAAAATTAAAAATAATTTGTGGCGGGGACAGAATTCAATTCTGCCCCGTATTTATAAAAATAAAAAAACGTTAAATTAAATATAATAAAATTAAATTAAAATGGGTAACGTAAGCGATAAAAAAAACGATGTAAAAAAAACCGAAAAACTTTTCGGTTTGTCGTCGGAAGAATACAGCAAGATTTCGGAACTGCTCGGCCATGAGCCGGATGCTTTCGAACTCGGCATATTTGCGGCTATGTGGTCTGAGCACTGTTCTTATAAAAGTTCCAAAGTTTATTTAAAAACTCTGCCGACGGAAGGAGGCAAGGTTCTCATAGGACCCGGCGAAAACGCCGGAGTAGTGGATTTTGGAGACGGCGACGTGCTTGTATTCAAGATGGAAAGCCATAATCATCCTTCTTTTATAGAGCCTTTTCAGGGTTCAGCTACCGGAGTAGGCGGCATCATGCGCGATATATTCACTATGGGAGCAAGGCCGGTTGCAAATTTAAATTCTTTAAGATTCGGAAGTTTTTCCCATCCGAGGACGCCTTACTATCTGTCGGAAGTCGTTAAGGGAATAGGTTTTTACGGAAACTGCATGGGCGTTCCGACCGTAGGCGGAGAAGTCGTATTTGACGAATGTTATAACGACAATATTCTCGTAAATGCATTTACCATAGGCATAGCTAAAAAAGACGGCATATTTCTTTCCTCTAAGTGCGAAGAGGGCAATATCGTGGTTTACGTCGGTTCTTCTACCGGAATGGACGGCATACACGGAGCCACGATGGCATCCGAAGAATTCGATTTAAAAAAGAACAAAAAAAGAAGCACCGTTCAGGTAGGAGATCCTTTTACCGAGAAACTTCTTTTAGAAGCATGCCTTGAAGCTATGGAAAAAAAGCTTATAGTTTCTATACAGGATATGGGCGCCGCCGGCTTAACCAGTTCGTCGTTTGAAATGGCTGATAAAAGCAGAAAAGGGATGATCATAAATTTAGATGCGGTTCCGTTAAGAACTTCCGAAATGACTCCGGTGGAAATGATGCTTTCAGAATCTCAGGAGAGAATGTTACTTGCATGCGGCAAAGATCAATTTGACGAATTAAAAGCGGTTTTCGACAAATGGGGATTGAATTGCGTCGAAGTAGGCGAGGTGATTAAAGAAAAAGAAATTAGGTTTTTTTATAAATCTAAACTATATAAAACGCTTGACGTAGATACTATTGTAAACGGACCCGAATATAAAAGACCCGTTAAAAAACCGGAATACTTAAACAGCGTAAAACCGTTAAAGACGGATAACTATAAAATTCCGGAAGATCTTAACGATACAGCCGTTAAAATCATAACTCATCCTAATATAGCGTCTAAAAAAAGCGTTTTTACTCAGTACGATTATACTATAGGGACGGCTACCGTCGTTCCGCCAGGTTTTTCGGCTGCTGTTTTAAGAGCTAACGGAAGCGGAGCTGGTAAAAAAGGCTTTTTGTTAAACGCAAGCGGAAATTCAAAATATACATATTTAGATCCGTTTACGGGAGGAGCGCTTGCCGTAACGGAGTGCGCGCGAAATATAACCGCGTGCGGCGGATATCCGGTAGCTATTACCGACTGCCTTAATTTTGCAAGTCCTGAAGACCCCGAAGTTATGTGGCAGTTCGCAAATGCCGTAGAAGGCATAAAGTCTGCGGCATTAAAACTGAATACTCCGGTTATAAGCGGAAACGTCAGTTTTTATAACGAAACCGCAAAAAAAGAAGGCGATAAAACGACGGTGCATAAGATTTATCCCACGCCCGTTATAGGTATGCTCGGTTTTATAGACGACGTCGAAAATGCGGTAACTCCATATTTTAAAAGCGAAGGCGATGAAATTTATATTTTGGGCAGGTTATCCGGCAATCTCGGCGGCAGCTTATATATGGGCTTAGAACACGGAAATTTTATGCAAAAACCTTCGGAGATAGATTTAGATTATGAAGCCAGCCTTCAAAACTGTCTGAGGTCGTTAATAAATAAAGGATTTTTAAAAAGCGCGTCCGACGTCAGCGAAGGCGGAATTTTTGTTTCTTTGGCGGAGAGCGCGATCACTTGTCCAAATCAAACTCTCGGTTTTGCAGTAAATTACGACACCGCAAAAAACAGTGCCAGAATCGATTCTTTTTTGTTTTCGGAATTCGAGCAGGCTTTTATAATAAGCGTAGATAAACAATTAAGCGGCCGGCAAAAAGCGGCTGTTTCGGAAATTTGCGCCGAATACGGAATAAAATTGGAAAAAATAGGCGAGGTAAAAAAAGGGGTAATGAAAATTAACGACAAAATAGATTTGAAAAGTGATAAAATAAAAGAAGGATATTTTTCAGTTATATAATTTATTTATTAATAATTATGGAAGAAATAAAAGACGAATGCGGCGTATTCGGCATATTTAATAACGAAGAAGCCGCTAAAATAACTTATCTTGGACTTTACGCGCTTCAGCACAGGGGGCAGGAGTCTTGCGGAATAGCGTCGTCCGATATGAACGGACTGTATTTTCATAAAAGTCTCGGTCTTGTAAACGACGTATTTAAAGAAAATACTCTTTTGCAGCTCAAGGGAAAAAACGCCATAGGGCATGTAAGGTATTCTACGGCAGGAGAAACGCTTCTTAAAAATGCGCAGCCGCTTGTCGCAGATTACTATTTCGGTTCTATAGCGGTGGCTCACAACGGAAATATTACCAACGCGCACATAATAAAAGACGAACTTGAAGAAAACGGCTCTATTTTTTCATCTACTTCCGACACCGAAGTAGTTATACATCTTATAGCTTCATCCAAGGAAAACCTGCTTATAGACAGAATCGTAAGTTCGTTAAAAAAACTTAAAGGCGCATACTCTCTTCTGTTTCTTTCCGAAAAAGAGATGATTGCCGCAAGAGATCCTTTTGGTTTCAGGCCTCTCGTCATGGGAAAACTCAACGGTTCTATAGTTTTTGCTTCGGAAACATGCGCTTTAGATCTTATAAATGCCGAATATATAAGAGATGTAAGGCCGGGCGAAGTAATACTCGTCAACGGCGAGGGCATCAGAAGCATATTTCCGTTCAGGATAGAAAGAAATTCGGCCTGCGTATTTGAGCTTATTTATTTTTCAAGACCGGACAGCATTTTTAACGGCAAATCCATTTACAGCCTGCGCATTCAAATGGGCAAAGAACTTGCAAAGGAGTCCGCTCCGGATGCGGATATAGTAATACCGGTTCCGGATTCCGGAGTGCCTGCCGCATTAGGATTTTCAAAAGGCTCCGGCATAGATTTCGAAATGGGTTTTACAAGAAACCACTATGTAGGAAGAACTTTTATAGAACCTAAAAAATCCATAAGACATTTCGGCGTTAAAGTAAAACTAAATCCGGTTCCGGACGTCATAAGAGGAAAAAAAGTCGTCGTCGTGGACGACTCTGTAGTAAGAGGGACGACTTCTAAAAAAATTGTCGATATGCTTAAAATTGCCGGCGCAAAAGAGATTCATCTTCGCTTAAGTTCGCCTATGGTTATTGCTCCATGTTTTTACGGAATCGACACTCCGGTTAAGGAGGATCTTATGGCAGCCAAATACAGCGAAAAAGAGATAAACGCAAAACTCGGCGCTACTACTACCAGATTTCTTTCTATAGACGGTTTAAGAAGGGCGGTAGGAAACGGCATTAATTTTTGCGAAGCCTGTTTTTCAAATGTTTATCCTCAGGAAACTTTTGACGAGTCGGAATATGAAAATCAAGTACAGTTAAAACTGTTCAGCAAGGAAGTTTTTTGAATAAATAACTAATATAAATAAAAAAAAGGAAAAGGTGTCAGATTTTATTTTCCGTATATGATACGGAAAAGTCTAATTTCTGACATGGACATAATTGAATTATATCCATGATATTTAGGTCAAGTTGTTCAGGTAAAATTAATTCGATACCTTTTCCGAGACGGTAAAGTATAATGGTAAATAACGATTTAAACGATACCGACGAAAAACTTAAAACGTCCGTGTTGAATGCCGTAAAAACTTTATGCTACGAAAAAAAAGAATTCGTTCTTGCCTCCGGCAAAACAAGCGATTTTTATATAGACTTACGCAGAATTTCTTTTGACGGCGAGTATTTATACGTTCTCGGCAGACTGCTTTACGAAGAAATTAAAAAAATGAAAGATTTAAAATTTTCGGTTATAGCCGGCGTTCCGGTGGGCGGCATTCCTTTAATTTCATCGATTCTGACCGCGGGTTTTTTGGATAAAAATCCCTTAAAATCAGTTGTTATCAGAAAAGAAAAAAAAGAATACGGAAAAGGAAATCTTATAGAGCCGGTTCAATTTTTATCAAAAGGAGCCAACATTTTAATAATAGAAGACGTCGTCACCACGGGCGGTTCTATTTTAAAAGCCGTAAAAAACGCTCGTGAAGAAGGTTATGAGATAACCGATGCAGTCTGCGTCGTTGACAGGCAGGAAGGCGGAGCCGAATTTCTTAAAGAAAACGGCATTAAACTCCATTCGTTATTTACTAAAAACGATATAACCGGATAATATTCAATAGTCTCGTCATTGCGAGGAGCTTAGCGACGAAGCAATCTCGGATATAACCGGATAATATTCAATCGGCTCCCCTCCTTTTTAAGGAGGGGAGCCAGACGTCAGCCTGACGGGGCGGTTCTGACGGGGGTATTTTTATTTATGAAAAAAACGGTTTTTTTAATTATCTTACTTTTTGCATTTACTATTATACCTCTTTTTCTGCTGTCCGGCTGTTCGGTGTTTAGTTCGCTCGGTTTAAACCAGCCGTTTCAGTCGAACGGCGGATATCTTTCGGCTTTGGGTAAAGCGACCCGCAAAGCTGATATATACAATAATCTTAATACGGTAATGTATATAAGGGCTGCTTATTTCGATAAGCCTTTTATGCGTTCATATGAAGATAAGTATTACGGTTATTATATGCAGCGGCCGAAAAATCTAATAAAAAAAATCGAAAAAAGTACCGTATTTTTAGTTTCGGTTTATACCCCCCGCAAATCTTATAACAACTTAGATTCGAAACGGTCGATATGGATGGTGTACTTAACGAATAGCGAGGGAGAAAGCCTTATGCCGCTAAGTATTAGACCATCGCAGCAAAAAAAAGTTTTTTTAAAGAAATTCTTTCCTTTCGTTACGGATTGGTCGAAACAGTACATTATAAAATTTCCAAAATATTACGATAAAAAAGAACGCAAATTATTTTTAAACTTCGGCGTTAAATGGATCAAGCTTATAATTACCGGAGTAAACGGAAAAGCGGTTTTAAAATGGAATTTAAACAGCGGCACAAATAAATATTAATTTATTTTATGCATTTTAACGTTCTCGTCATAGGTTCGGGTATAGCGGGTCTTTCGCTTGCCGTCAGGTTTGATGAATCTGTTTCGGTAGGTATTTTTACTAAAAAAGAAGAAGCGGAATCAAATACAAACTACGCTCAGGGCGGACTTGCCGCCGTTATGAATCTTAATAAAGATTCATACGAAAAACATATCCGCGATACGCTGACCGCCGGCGACGGACTTTGCGACGAAAATATAGTAAGAATGGTGGTAGAAGAAGGCCCCGGCGTGGTGCAGGATCTTTTAAGCTGGGGCGTCAAATTTGCCAAACATTCAGAAAACAATAAAGAGTTCGATCTCGGAAGGGAAGGCGGACATTCCGAAAGAAGGGTTTTGCATGCCGGCGATATAACCGGCAGAGAAATAGAAAGAGCATTAGTCGATACTTCAAGAGAAAAATCAAATATAAAAATATTTGAAAATCACATAGGCATAGATTTAATAACCGCCAGAAAGCTAAAAATAGAAAAAGAAAGGGAAAACAGGGTTTTAGGCGCATACTTCCTGAATAAAAATACCGGCGAAGTGATAACCGTGAGCGCGGATATAGTAGTGCTTGCTACGGGCGGAGCCGGAAAAGTCTTTTTATACACTTCGAATCCCGATATATCTACCGGCGACGGAATAGCTATGGCGCACAGGGCAGGCGCTAAAATAGAGAATATGGAATTTTACCAGTTTCACCCCACTATACTTTATCATCCCGAAGCAAAGTCTTTTTTAATATCCGAAGCCCTCAGGGGAGAAGGCGGCACTTTAAGATTAAAAGACGGAACGCCCTTTATGGATAGCGTTCACCCGCTGAAAAGTCTTGCTCCCCGCGATATCGTAGCAAGAACTATCGACTTCGAACTTAAAAGAACGGGAGACGAATGCGTATATCTCGATATGACACACAAAAGCAGAGAGTTTTTGGAAAAGAGATTTCCGGATATTTTTAAAACAACGTTGAGTTTCGGCATAGATATGTCTAAAAAATGGATACCCGTCGTTCCTGCCGCGCATTATTTATGCGGAGGGATACTTACGGACGAAAACGGCTTAACATCCGTCGGCGGCCTTTATGCCATAGGAGAGGTAGCCTGCACCGGACTTCACGGTGCAAACAGGCTTGCAAGCAATTCTCTGCTTGAAGGATGCGTTTTTGCTAAAAAGTCTTACGAAGCGGCGCAGCGGTTTTTAAAAGAATCGGGTAAAATTTCCGAGTCCAAAGCTGCAAGTACCTCTAATTCAGAAGCCGTCAAAAATGAAAACCCTCCGTTGCCGGAATGGAAAGATTTCGGTTTAACGGGCGGCGATGAAATGATAGTCGTTTCTCATAACTGGGACGAACTCAGGCGGACTATGTGGAACTATGTCGGCATCGTCAGGTCGGACAAGCGCTTGGAAAGGGCAAAAAGACGGATAGACAATCTGCTTTACGAAATCAAAGAATACTACTGGAATTTTAAGATAACCACCGACCTTCTGGAACTAAGGAATATAGCCGAAGTAGCAAACCTTATAATAACTTCCGCAATATTAAGAAAAGAATCTCGAGGAACTCATTACAATATAGATTATCCCGAAAAAGACGATAAGAACTTCAAACATCCTACGGTATTATAATTAAAAGCGTTATATTAAATGTTATATTTAAGCTTTGCAGAAAAACCATAAAAATTATAAAAGCAAATTATCCGCATCGAAATCCGAAAAACTTCAGATATCGGCAATGCACGCTTTTTTCTTATTTATAGTATGCATTATAATTTTGATTTTTGCGCATGAAACCGTAAAGCTTAAAAAAACGGTAATAAGTCGTTTGCAATCCGATTCAAAACTTACCGCTTCCGCTGTATCTTCCCGAATAAAAAATCAAATCGATGCCCATTTCCACGATCTTAATTTTTTAAGAACCGATTTTTTAAATATAAACGACGGCCGTCTTTTTCCAAGTAAAAAATCGCTTCAAGTTTTTAAAAGTTTCAATAAGTATCATCCGGGTATTTCGGCTATTAATATTTTAAACAGCTCAATGAATAAAATAGTCTGGTCAAGTTCTAAAAATGCTTTTAAAAATATACAAAATGTTATTTTTACTAAGATATCCGGTTATAAAGACAGTTATGTAGGAACGCTATATTTTGAAAAATATAATAAAAAATTTGTTATACCTATGAACGAACGGATAATTGATAAAAAAGGTTATACATTAGGTTTTATCGGCTCACCTTTTATTATCTCAAATTTTAATGTAATCAGTACTCCTCGATATATAGATGCTTATCTTATTGAAAAGATATCCGGCAAAACGATATCTTCATGGCAAAAAGGAGTGCTGGACGATAATCCTGCAAATCCTTCCGGTTTATCGGGCGGTATAACGCAAAAAATAAAAGGTTATCCATGGATAATAAAAACCGGCTGGACAAACTCTGCTTATGAAAAGTTTTTTTGGAAAAAGGAGCATATTTATTTGCTAATGGCTATTTTGTCCGTTATTATATTTGCAATAACGGACATAATAGCCGATATAGCTTTTAAACGCATTATACGCCTTAAAAGATATCAGTCTGCGGCTATTAGCGCACAGGAAGACGTTTTATCGCAGAAAGACGCCGAAACCATATATAAACATATCGTAGATTTAATAGTTACTAAAACGGATGCCATAGGGTCGCTTTTAGTCGTTCCGGATAAAGCAACGGGTTATTTTATACCTGTTGCGGCATCCGCAGACGACGGCGAACATGAAAAAAATCTCTTGAGAATAAAATCTTCTTTAAAAAGCGGCGATATCATGGGAAATATGCCTGTTTCCATAGTTTATAAAGAAAAAAAAGCGATAGGACCTATTTATAGCATTGATAAAAATATTATAGATAAATATCCGACGTTTTCCAGAGTAAAAAGTTTAATGGCTTTTCCTATATATGAAGATTTAAATTCCGATCCGGTTGCCGTTTTAGGAATACAATCCAATTCAAAGCATTATTTTACCGAAGAGATGATAAAAATAATAAATCAACTTGTAAATTCTTTAGGATTAGCCCTTAATAAAATTAATATTAACAATCGTTTAATGTTTGAAGCGGAACACCAGAAGCGGCTTATCGAATTTAATTTCTTTTTAGCTCAGATAAATCAGTTGATAAGCAGAACGGAAAATGAAAAAATTCTTCTTGATTCTATTTGCGAAATGGCGGTAAATTATACCGGCTTAAAATTAGTATGGATAGCGCAGCCCGATAATAAAGGAGACGTACGTTTTATATCTTATTGCGGGATTCAAGACTTCGTCGAACGATTAAATATTTCGGTGAATTCAAACGTGCAGGAGGGGTATTCGAGCGTCGGGAGGGCTTGGCGTTCAAAGAAAGCCGTTTATATTCCTTCATTTAAAAATGATCCTTCTATGCGTCCATGGCTTGAAATAAACGAAGAATTCGGTTTGTTGTCCAGCGCTTCTATGCCTATAATCAGAGGCGGCTCTATCTGGGCAGTATTAACCGTGCTTCACTCAAAGGAATACTTTTTTGACGAAGACCTTAAAAACCTCATGGAAGAAATTGCATTAGATATAGGATTCGGTTTAGACAGAATTGATCTTATAAACGGTAAAAAAAGAGAAACTGAGATAAAAAATGCATTGCTGAGCAATACTTCGGCAGGTATTGCTCTGGTAAGCTATCCGGACAGAGCTTTTATAGAAGCTAACGAAGCGGTCATAAATGCATTAGGCTATACCGGTATAGAATCCCTAAAAAGCCGTAGTTTAATGGAAGTTTATCCTGACGACGCAACTTATACAAGAGTGGCAGAACTTGCAGATACTATATTGAAAGCGGGAAAGGGTTTTGGGAGGGATATACCGGTTTTAAGAAAAGACGGAACTATTATTTATGCCGATTTTTACGGGCAAAAAATAAATGAAACGGACGACGGCAAATCGCAGATATTATGGACAATAATGGATATAACGGAAAGGCACAGGCTTGCGGAAGAGCTTTCCTATCAAGCTTTTTACGACGAGCTTACCGGTCTTCCGAACCGCCGCTCGCTGTCGCTTGAACTGGAAAGAGCCATATCGAGGACAAGCCGCCGCAAAAAATTTCTTGCCGTTTCTATTTTAGATTTAGACGATTTTAAGCCTATAAACGATACATTCGGGCATCATGCCGGAGACGACGTATTAAAAATAGTTTCCGCCAGACTGAAAGAAGTATTGCGCAAGACCGATTTTATAGCAAGGCTCGGCGGAGACGAATTTGTAGTTATAATTGAAGATATAGATAATAAAAACGGGCTTGAAGCTATATTGGAAAAAATAGAAAAAAAGATTAAAGAATCGATATTTTTAGAAAATCGAAATGAAATAACCGCCGGCCTCAGCATGGGCGTTTATATGTACGACGGTACCGTTAAAAGCAAAGAATTGCCTACTCCCGACAATCTTTTGCGTTACGCAGACCAGGCATTATACGATAGCAAAAACAAAAAGTCCAACCGCTTAAAATATTACGCTTTTTATGGAGAAATATAGCCTAATATCGAAAACAAAACGCACAAAGCTATAAAAAGCGGCAATTAAATTAAACAATCCTTTGCGTAACGGGAATCATCCGATGAGTTTTATTGGATTGCAAGGAATAAAGATAGTTTTTTAAAAAATGGTGGGTCCGGCTTTATTTTTTGAGACAGGCAACGTTTATATCCGGCATATTTTCGTTTATATTTTATTGTTTTAATGCCGATTAATTTATGATAAAATTTAAAAAAGTAGTAATGAAATTGGCAGATAAATTTTTAATTTTATTAGTAAATTAATAAATTATGTCAGGTATAATGTAATGACAGGAGAATTTAGGTCAATAGAGATATGTGCAGGAGGCGGCGGTCAGGCTCTGGGTCTCGAACAGGCAGGTTTTAACCATGAAGCGCTGGTAGAAATTGAAGTTGCGGCCTGCGATACGCTTTTATATAACAGGCCGCGCTGGAATGTTGTTAATATGGATATTGCCGGGTTTGATGCCCGAAAATACGAAGGCATAGACCTTCTTGCCGGCGGCGTTCCGTGCCCGCCTTTCAGCAAGGCGGGAAAGCAGCTGGGTGCCGGAGATGAGCGGGATTTGTTCCCGCAGGCTCTCCGCCTTGTAAAAGAATGCTGTCCCAGAGTTGTTATGCTGGAAAACGTGAAAGGTCTTTTGGACGTTCGTTTTTCAGGTTACAGGAATGAAATTATACAATGTCTCGAACAATTGGGTTACAATGGGGAGTGGAGGCTTCTTAACGCCTCAAACTTCGGGGTTCCACAGTTACGTCCGAGAGCGGTACTCGTGGCTGCAAAGAAAGATTTGTGGCCGCATTTTGAATGGCCAAATGAAGAAGACTTTACGAAGCCGTGTACTGTCGGCACAACCCTTTATGATCTCATGGCTGCCAACGGCTGGAAGAAAGCTGGTGAATGGGTGGAAAAGGCCGGTTCTATAGCCCCTACGCTTGTAGGCGGTTCCAAGAAGCACGGCGGTCCTGATCTTGGTCCGACACGCGCAAGAAAGGCATGGGCAGCTTTAAGCGTGGATGCAGGAGGATTATCCGACGAGCCTCCGGTTTCAGGCTTCAACGGCATGCCGCGACTTACAGTGAAAATGACAGCCAGAATCCAGGGATTTCCCGATTTCTGGAAATTTGCAGGCAGGAAAACTGCTGCCTACCGTCAGATAGGCAATGCTTTTCCTCCGCCTGTTGCAAAAGCTTTAGGCATAAAAATATATAAACTTCTTTCAGGTGCCGATAATGGCTAAAGATATGGAACCGGGCTCAAAATCTAAACTCAGAGAGTTTTTCCTTGCCAATATCGGCAGAGTCCTTAATTCAGATGAACTCAAGGCGGCCAGCGGCAATAAGGCAGAATTTGCCAGAAGGATAAGGGAACTTAGGGATGAAGAAGGCTACCGGATATTGACGCACAATGACCGTAGCAGCCTAAAGCCGGGGCAGTACCTGCTGGAGACGTCGGTGCCTAAGCCGGCCTTTGAGCGGAATATTTCAAAGGAAACCAGAGCATATGTCCTTGACAGAAACGGCTTTACCTGCCAGATGTGCGGGGCAGTCGCGGGTGAGCCGCATCCTGACGGTAGCGGGCGCAGAACGAGGCTCCATATCGGCCATATTATCGATAAGTCGAAAGGCGGTTCCGACGATTATTCAAATTTAAGGGCGTTATGCTCCGTGTGTAATGAAGGGCTGAGTAATATCCCGCAGATGCGTCCCGATTTAAAAAAGCTGCTTATCGACATAAGGAGAGCTAAGACGGAGGATCAGCTTGCTGTGTTGGAATGGCTTAGACAGAAATTTCCAGATAAACTGAAGAAATAGCTGCTTTGCGCTTCCATAACGGCATATTAAAACATATATATAAACCGGTGTTTGTTTATATTTTTCTAATCATTTCTTTCATGCAGGCTATTTACCGGCATATATAAAGAATATTAAATTTTTAAAAGTAAATATTAAATAAATAAAGCGGTGGATAATTTAACCCCGGAACAACGCCGGAAAAATATGCAGAATATACGTTCCGAAGGTACAGTGCCGGAACGCTTGATAGCTGCGGAATTAAGAAAGAGGAAGATTTATTTCACAAAAAATGTTAAAACTATTTTCGGAAGACCTGATTTAGTTTTCAGAAGAAAGAAGGTAGTCGTATTTGTTGATTCAGATTTCTGGCACGGTCACAGAACCAGATGTATAATGCCCAAATCGAATATTGAATTCTGGAAAAATAAAATAAAACGAAACAGACGGCGCGACAAGGAGGTAAACCGCGAACTAAGAAAAGAAGGATGGACAGTGATAAGGCTCTGGGAATCAGACATAAAAAAGAACCTGCATAAAAATTTTGAAAAAATCTTGGAATTATTACAGTAATAATTATATAAACTTAAATGAAATCAAAAACTAGATGAAAATACTTTAAAAATAGATAGTTTGCTGTTAATAGATTAAATTACAAAGTTACAAAGTAATTGAAAGAATATTTGTCGAAAATAATAGAGGTTTATATTGAAAATAATAAATCAAAACATTAAGTTTATAGACGAAATAGACGGAGAAGCTGTTCTTGCTAAAATAGAGTATTGTGGACGGATTTGTTATAAATCGGAGGACAAAATTACACCAGTGTCCGCAAGAAAATTCGTAGAAATGCTTCTTAAATCCGGCCACGAATCCGTCATTGAGCATGTTTCCGTAACGGTTTTATTTATTACCAACAGGGGGTTTAGAAATAGATTATTCTTTTCATTTACGATAGTAATAGTTAAATTTTTTGCTACAAAATATGGCACAGTCAAAAAACCAACTATTTTAAACCTACCGCAAAACCTTTATTTTACTGGTGGAGCTGATCGGGGTCGAACCGACGACATCTTGCATGCCATAGAATTTAATTAATTTAACCAAACCGGCTTTCCGCCTGAAATTATAGATTTATAAGGTTTTCTACCATTCCGACAATTCCGCTTAATTCCGCAAATTTTCGTTTATTTTGTTATGCAGCGTTGCAAAATCGTTGCATTATTTTTAATACGACGAATGTTTATAATTGAATACCGGCTTGTTTTAAAATGCTATTTTGAGTTCCGGCTTTCAGCGGTTTATTGTTATGGACAGGAACGGAAATAATTTCAAATCTTCCGTCTTTTTTATACATGTAATGACTGCCGTGTATTCTTTTTAATATCCAGCCGTTTTTCTCGAGTATTTTACTGTAAATCGTAAAATAGAATTGACCCCTTTCGTCATTTAAAATTGACCCCCTCTTTAAAGCTAAATTAATTTATAATCTTCTTCTGTAGAATTAATCATAACCAACAGAAGGAGGCACTAAAGAGG
>JAJZJD010000065.1:0-1446 GCA_021828445.1 bacterium
ATGGCTGTATTGCCGACGACATAAACTTTGTCTTTTATACCCTCTGCCGACAAATTATCTCTTGATTTTTCACTTGGCGCAAAATGATAATCCGCAATGCGGCTGATTAATATCCGGTTCATTTCTTCAGGAAATGGAGAATATTTATTATAAGTCCTCAAACCTGCTTCTACATGAACTACGCTTATTTTTTTATAAAATCCCGCCAGCGTTCCGACAAGAGCCGTCGTAGTATCTCCCTGAACTATTATATTGTCGGGTTCTTCCTTTTCTATTACAGGCTCTAACGCTTTAAGCATATCTGCCGTTATATCAAAAAGAGATTGATTCTGTTTCATCAAGCTAAGGTCGTAGTCTATTTTCAGGTTAAAGAAACTTGTGACTTGCTCAAGCATTTGTTTATGTTGTCCCGTTGAGCATACTTTTACATCAAAAAAATCGGTTTTTTTTGATTTTAGTATTAGCGGAGCCAGTTTAATAGCTTCGGGACGGGTGCCTAAAATAAATAATAATTTTGCTCGCAATTAATTCTCCTATAATATATATTTATATTTAATTATTCGAAAAATTTTACTTACTCACTTATTTCTTTCTTTCTTTCTTTATTTTTTCTTTTGTTAAAATATATAAAGCCCTCTGTTCCAGCGGAAATGAACCTGTCTTATTCTTATAAATAGACTCAAATTTGTTCCATAAAAATGTTTCCGATACCGTAGAATTATCCGCAATACCGTACAAAATCGGAAATAATTGAGCAAGCGCATCGGGATAATAAACAAACCAGTTTGAATAGCGTTTTCTGCCTCTTATTACAGCCCAGTCAAAGTTATGCCTGCTGCGGTTATAAAGATTTTTTATAACCGCAGCCTTTATTGATTTTTTAAGTTTTTCGTAACGGTTATATTCTCCGCTGAACTTTTTCCCTGTCATTTTCAGCAGGTTAAGATACGCTTTTACGCCTCCGTAATCTTCACAGTTATCCATAAGGTATTTCTCGTCCTTATCAGGCAAAGCGCTTATAAGTCCGTCATTGGAAGCCTGCAAATAAGGAATAATATATGCAACGTCTTTTAATTTTGGCAATATATATTTAAGCGTTCTGATATCTTTGGTTTTTTTATAATATTTATAAATAACCATAAGATATGTTGCGGCATAACTATCCGCAGAATCGTAAGTTTTAGTCGATTTCTCCTCGCATCCTGTTCCTGCGATTCTATAATCGTACATTGTTCCGGTAAGTCCAAATTTATCGGGATAATTAAGATGCTTAAAATACCATAGGATATAATTTTTTATGATTCCTATATTTTTATTTTTTTTTAAAAAATACAAAGCTATTATATTATCGGTGTATGGAACTACATAGTATGTTTTACCGTTTCTTATTTTTACGTTATAAAACTTGCTCCATAACGTCAGAGCGGGATTATTGCATTTATTAAT
>JAJZJD010000065.1:1546-5750 GCA_021828445.1 bacterium
CCTGAACCGATACTTCCCGTATAATAAGTAGCTATCATCCCTAACTTTCTGAGAATTTTAGTTGATACAGGCTGAGGGAAAACGCCTTCGGCGGGCATATATTCGGTTATTCTGTAGCCGGATATGCTTTGTAAACACTTATTATTTTTTTTAATAAGGGCATACATCTGGCTTTCATTATATTTTCCGCTTAAAACTTGCCGATACCAATAGTTATGAGTCCATCCGCCGTCCGTGCCTATTGTGCCGTAAGGCAGTAGCATCTTAATATACGGCCTGTTTTTTCCGCATGCATCGACGCCTCTTCCGTCTCCCGGGCGGTCTTCAAAGCTTCCCGCCGATATATCGAATGAATCTTTCAGGTTTTTTCTAATAATACGGTTCTTTATCATATACGGGATGCTCTTGCTTACTAAATAGTTTTCTATATGCCAATTAACAATCAGCCCGCCTTTTCCGTAAGGAGTATAAATCAAATGAGGCATCTTTGCTATTTTGAATAGGAATGTCTTTATAAAAGCCCTCATTAAAAATCCGTTTGATGCATATGCTTTGAGATATCCCAACTGCATATCGACATATAAAATATGTCCTCTGCCGTATTTTTTTAAAACAACTATTGGGAATTTTTTTATGTTGTTTTTTAAAACATATTTATCTTTTACCTCTCTGTAAGAAGGGAATTTAAGTATTTTTTTAACGTTGCTTTCTATGCCGTACGCATATACGTCTCTGCCTTTTAACCCTGGCACTGCAGCAGTATAAGCCATTGGAAAAGCAAGCGGACCGTACATATAGCCGCTTAAAAAACCGTCCATTGCATTTCCTTTAGGTATATTAAAAAATTTCATGCTCCTCTGATTCTTGAAGCGTAATAAAGCGGCTACATAGGATTTATCCCTAATTTTACTGTATAGCTCATAATTCAAACCGATAATTTTAGAGAACATGCCCTTTTTTAGATATAGGCCTTCTTTATTTTTTATCCCGACATTATACACAACGGCAATATTTCCTCCATTGTTCAAATAATTCTCTGCCCAAAATTTTATAGAAGAATCCATCGCGGAAGGAAATTCCTCGTCTGCCGAATCCGGAAAAATAACCGCAGGTATATTTTTGCTTAAAGATTTGGGGTCAAAAGATATAAGGTCGGAATAGCTTATGACTTTAAACGGAACTCCGTCCATTTTTAAAGCGCTTTTGTAAGCAGATAAAATAGATTCGTCATATGGAGTTTGCGATGAACCGTATACTAAAAGAACGCTTATGCTATTATCCTTAGAAAATTTCTCGTATTTTTTAACGCGGTTGAGACCGTAATAAATAATTGGAACGGCAATCAATATTACTAAAAGTAAAACAAATATAACCGTTGTTTTTTTCATCTTTTTTCCTCTGTTTTTTAATAACAAAACGGCTACCCGACGATACCTATTCCTTCCGTCAGAACAAAACCGTAAATGGCAACGTTTTTACCGAGTATTAATTTCTTTTTTGATATTACCGACTTGGTTTTATTAATATTTCCTACTTCTACTCCTTCCAATTCAATCTCTTCCTGCGCAAATATATTTCCATAAACTTTTATGTTTCCCGACATTCTTATTGTCTTATCAGATATTATATTGCCTAAGAAATTGACATTTTTTGCATTTTTTACAGTTATATTCCCGCCGGCCTTTATATCTCCGTTGATAGTGAATTCGTTATTTATCTTCAGACTGCCGTTTATTATAAGGTTACCGTTTATTATTGCAGGTTCGTCATATCTCATGTCTTCATTTATTATTTCATTAAAGTAGGTTGAAATAGATGCATTGTTAATATCCGTCCTTTCGCTGTCCATTAAGCCGTAGTCGACTTTAGATGTATCTTGCAACGTTAAAATAGGGTTCCCGAATAGGCGTCTGAATCTACAGCCGTTAGACAATTGAAGCTTTTCTCCGCAAGATGCGCTTATTCCAAGATAAGAATTTTCCCCGGCTTTAATCCCTCCATTAGCATCAAGCCATCTTATTATTTTTGCTGTTTCGTTTATTTCGACATTTTTATCTACCGCCGCTGCACGAATAATATTATTATTCCCAAAATACGCATTGCCTTTAATATATATTTCTTTATTAAAATTACTATTATGTTTAGCAGTTAAATTGCCAGATACTAGAAGCATATGGTCTAGCTTTTTTTCATAGGAATTAAAATCGGAAGATATAATTTCTATTTTTTCTAAACCAGAAGATAATTTTATTTCGGATATGTTTTTTTCAAACCCATCTCTTTGAAAAGAATCTTTCAGTATTCTTCTGAACGACCCGCCAAAATAGCGCGCATCCCTAGAGTAGTCCTTTACAGGCAGCGGCTTATCGTCCGCCGGCGCTAAAAGCTCTATAATGCCCGGAACAAAAGGCAAAAAGATAAAAAATGCAAATATCAAAATTAATATAATAAAATTCATTTTGCCGCTGTCGCCTCCTCTTTCCTGTAGCGTTTTGTCTTATGCCATGTAACCTTTCTAAAGCTTATAACATCGATAACCGATTCTATAAAACCCTGAGAAATAAACCACATATTAAAGACAAAAACAAAAAAGAAAAAAGGCAGCAGGCGTATTCTGTTTGAAGTCCTATCCAGAAAAGCTCCGATTCCTATCTGATAAAAAGGGGCAAAACTTCCAAAAGTTACGTACATGCCTATCAATAAGTATACAATTACATAATTTACTAAATTCATCTCGCCCGTAAAAAATAACACTATAGAATCCAATATGCCCAATAAAAAAATAAATGGAATCAAATATACGAAAAGCAAAAGAACCCCGTCTAATTTTTGATAGAAATTCAAATGTTTTGTTGTTATAACAGGGAGTAGATATTTAAACAAAACCCTGTTATGCCCCCTTGACCACCTTTTAATCTGGTTTGCCCTTACCTTCCATTCTTCCGGCGCCTCTTCGTAACATTCCAAACGATTGGCGTAAGCCACGTCCCATCCCTTAATAAATAAATTAAACGTAAGTTCGGTGTCTTCAGCAAGAATTTTTTCGTCAAATCCGCCTAAAGAAAGCACTAATTCTTTTCTAAAACCGCCTACCGTTCCTCCGTATTGCGGGATAAGACCGAGATTGTATCTCGCCTGCTGGTCAACCTGATAACCGCCTGTTCTCTCCAGGTCGAGCATGCGCGTTAATAAATTTTTGCTAGTATTGATAAGCATGACTCTCCCCATTACGCTGCATACTTTAGGGTCTTTAAAAGCCAAAGCCAAATCCTTTAACATGCCTTTTCCCGGAAGATAATCCGCGTCAAAAACCAGTATTATTTCGCCCTTAGCTATTTTTAATGTCTCGTTAAGAGCCGGCACCTTGCCCCTGTTTTCGCTTTTCCTGTGAATCGGTTTTATTATGGGATATTTTAAAGCATAAGAATCTAGTATTTCTTTTGTTTTGTCCGTAGAACTGTCATTTACAGGCAATACCTCCATCTTTGACGCAGGATAATCTGATTTCATCAGTAAATCCAATATATGGGGCGCCGTCTTTTCCTCATTATACATTGGAATAATAATCGACAACTCCATAAGTTCGGAATCGATTATATCCTGATAATAAAGTTTCTGTTCGCCGAACACGCGGTTTAATGTGAAAAAGTTATGTCTAAATGTATAAATTGCCATAACTAATATCACAAACAACATATAAATTTTTAAAATAATAATTAATACAACCATCTTCCCTCTCCGGTGCTGTTTTGATTTTTTTTAGATACAAAACTTAAATAATAGGAATAAATGCCGACTATATATATAAAATCGACTAATGGCCCGAAAGCAAAAAAGAGTGTGGCCATAAATACAAACGAAAATTTTTGCAGTATATATAAAAATAAAATATACCTGACAACTGCAAACATAACCGAATAAATCAACGTTGTAATAATAACTAAAATTTTATAAAAAAAATTAGAGGGAATCGGTATTAATGCAATTGCAAGAATAACTGGGATAAAAAACCATATTGCTACTTCAGTTTTCATATATAGTTCCGAAAATGTCGTGAAATCGTAAGGGAACTTAAATGGAGCAAGAACAAAGAACGCTGAAGATACCGCGTTTATTAATAATATATACATTAAATATAAAAAAACAGGCTTAAAAATTTGCGTCTTTATAAAAAGCAACATAACTACAAGAGCGAGAAAAGAAA
>JAJZJD010000066.1 GCA_021828445.1 bacterium
AGCGTCATTGCGAGCGCAGCGAAGCAATCTCTCTTTTACGTCATTGCGAGCGCAGCGAAGCAATCTCTCTTTTACGTCATTGCGAGCGCAGCGAAGCAATCTCTCTTTTACGTCATTGCGAGCGCAAGCTAACTAATCCTGCAACGCTTCGTAAACCTTGCCGACGGCATCCGGTCCCGGCTTAATCGTTTTCCCGCCCTTATGCCATTTTGCCGGACAGACTTCGTCGGGATGGGCGGATACATATATATTAGCTTCCACCTTTCTGACGAGTTCGTCAGCATTTCTGCCGACGTTAAAGAAATTCACTTCGGAAGCGACGAGAACGCCTTCGGGATTAATAATAAACGTACCTCTCAAGGCAAGACCGCTTTCTTCGTCGTAAACGTCGAACAACCTTGAAACCTTCCCAGTCGGGTCTGCGCCCATAATAAACTTTACTTTTTCCAGAAGTTTCTCGTCTCTATGCCACGCCATATGAACGAAATGGGTATCGGTGCTTATAGAAACTATCTGCGCTCCCATTTTTTCCAGTTCAGTCTGCTTTTCCGCATAATCGGCAAGCTCGGTCGGACATACAAACGTATAATCTGCGGGATAAAATACCAGAATAGTCCATTTTTTATTTTTTTTAGCTTCTTCTAAGCTGAATTTTCCGAACCCATGGGTCTTCGGATCATAAGTATTGATTTCCCCGAAAGACGGAACAGGTTTTCCGACAGCCGCAATTTCAAATTCTTCATAATTTTCTTCGCACATAAAAATACCTCCTTTTTATAGGGGGCAGACTTAAGTCTGCCCCCTTTCTTAATTAAATAGTAATAATTATCATTTAATATATATTATTTCCTTTAGCATGTCAATATAATTTATTACCGACAGCCCCGATAGCCATAATTTAATTATATCGCATAATAGAAGTTTTTCTTGATAATGGGGATAATGGAAACAAAGGGGGAGATGATTTAGAATTGAGAGGATTGAGGGTCCGGCGTTAGGCGGCGCTTATTTAATCGACCTTGATAATATATGGCTTTACTTTGAATTTCTTTGATATAATATTTTCTATGGATTTAGCCCCGTTAACCGTAGAAAATTTTCCGACCCTGACCTGCTGATAAACCGCTTTTGTGGTCTTGCCGGAAACGCTGATGGGAACTATATATGCAAAAAATCCCATAGAATTAAGCTTGTCCGCCAGAGTTTTAGCCTGCGCATAATTTTTAAGAGCGGCCACTTGAATAGTATAATAAACTTTAGAATTAAAGGGCTTTTTTGTTACATATTTATATACGTAAACAGGCTTTTTTACGTAAACTATTTTAGTTTTTACTTCGGGTTTTACCGCAGGCTTATTTTCGGGCTTTAGAATCTTTTCCGTTTTTCCAACTTTTACTTTTCCTTTTTTTAAAGAGGCTAATTTTGAAATCGGAGCAAATTTAATATTATCCGAGGAAACGGGATTTTGTTCTTCCGAGTTTTGTCCGGTCTTCTGCGTATTTTTATTTTTTAAGGCGGATTCTTTTATCGTTCCTTCTTTTGAGCTTTTAGGGGACAATTTTTTGCCTATAAAGAGTCCGAATACAAAAACGATAAATATTATTACCAGAAATACGATAACGGCGGTAAGCTTATCTTTTTTCAAATTAGTTTATCCTGTCGCTTTTAAAATTATTTATAAAGTGCATAAGTTCTTCGATGCCCGATATAGTAATCGAAACGTCTCTGGAAAAATCCGGACAGTTGAAAATCTCGATTCCGGAAATGCTGTACTTTTTTTTGCAGACGCCCCTCCAACTGCATACGGCGCACAAAACCACATTCTCATCCATATAATTTTATATCCTCTTTCCCGAATATTATTTAATTTTAATTAATTAAAATTTTAAATTTATTATATCATATATATTAAAAATAAATCCAAATAAAATTAAATCGGCAAATTTCAGAATTTAAAAAACTTAACTTATTTATTTTATATTGTTTAATGTGGTAAAATAATATCGGTAAAAAACAATAATATATTTAATTATCGCTGAAGTTATACTTTACTATATAGCGGGGAACATAATTGACTAAAGAACTTATCATAAATAAAGATGATTTTGAAACGAGGATTGCGTTGATAGAGGACGGCAAGTTGGCCGAAATTTTTATAGAGCGCGACGAAAGCACTCCTAAACACGGAAATATTTATAAAGGGAAGGTGATGCAGGTTCTTCCGGGCATTCAGGCTTCTTTTATCGACATAGGATGGGAAAAATCGGCATTTTTATATGCCGGGGATTTTTTTGAGATAGAAGGTTCGGATTACGATTTTTTCGAATCTGGAACGGAGGAGCCGGAAAATGCGGAAAACGATAAACCCTCCTCAAAACGCAAAAAGCCCAAAAGGAATAGAAAAGGTCTGCCTAATATAGACCAGCTCGTCAAAAAAAATCAGGAAATTCTCGTGCAGATTGCCAAAGAGCCGGTAAAGACCAAAGGCGCCCGGGTTACAAGCCATATATCCCTTCCCGGCAGGTTCCTCGTATATATGCCGACCTCTTCGTCTATCGGAATCTCAAGAAAAATAAGAAGCGACGCGGAGAAAAAAAGGCTTAAAAACATAGTCCTGAAATATAGGAGCGAGGGCACCGGTTTTATAATAAGGACCGCCGCCGAGAATGCCTCCGAAATAGACATCGAAAGAGACATCAAATTTCTTACGAGTTTATGGAACAATATATATAACGAACAGCTTAAAGCAAAAGCCCCTGAACTTATCTTCAGGGACATCGGCCTGTCTTTAAGAGTTTTAAGGGACTTCCTTAATAAAAAAATCGATAAAATTATAATAGACGAAAAAGACGAATACAAAAAGATTACCGAATTTCTTTCTATCCAGTCCCCCGAATACATTAACATCGTTGAATTGTACAAGGGCAAGGGCGGGGTTTCCTTGTTCGACCGCTTCAGCCTCGAAAAAGAAATTTCTAAGTCGCTGAACAAAAAAGTCTGGCTTAAATCGGGAGGCTATATAGTAATAGACCACGCAGAGGCGCTTACGGCGATAGACGTTAATACCGGCAAGTTCGTCGGAAAGAGAAATTTTGAAGACACTATACTTAAAACAAATCTTGAAGCCGCAAAAGAAATCGCGTTTCAATTAAGGCTCAGGAATATAGGCGGAATTATAGTAATCGACTTTATCGATATGGCTAAGGAAGACTCTAAAGAAAAAGTTTACAGAACTCTGGAAGAGTCGCTTAAAAACGACAGGGTCAAAACTACCATTAACAGAATAACGGAACTGGGGCTCGTCGAAATGACCAGAAAAAGGACGGGTAACAGTCTCGCGGCCGTGTTTTTGGAACAATGCCCTATGTGTGAAGGCTCCGGTATGATAAAATCTACTCAGACCATCTGCTTTGAAATATTAAGAGCGGTTTCCCGCCATGCAAAAAAGACGAGGGCAAAAAAAATTACGGCTACCGTTCACCCGGGCGTTATGAATAAGCTGTATGAAAACGAAAAAATAATAAAAGCGCTTGAAGAAAAAATAAATAAAACGATAAATATTAAAATGCAGGACGGTTTTTATCCGGAATATTTTGAGATTTCCTAAACCCGCCCGTCATTGCGAGCGTTAGCTGACAAAGTCCAGCGCAGCTAACCAATCCGCCGTCATTGCGAGCGCAGGCGAAGCAATCTGCACTATTCTTTTCC
This sequence comes from bacterium, assembly GCA_021828445.1. GTDB lineage: Bacteria > SZUA-79 > SZUA-79 > Acidulodesulfobacterales > Acidulodesulfobacteraceae > Acidulodesulfobacterium_A. The sequence goes on from JAJZJD010000066.1 coordinate 3,709, forward strand.
GCCAGCCTTATTAGTATTTTTGTTTTTTTTGTTTTTGCCTATAAATTTAAATACTATCTCGCCGGGCTTTATCATATTAAGTTTTTCCCTTGCCAGATTAGCGATATATTGTTTGTTATAAGTCAGTTCATAAATCTGATCGCTTATTTTTTTATTGCTTTTTTTAATTCCGGCAATATCTTTATCCATACCTTGCTGTTCTGCCCTTAACCTGTACACTTTGACCACGCCCTTAAGGCTGAAGAATATAATTAAGGCAAATAAAAAAACGAAAACGGCGCCTAAGGTAAACTTAATATTAAGACTTTTTTCCTTGTTTGATTTCATATTTGAAATATTTTTTCACCCTTAACGGAGCGCAAAATTCCCCGCACATACTGCATCCCGCCGTTTCATCGTTATTTTTAGACTTAAAAACCGCCCTCGAATAATCCGGGTCTATCGAATATCTGAACTGGCTTTCCCAGTCTATATCCCTTCTCGCTTTAGAAATATTCAAATCGTCGCCCGTTTTCTTTAATTTTATCATATCTCCTATATGGGCGGCAATCTTTGCCGATTTAACGCCTATTTCCACGTCTTCTTCGGAAGGAAGACCTAGATGTTCCGCCGGAGTCACGTAGCACAGAAAATCCGCTCCGAAAGAAGACGACAAAGCTCCGCCTATCGCCGAAGATATATGGTCGTAGCCTGCCGCAACGTCGGTAACGAGAGGTCCTAAAACATAAAACGGAGCATCGTTCGACATTTTTTTCTGAATTTTAACGTTGGCTTCTATCTCGTCTATCGGGATATGTCCCGGACCTTCGACGATAGCCTGAACTCCATAATCTCTTGCTATATCGCAAAGCTCGCAGTTGATGATAAGTTCCTGCATATAAGCCCTGTCGAAAGAATCCGCCGTAGCGCCCGCTCTTAAACCGTTTCCGAGACTCAATACCGTATCGTATTTTTTTAAAATTTTAAGCACGTCTTCAAATCTTTCGTATAAAGGGTTTTCTTTATTGTTTTCTATCATCCACGCTATCATATACGCTCCGCCCTTTGAAACGAGACCGGCGTACCTGTAAGACTGCTTTTTTAATCTCTCCAAAGACATCATATTTAAGCCGGAATGTATCGCCATAAAAGAAACGCCGTCGGCGCACTGTTTTTCTATAACGTCTAAAACCAGCTCATCGGGCATTTTTACGGGATTTTTATATATATCTATAGCTTCCCTGAATGCCTGATAAAGAGGAACGGTTCCGACCGGCAGAGAGGTATTGTTTAAAATTTCCCTTCTTATAAGGTCTAAATCCCCTCCCACGCTAAGCTCCATTAATGTATCCGCTCCGGATTTTTCCGCGATAACCGCCTTTCTGATTTCTTCGTCCAAATCTATATGGTTTGTAGAAGTCCCTATGCTTGCGTTTATTTTTGTAGTTAAATCTTTTCCTATTCCGACAAATTTGTCCCTGTTTTTATTGTGCAGAATAACGGCTTTGCCGCTTATTATGTTTTCTTTGAGCTTTTCTAATCCGACATTTTCTTTAGCCGAAACATATTTCATTCCGGCGGTGCATATATCTTTAAGGGCGTTTTCTTTTTCCGTCATATACTTATTTCTCCTTGCAATTATATCTATTTTTTAGTTTTAAATTAATTTTTTGCGCTTTCTACGATATTTTTAGCTATTAATTTATTGGAATAAAACGATAAGTGGATATAACTGCCTACCGTATTTAAAATATTATACCCTTCCGGCTTAAATATACCCGGAGCGCTTATGCTTTCGTATTCCATTACGTTTCTGCAATCTTTAAAACCGCCGTAATAATTGCTGCTGCCGGAAGCGTCCTTATTATCCGCGCCGCCGCCGTTTCCGTTTCCGGTAGTCCCGATAAGTTTGGAATAATGAAACTCGTGCCCGTTAACCGTCAAACCGGCTTCGCCCAGAAACGTTTTTTCTTTGAGCCTGACGGTTCTGTATCCCAGCGAAAGCCCGCCTTTATCCATAGAAGCTCGGAACGGAAAAATACCGGCGGCGG
>JAJZJD010000067.1 GCA_021828445.1 bacterium
ACATGTCAGTCTGCATGCCCGCATAAAGGTTAGAATTAACAAAAAAATCGAGACGACCACGGTAGGCAGGGTTATACTTTATGAAATAATTCCTGAAGAAATCGCATTTGATTTAATAAATACGGTAATGTCTAAAAAAGAGATTACAAATTTAATCGACTATGCTTTCAGGGTTTGCGGTCCAAAAAAGACCGTTATTCTTGCCGATAAACTAAAATCTATGGGTTATGAATATTCGACTAAATCCGGTATATCCATATGCATAAGCGATATGGAGGTTCCGACAGAAAAAAATAAGATTATTAAATTTGCGACAAAAACTGTTGAAGAGATTGAAAACAGTTATAAAGAAGGTTTAATAACCAACGGAGAGAGATACAATAAAGTTGTGGATACATGGGCTAACGCTACCGATGAGATCGGCGGGGTTATGATGAATAAATTGGGAACGCAGGAATATTCCGACATAAATAAAAAGAAAAAAATGCACGGGAAAAGTTTTAATTCAATTTTTATCATGGCCGATTCCGGCTCAAGAGGTTCCGAAACCCAAATCAGACAGCTTGCCGGTATGAGAGGATTGATGGCTAAGCCGTCGGGTGAAATTATAGAAACGCCTATAACCGCAAATTTCAGGGAAGGATTAACTGTTTTGCAATATTTTATATCTACCCACGGAGCAAGAAAAGGATTGGCTGATACAGCCTTAAAGACGGCTAATTCCGGTTATTTAACAAGAAGGTTAGTGGATGTTTCCCAGGATAATATTATAACGGAACAGGATTGCGGCACGATGGACGGCATAGTCGTGTCCACGCTGGTTGAAAGCGGAGAAACAATAGAGCCTATTGAAGAAAGAATACTTGGAAGAGTTGCCCTGGAGGATATTATAGATCCATTTTCGAGCGAACTAATCATCAAGGCTAATGAAGAAATTCAGGAATCCCATTCGAGTAAAATAGGGAACGCTCATATAGAGAGCGTTAAAATTAGGTCGGTATTAACATGTAAAGCTAAAACAGGGGTTTGCATAAAGTGTTACGGGAGAGATCTGGCCAGAGGACATTTGGTTAACATAGGCGAAGCTATAGGCGTTATGGCGGCACAGTCTATAGGAGAACCGGGAACGCAGCTCACAATGAGAACATTCCATGTCGGGGGTACCGCATCAAGAAGAACCGAACAGACAAGTATAGAAAATAAATACGACGGCACGGTTAAGTTTCAGAATCTTAACGTTATTAAAAACAGAGATAAAGAATATGTCGTAATGAATAAAAACGGCGCTATAATTATAGTAGATGATTTAGGAAGGGAATTGGAAAAAATTCAACTGACTTACGGTTCAAAAATTAAAGTCGAACCTGACTCCGCTGTTAAAAAGAACACTCTCTTGGCGGATTGGGATTCATATATTAATCCTATAATCTCAGATATATCCGGTAAAATTAAATACGACGATATTAGGGAAAATGAAACAATGCAGGAGCAGGTTGACGAAACCACCGGACTATCCAGAAGGGTAATTATCGAGTCGAGAGATCAGACCTTAAGACCTAAGATAGTAATTAAATCGGCGCATCAAGAAAAATCATATTTAATGCCTATAGGCGCTCATCTGTCCGTTCAGGAAGGAGACGAAATCTTTGCAGGGGATATAATTGCAAGAATTCCAAGAGAAACCACAAAAACTAAAGATATCACGGGCGGTTTACCGAAAGTCGTAGAGCTCTTTGAGGCAAGAAAGCCTAAGGAATGGGCGGTTATCACGGAGATAAGCGGAAAAGTATCTTTTGGACGTGATTTTAAGGGGAAAAGGCGTGTCGTCATAACCCCTCCTCACGGGGAACCGAGAGAATATCTTATTCCTAAAGGAAAGCTTGTCAGCGTTCACGAAGGAGATTACGTAAACGCCGGAGAGCCGCTTATGGACGGATCGCCTAATCCCCATGATATACTGAAAGTTCTTGGAGAAAAAGAGCTTGCAAAATTTTTGGTCGATGAAATTCAGGAAGTTTATAGGCTTCAAGGCGTTAAAATCAACGACAAACATATAGAAGTTATCGTCAAGCAAATGCTTAAAAACGTTAGAATTAAAAACTCCGGCGACTCAAGATTTCTTGAAGACGAAGTAATAGATAAAAACGTGTTTGATGCGGAAAACGAGAGAATAATCGGGGAAGGCGGAACTCCTGCTATTGCAGAGCCTGAATTGATGGGTATAACAAAGGCATCGCTGAGCACGGAAAGTTTTATCTCCGCGGCATCTTTTCAGGAAACCACAAAGGTTTTAACCGAAGCCGCTATTCATTGTAAAATCGACAATTTAAAAGGCCTGAAAGAGAATGTTATTATGGGGAGATTAATACCTGCCGGAACGGGCTTTAAAAAATATTCGCATCTTGATGTCGATGAGATATAAAAATGCAAAAAATATGTTGACAAAAAATTAATTAAATATTAAAATCTTAAATTCCACTAATTAGTTATAAAAATAAATAAAAGGAGTAAAAGTGCCGACCATAAATCAGTTAATCAGGAATGCAAGGAAAAAAGTTGCCAAAAAGACATCTTCTCCGGCATTAAAGGGTTCGCCTCAAAAGAGAGGGGTATGCGTCAGGGTTTACACGACAACCCCTAAAAAACCGAACTCCGCTCTCAGAAAAGTGGCGAGGGTCAAATTAACCAACGGAATGGAAGTAACTACTTATATTCCGGGAGAAGGGCATAATTTACAGGAACATTCGGTTGTGTTAATAAGGGGCGGAAGAGTAAAAGATCTGCCGGGCGTCAGATACCATATAATAAGGGGAGCGCTTGATTGCGTGGGCGTTAACGGAAGAAAACAAAGCAGGTCGAAGTACGGAACTAAAAGGGCCAAATAAATAAAACAAATAAATAAAACATAGAAAAATAACGTGTTAAAGTAAGGAGCGGAAAATTGTCCCGAAGAAAAAGAGCTGTTAAAAGAGTCGTTGAAGGCGATCCAAAGTTCAATGATAAAGTGGTGCAGAAGTTTTTAAATAAACTTATGTATGACGGAAAAAAAAGTATAAGCGAAAAAATATTTTATGGTTCCCTTGACATCATTTCCGAAAAAACCAAAGACGACGGATTTAAGATTTTTAAGCAGGCCATTGAAAACGTGAAGCCCGTTTTAGAGGTTAAAGCTAGAAGAATAGGCGGTTCAAACTATCAAGTTCCTGTGGAAGTTAGAGCCGACAGAAGATTATATTTGGCGATCAGGTGGATTATCGGCTATGCAAGGTCAAGAAACGAGAAGTCTATGGAAGAAAACTTAGCTCTTGAGATATTGGATGCGGCAAACAATAGAGGCAGTTCAATTAAAAAGAAGGAGGATACTTTTAAAATGGCTGAAGCGAATAAAGCTTTTGCTCATTTTAAATGGTAATGGGTTTATAAATGGCAGATAAAATATCCTTAGATAAAACTAGAAATATAGGCATAATGGCGCACATTGACGCCGGAAAGACTACTACCACCGAAAGAATTTTGTATTATACGGGGGTTAATTATAAAATAGGTGAAGTACATGAAGGTACTGCCACCATGGATTGGATGGAGCAGGAGCAGGAAAGAGGAATAACGATTACTTCTGCGGCAACGACTTGCTTCTGGAAAAATCATAGAATAAATATAATAGATACCCCGGGGCATGTCGATTTCACGATTGAAGTCGAAAGATCTTTAAGGGTTTTAGACGGCGCCGTTGCAGTTTTTGACGGTGTTGCAGGCGTCGAACCTCAATCGGAGACTGTATGGAGACAGGCCGATAAATATAAAGTTCCCAGGATATGTTTTGTCAATAAAATGGACAGGACGGGCGCAAATTATTTCAGATGCGTCGATATGATAAGAACAAGGCTTAACGCCGTTCCGGTCGTAATGCAGATTCCCATGGGATTAGAGGAGAATTTTAAAGGCATAATCGACATTGCTAAAATGAAAGCCTATTTATATAAAGATGAAACTCTGGGTGCGGAATACGATATTATCGATATCCCTGAAGAATATAAGGCGGATTCTAAAAAATATCATGATGAATTTATTGAAAGAGCATGCGATTTTAACGATAGTTTAATGGAAAAATATTTGGCAGGCGAAGAAGTGGATGTTGAGACGGCTAAGAAAGCCATAAGACAAGCCGCCTTAGAATTTAAAGTAGTTCCGGTTTTTTGCGGCTCGGCTTTTAAAAATAAGGGAGTTCAACCGTTACTCGATGCGGTAGTGGACTATTTACCCTCTCCCCTTGACGTTCCGCCGATGATAGGAATAAATCCCAAAACAGAAAAAGAAGAAGTAAGGCGTCCGTCCGACGACGAACCTTTTTCGGCTTTAGCTTTTAAAATAGCCTCTGACCCTTATACCGGACAGCTTACCTACATACGTGTTTATTCCGGAGTTCTTGCATCCGGTTCTTATGTATATAATTCTGTTAAGGATTCAAAAGAAAGAATCGGAAGGCTTTTAAAAATGCATGCTAATAAAAAAGAAGAAATTAAAGAAGTGCATGCGGGCGATATTGCCGCCGCCGTCGGCTTAAGAACCACTACCACCGGAGATACTCTTTGCGATGAGTCAAATATTATAGTTCTCGAATCTATGGAATTTCCTGATCCTGTTATTTCTGTCGCTATTGAGCCGAAAACTAAAGCAGACCAGGAAAAATTAGGACTGTCTCTTCAAAAGTTGACCGTGGAAGATCCTTCGTTTAGAGTTAAAACAGATTTAGAAACAGGACAAACAATAATCTCGGGTATGGGCGAGCTTCATCTCGAAATAATCGTAGATAGGTTAACCCGCGAATTCAAAGTTGACGCAAATGTGGGCAAGCCTCAGGTTGCATATAAAGAAACAATTAATAAAAAAGTCGAATCCGAAGGCAAATTTATACGCCAATCCGGCGGCAGAGGTCAATACGGACATGTATGGCTTGAGATAGAACCGTTAGGAAAAGGCGCAGGATATGAATTCGTAAATAAAATTAAAGGCGGGGTTATTCCGCAGGAATATATACCGGCAATAAATAAAGGCGTTACGGAGGCTTTAACTACCGGAGTTTTAGCAGGTTATCCCGTGGTCGATGTCAAAGTATCGGTATTCGACGGGTCGTTTCATGACGTAGATTCGTCGGAGATGGCATTTAAAATTGCGGCTTCGATGTCGTTTAAAGACGGAGCCAAAAAAGCCAATCCCGCACTTCTGGAGCCTATAATGAAAGTAGAAGTTTTAGTTCCTGAAGAATTTATGGGCGACGTTATAGGAGATTTAAATTCAAGAAGAGGAAAAATTTTAAATTTAGAAGCACGCGCCGGAATTCAGGTTATAAATGCCGAGGTTCCGCTGGCTCAAATGTTCGGTTACTCTACGGATTTAAGGTCTAAAACGCAGGGAAGGGCAAATTATACTATGGAATTTCTAAAATATGAGCAGGTGCCCAAGGTTATATCCGAAGAAATTATAGCTAAATCGCAAGGTAAATAGATATTATTAGGAGGAACTAAATGTCCAAAGAGAAATTCGACAGATCTAAGCCCCATGTCAACATAGGAACCATAGGTCACGTTGACCACGGCAAAACAACATTAACCGCTGCAATTACGAAAGTTCTTGCAAAA